>JBATNE010000294.1:0-45271 GCA_049290195.1 Candidatus Zixiibacteriota bacterium
GTACAGGCAAAGTCGGGGGGGAGGGGGAACGACCCGCCAGTACGCACTCCTAATCTACATCGCACCTACCAATCCGCAATAGGAATTTTGCCCCCTCGCATCATGCGATATTTTTTTGCCCACAGCATTCGGTTTTCATTCGGTACCATGATGAAAGGTCAATATTTCGTCAGTTTTCCTCCCTCATATCCACAGGAGTTGCCGACTCCGGCAATTGCACCGATTTTCGTCCCCTATTACCGTACACGTACTCACCAGCCCATCGCTTCACACTCCATGCCAGACACAACCACAACTCGACCAGCCAATCAGATCCGCCGCTACCGGCGGCGACGCAATCTGAAATTACGCCAGGTTGCGAAGCTGGCAGGGCTACAGACACCAGCACACCTCTCGCACTGGGAGGCTGGACGAAAAGCGCCAAGCCTTGAGAATGCCCTCCGACTCTCCGCCATTATTCAGTGCCCAGTCGAAATTCTGTTCTATGACCTGTTCAATGCCATTCGCCACGACGTCTTCATCAGGCGACAATCCTCCTCACCACAACACCATGACGCCTAACCGACCCATCCCCTTCATTCCGCGAACTGCCGCCGATGCCCTGGCTCTCGAGATTGCTCGGGCCTTCAACGACGAGGTCCGCTTGCCATTCTACCGTCAGGTGTGCGCGGCGCATGGCCATAGCCTTGTATATCAGGCATACCGCCAGGCACTCGCGATGCCGGAGCACCAGCTCAAGAAATCTCGTCGTGCCCTCTTCATTTACCTCATTCGACGACATGATCACCAAGCAGACAATTCTGGCAATTGACCCGGGCCTCCGGGAGACCGGCATTGCCCAGTTCCACGGCAAGGAATTGGTCGACTTCGGGGTGAAATCCCTGCGTCGCCCTGGCAACGCCAAGAGCCGAACGACATTCCTGTGCGAAATTGTGGCCCGCCTGCTCTTAGAGCGGAACCCTGACGTCGTCGCGATAGAGAAAAACTCGTTTGGCCACATTCCGCAGAACCAGCCCCTTATGGCAGCGATCGAGCGCGTCAAGGGCCTCATCAGCGAGGCGAAGATTCCAATATGGGAGTTTGCCCCGAATACCATCAAGAAGGAAGTGACCAGCGACGGCCGGGCCACCAAGCGCCAGGTCGCCAACGTACTCAGCGCGAAGTTCCCGGAACTCAAGGCCTATCGAGAAGCTGACCGAAAGTGGCGCGAGCGCTACTACCAGAACATGTTCGATGCGGTCGCCTGCGGTCTCACGTATCTCAAACTCTATGATGAAGATCGACTCAAGTAAGAAGTCGCCATTGAAAGTGACCGAGCGAGACCAACTTCTCCTCACGAAGTTGGCGGAGTACCGCGTTTTGTCGACCGAGCAGATTCGATACCTCTGTTTCCCATCGGTGAACCGAGCGCGGAAACGGATGGTGCACTTGTATCGGCATGGTCTCGTCTCTCGATTTGCACCACCGGTACAGCGTGGTGACGGGTCGTCGCAATTTTTGTACCGCATCACCAATAAGGGCATGGGGCTTCTGGCTGGAATCTCGGCTTCCCGGATTCGCGTTCCCCGCGGAGTGACGGCGTCCCAGAGCGACCACGCACTGCGCATCAATGACGTGCGTATCAACTTAGAGCTGGCCAGCCGAACGCGAGACGATTTAGCAATGAATTTTTGGAAGTTTGACCGCGACGTAAAGATCACTGTACCCGTCACACTCAATCACCGCTTAGCTCACGTGCCGGTTATCCCCGATGCAAACTTTGGATTACGGATCCAGGACAAAGATCTCAATTACATGCTCGAAGTTGACCGAGGAACCGCACCGCTAACGAGAATCAGGACAAAATTGGAGGCGTATCTGACGTTGTGGCAATCACGGCCGCTTATGGTACAACTCGGAGTCCCGACATTTCGCCTTCTGTGGATCACCGCTAGTCAGCGGCGAATGCAAAACTTGGTGAATGTTTTGCAAGGGCTAGCAACTATGCACCCGCGCACTGACATTGTGGTGTTGACGACACAGAACCAAGTCCAACTCGATCATCCGGAGAACATTCTGGGAAAGGTCTGGCACATTACCGCCAACTCGGAAGTGCTGCCCGCCAGCCCGTTTCCGGTCATTCCCTTTGAACGCTCCCGATTGCATCAGGTAAACCACCTGTGTGCGAACCAGAAGCCCGAGCTAGCTAAGGGCGACCATGGGCCCGGCGGATGAGGACTGTCCTCATCTGCCGGGTGCGGGAGCGATCTCAAATAGCGATGATTCATAAGCCCGATACGCATCGATAGAAAAGAGTTCTGGGCACCGAGTGAACAGTGTAAACGCTGCGGTTTCCCATCCATGCCTTACCAAAGTGTGGCAATCTTCTCTTGATAGGGTTGATAGGTTTGTTGGGTAGTGGGCAACACAATCTACAGCGTCGGTTGGCATGCAAGTCGCGGCCGCTGCCAAAATGCGGTCGTCTTCGCACTTGCAGGCGCCGCAGATGGCACCCGCAGTATTGCCGGTTCGCAGATACACACCAGAATTCGGATTACTGGAAAAGTACGCGACTGCCATACGGCTCCGCAGAGAGCGAACTTGATCCATGGAAATTTCTAACAGTCGAAGTGCTCGCCGATGCAGAAACGTTGGACGCTCTGACGAGAGAGGATACGATGCGTCCGAAACCAGCAAGAAGTTGCAACCCTTTCTGAGGGACTCTCCTGACGGTTTGAACAGAGCTTCAAGTCCAAGATTGTCATAGACACCTCCGTCCCACAAGTGCAGAGTCCGGTATGTCGGTTTACAGTCCTCTGTCGCCCGATTCTCCCAGCCAGTGAAACGCCGCCACTCGTGGTCCTTGGTACGAAAGACAAGCGGGCCAACTAGCCCTGGATAGGCGGCCGATGCTGCTAAAGCGCTCGCTAGCGGGATACGCGGGTTCCAGCAGTACTCCAGCTGGTAGCCACCCATGCGCTCCTGCATAATTCTCCAGCTTTTGCCTGATTCGTAAGCGGTCGTGTTGATGAACCATTGCGGGGTAGGAGGCAAGTCGGCAATGTTGCCAGCGATCTTCCACGATTGCTGGAGGGCTGATGCGAGGAGGTTGGCGCGATTGTTGAAAAGGTCCCACGGGCGTTTCAGCCCTTCCAGCAGGAGTCGGAAGGCAAGGCCATCATGTTGGAGTCTGCGTATCGCTACAGGCAAGACCACATGCAAGTATTGCTCATCCGTTGGCCA
The DNA here is from genome assembly GCA_049290195.1 of Candidatus Zixiibacteriota bacterium. Lineage (GTDB taxonomy): Bacteria > Zixibacteria > MSB-5A5 > GN15 > FEB-12 > FEB-12. The sequence goes on from JBATNE010000294.1 coordinate 3,223, forward strand.
AGCATTTCGTGTCGCAGCCATCACCAGACCGATCGCCAGTGAACCGCCAGAGACGCTGGAAATGAAACGCACTCCACCGAGCAAGCCCATCTGCGCAAGGAAGCCTAGTACCCCGAGATGGAAGGCCGCCGCTCGAACGCCGCCCCCGGAGAGGGCGATTCCGATGGACAGCTCGCGCTCAGTACGACCTGTGTCAACTTGCATCCCTCAGGACTCCTGCAGGTGGAAGCGAATCTCGTGTTTCCCCACGATCAGCACAACTCCTGGCTGATCGAGTGCACTTACTTCCTTGGACACCCAACCAAGAAGGGTCACGTCGTCTGCGCTCATACGTGTACTGCAGCCATCTGGATGCGAGTGCCACTCGCCGACGTATTGGAGGTTGCCGCCAGTGACATTCGTCAGCTTGGCGAGTTTCGCTCGGATGCCGCTGAAACCTCGAATGAAGGCGTATGGATGTTCGATACTGTCCGGCGGTGCGAACACCGAATCGATGACGTAGAGACAACGTCGAAGAAGGTCGACATGCCCGAGTAGCACTCCCCCGGTCTCGTTCGGCAGCTTGTCCCTTCGGAGCATCTGTACTTTGTCTTCAAACGTCGTGTCATAGCAGACGGTCCAGCCTCCCGTGATCACGCGCCGTTCTTCGCCGAAAACGATGTCAAATCGGTCGAGGGCGTGGGTGTCTGATAGCCGCCAGACAGTAACCGCACCTTCCGGTCGCTCACCCATTTCGCCCAAGACCCGCGAGCTGATCGCTGCGTGCAACGCGACTGCGTCTTGTCGGATGCGACTACTCGTATCTCGGCACGAACTCCCGTACCGGACAACGCCGATGGGTGGAGATAGGTGCCCTCCTAAAGACGCATGTTTCAGTAATCCTCGATAGTACGCCATTTCCAGTACGTCGAGTTTGGTACGCCGCACACAGTCTTCAGCCAGACAAACCAGATCCTGACCAGAGGGGTTCATGAAGAAAGCAACTCTGCGGGCGTCGGACTCGACGTCCAAGCACAAAGTGCGCTCAACTGCAATGGAAGCTGAGCAGTCGACGATGATATCCGTGCTCTTGAAAGCAACTTTGACTTTGTCGCCGAATTTCGCTGGTTCTAGCACGTCGACCACCAATGGCGTGATCGTCCCGGGGTCGGCTACCACGTCGCTTGCCAGTCGCGCTAGGCCATCAGATTTTGGTTGGCCGAGCTGTGCTCGAAATGCAGCGTGTCGTGCCAAGTTGTGCGGCAAGAGGAGATCAGAGTCTATTAGGGTCCAGAGACCAAACCCCTGTCGAATTAGGTTCAGTACGAGCTGGGAACCCAGCGCACCGACCCCCACTTGGACGATTTTTGTGACTTGATCCGATCTGCGCCCCGAGTACTCGCACGCTGACTTCCGGTCCATAAGCGGGACAGTATTTCCGACTTTGATGAGCGAGGTAGCGCCGGTCTTCGAAGTGTCGAAGGTAATCAATGGGCCGACCCCGCCCGCGGTCCTAATGAGCACGCCCAGATCAATGCCAATGGATTCGACGGAAGACTCCGAAATGAATGCGCGAAAATCGGTGCTTTCAGTTGGACCGCTCGCGATTCTACTCTTCGGGAGAATGAGGATGACCACGAGGCGGGTGCCCCGGATCAAGCTCCATTCAGGGTCGTCTACGAATGTGCGCAATTGATTTCGAACCATTGTCGACACGTCAAATCCAATCTCGAAAAAGAGCGACGTAAGGTCGGCCAGCGTTCTTGGCTCCCGGTAAATGATCCCATGGGTCACTACCGGTGTGCGCATGATGATGGCAGTAAAGCACTGATCTGTTGTTGACCCGCTAAACGTGCCGATTTCTCGCATCACGGTGGTCCTCAGATAGGTAGCACTTGTCAGTTTCGCGACAGCGATCGATTCTGTACGCAGCAATTGTGGATGGACAAGCACATACGGCGCATTAATGCCGATCAACGGCTCTAATGGTTGATCGGATTGATGCAAAGTGCCGGCGGCGGTTCCAGCAAACCATCGCTGAATTCTCTCAAGCAGTCCGAAACTCGAAAGGGTCGGTCTGATTTCCTCCCAACGTTCATTGAAGATACATATATTTTTGATCGATTCATGTTCCGTGAGATTCAAGTGCGGTACGACCGGAAAGTCATCACGGAGTGACACGATTTGAGGGGAACAGCTGTCATCCACACGAAAGACGACCGCAACCTCCTCACGCTTCGCGATAGGATTCACGGGACATTGACCGATTTCCACATCCACCTCGATCAAGACTGCCTCGGTAGGAACGTCGCCCGCAAGCGTGGTGGTGCCGATTACACGGGCAAACTCAGCCCTTCGCACGCAATTTACAAATTTTCGTGCACGATTCGATTGCAGCGCCGTCTCGCTCACGGACCGTCCCAATTCTACTCCCACTCAGCGCCGCCTTCGCAGTCCTGCGCGTGGGGCAGTGGTGGCGATGCGCGCAGATATAGGTCGCTCCTTCTTCTCAATCTTCGCTCCGTCCTCACCAATAATGATTACAAGCGGCTTCGGCTTGTCAGTGTTCGGGTGCTCCATCGTGACTTTGAAGCTGCCGTTGATGTTTGAGGCGACTTCCGTGTAGTACGCCGCCGTTTGAAAATGCGGCGGCAAGTCAGAATCCGTATCGACGATGGGGTCACTGCACGAGACCACGATCCCACCAGTGCGCCCCTGGCCAAAGAGCCACTCGGTTTCCTCTACAGGCTCCGTCTTTTCAGAGCCCTTCTCAGGACCCAGGGAAAGGTAGCTACAATGATGCGGCAGTTTGAAAACGTCCCACAATAATCGAGATTCCTTACTATGCGTCTTTGTGATGTTAACGATGTCCTGCCATCTCTCGTAGGGCGTGTCGGCACCCAGCATCACCCTTGTATCCTTCTGATTCACCAAGAACGTAAGTTGGACCACAATGGAATCCGCATTTCGGTCTATCATATCCTCTTCCTGGCGGAATGCGAACGGCGAGTGAACGAATACTTCGACCCCGTCACGAGCGATCTCCAACGAGGGAACAAGAGTGCCGGCATCGCTTATCATCGCAAGTCGATCCTGCAAATCGAGGGCCTGTTCGTCGAACCATGCCCTCAAAGCCTCGGGTCTTGAGAACACGCGGACTCCGTATCCCTCTTGGAGCCGGTGGCGCGCCTCCTTCTGTAGGATCCGACCTTCACCCGTTAAGCCAGTCTCACATATGAATGCTGCGGGCACCCAGAGCTCGGAGATCTTTACACGCTCTGAACTCTGGTATTTTTGGGCGTGGTCCAACTCGAAGAAATCTGTGGCCCCTCGGATGTGATCGTCATCCGCATGAGTAAAAGCTACGACTTCAATCCGCTTTTCGTCTTGCTCCGATAGCTCCTCTAAAAGTGCGTCATGAAGGTTAATTCGAGGGTCAGCGTCATCTTCCTGTCTCTCACAGTGGGCAAAGTCGAACAACAGCCTCATACCGTTGTCGAGGTTCACCAGACAAGTGTCGGCGTTGCCTATGGGGAAGAAGGTTAGTTTATGTGGCACGATTAGCTCCTATGCAATGTCTTTGAATATATAGAGCCCAACTCCCGTAGCACAATGACAGGCGGTTTAGCTCAGACGTCAATCACTTTTTGCGCCAGTCAAGAGTCTTGTCCGTTGCAATTGTCTGAACCGTCCCAAAGGACGGTTCAGTTTGGCTTGCCGCCAGTCAGTAACCCCTCGATTGCCAACGAATTCCACGAACAAGGGTGTAGACTCCCAATCTACGGCCGATATACAGGGAGAATACACTGACTTTCCGGGTTCCTGGGAGGGATTTCTGGACGCATTCATCATCATCGTACTCATCATCGTCGCCGGAATTGTTGCGCTTTGGCTCCGGGGCGAAATGACCTCACGTGAACGGCGTCGGGCCAGCGAAGTCGACGCCGCCGGACGGAGGCGGCTGACTGAGTGCGAGGAAGTAGTCCGTTACTTTGCCAACCAGCATGGCTATTTGGCACGCACGGTCGTAAGCCGAGAGGACTTGGCTGAGCAAATCGACGCTGGCGTCACCGCTGACGAGCTCACGGACTTTATTATCGCCCGTATGGAGGCCGTGGACGGGATTGAACTGGGAAGCCAAGCGGGCAGTTGGCCGATCAAAGTCCCCCAGGAAACACGTGCGCGGCACATGTACGTAGTCGGCAAGTCCGGCTATGGGAAGACGAATTTACTCCGGTACTTGATCCTCCAGGATATCTCAAAGGGGGCAGGGATCGGCGTGCTGGCCCCCGAAGCAGAAATGCTCACAGAAGAGATCCTGCCGTTTATCCCGGAGGAGCGGCTTAAGGATGTCATCTACTTCAATCCCGCAGACCTAGCCCAGCCGGTAGTCCTGAATCCACTCCACCTTGACCAGGGCGACGACATCGACCTACATGTGGACGAGACGTTCACGATTTTACAGCGGGTCGTAGGAGAGGGCGGGCCCCGTATGGATGAGATTCTGCGACATAGCCTCTACGCGCTGTGCGAGCGGCAGGGGTCGACGCTTTTGGACCTTGAGCCGCTTCTTGACCGCCAGGATGACGCGTTGCGGGAGGCAGTCATTGCCTCGACTCAGGATGAGCAGACCAAACGGTTCTTTCTGTCGACCTACCCACAGTTTCCCAAAGACGCCCATTTTCCGATTGTCAACCGGATCAGTCGATTGGTTCGCAACAAGTACGTGCGGAACTGTCTCTGCCCGCCGACCCGAACGTCTTTGACGCAGATCGAAATCGCCCATCGGCTTTTGAACGTCCGCACGGCAATGGACCACGGCAAGATTCTCTTATTCAATTTGTCCGACGGAATATTGGGTGAGGCCGCCAGCCAGTTGATCGGCCAGCTCATTGTGGCAAAGTTCCAGACGGCCACGATGAGCCGGGCGAACATCGCCAAGGGCGAGCGTCGGCCGTTTTACTTGTACCTTGATGAATTTCAGAACTTCTGCTCAGTGGCGTCTCAATCGTACGAGAAGCTGTTGTCGCGGGCCCGGAAGTACGGGTTGGGCCTCATTCTGGCCCACCAGCAGACGCGGCAGGTGCCACTCGAACTCTATCGCGAGATTCTGGGCAACGTCTCGACGCTGATCAGTTTCCAAGTAGCACAGGCGGATGCCGGCAGGTTGGCCCCGGAGTTCATCAGCCAGATTGACTTGTCGATTGAAGCCTTGCCACCCGAGGAACTTCTGCGGCTGAACATCGGCGAAGCGTACTGCCGCATTGGCAAGACGACGATGCTTTTGAAAGTGCCAAAGATCGATCTCGAAGGAGACCCCCAGATGGCCAACGCCGTCATCACAGCCTCGCGGCAACAGTCCGGCATCCCGCGGCTACCCATGGGTGCTGGGCAGCCGCCCCAACTCTCCGGGACGGACGACCCGCTTGCTGACATCGACCCCGAGGGTGTCTTTGAATGAAGCGGCCAGAGTTCAAATTTACGTTGCGGGACAGCGACTTGCTTCTAGACCTCTACAAGCATCGGTTTCTGTCGGTTGTCCAGCTACAGCGCCTCCACTTCCCATCGCTGCAAACTACTTACCGGCGTCTCCGCGTGCTACGGGAGCAGGGATATGTTCAGATGTTCAATGTCGCCAATATTGACGAAGCCATCTTCACCGTGGGATCGTCGGGGCTGGGAGCAGTTGCTCGGGCCCTTGGGGTGGAGCTGGCTGACCTCAAGTGGTCCCACACAACTGCCAAACCGCGCGACCACTACTTCATGCGGCACTTTCTTGCCATCAACGACTTTCGAATCACGCTTCGGCTCGCCTGTACCGACAGCACGACGAAACTCCTGGGGTTCATTCCCGACTACTACGGGGAGAAGACGACCAAAGGGGGCGTGCACAAGTACATCCGCGACGCAATCTGTGACATTGCGGCTGACCGTCAGGTAGTCAGCCATACTCCGGATGGAGTCTTTGCCCTAGAGCGGGAAGCCAAATGCGCCCTGTTCTTCGTGGAGATTGATCGCGGTACTGAGACCGTTTCCGACCTGGAAAAGGGCGTTCTCAAGAGTCTTCGGTTCTACAGTAACTATCTCTTGGAGGGTAGGTATCAACGGTACGCAAGTGACTTCGGTGTGCCGGAGTTCAGAGGATTCCGTGCACTCTACGTGACAATCAGCGAGGAGCGATTAGCAAATATCCGTCTGGCAGCCGCAAAACTCGGCGGGCCGCAGAAGGCAAAACGCTTCCACTGGGTTACCACGTTTGACCGTCTCAATGAAAAAACACTATTCACACCGATCTGGCGCTCATGCGACCAGGAAGACCCCGTGCACTACCAGATCGGTTAACGCAAACCATGGCAACCCCAACATGGCGGGGAGGAGACACACATGGCTATCACGCTCAAAGAAGAATCAATCCTGAATCAGTGGTCGCAAATGGTCGACCACGGTGGCGGCAATAGTAATGACGTTATGTGCGCAATTTGTGACAAGCTCCATGAAGCGCAAATCCCCGGTGAGTGTACATGGAACGTCGAAGAGGTCAAGAGTTCAGGATTCCTATCCAAGACGCGGAGAGAATTCCTCATTGTCAGCCTCGAGGATTTTCGTGACTACCATATCTACGTATGCATTCGAGACTACGGTATCCACCTGCATTGCAGTTGGTTCCTCACCGTCGAACCGGGCTACCTCAAGAAATGGGCCTCCGAGAAATTGACAGGGTTCGCCGACCTCTTGTCGGCACCGAAGAACATTATGGTGCACCAGGACCTTCAAGCCTGGGTGACAGTTGTTGATAGTGCCGTCGCCGAATCAGTTCATGACCTCATGGCCAAACTTGGTCAGGACACTTCACGATTGCACCGTGGGAGCAGAGGTTTCTTGGAGATTTGGTGACTACATAGAACGCAAGACTCGGTATGAAATTGAAAGCTATCACCCCCGGATCAGGAAGGCTGACTGGGTCTGGTCCTGAAGCTACGAGAGTAACTGCTGAGGATTTGGTAGGAAAATCTCTAACCTAAAATGTGGGCGTAAATGGAATATGTAAGCTTGCGTTACTAGTCAAAGGCTTCAAGCGCACTCCACCTTCGAGAAATTGGCTCCCAAGCTGCTCTTAGCGACTTTGGCAAGCTACCACTCGTGTTAACAACCCTTACGCCTCCTTCGGCCACCGAATATCTTCTGTAGTTTTGCGCCACTTGATCTAGGTATTGAGGCCCTCTTGCTTCAAATCTATTCTTCTTTGTTTCATGAGCCAGTCGCCCGTAGGCAATTTCGCCAGTCGTGTCCAAAAGCAATGTCAGGTCAATTTTAAGTATTTCATCCAAGTGCTTTCGCAATTCGGATATCAGCGTCGTACGTGCGCCATCTGCATGGCCGTAGGCAGCAAGTGCGAGCGACCATCGCTCAAGGAGTACAAAAGTGGAGGGTGCCACGCGTAGTATTTCCTTCAGCGCAATTGCTCCTTCCGACCTTAGCGCGGTGAACAGTACTGCATCATAGTTCGGCGTCGACTTGAGCGCACCATCGACGATTTGATTGCGAAGTATCCTCCCGATTCGCCCGAAACCTGCAGGGTCAGCGATCACACACGGCTGTTTCCTTTCCACCAAAATATCTCGTATTCCTTCAATAATTTCCGTTTTTCCTGAACCATTAATACCCTCAAAGACAATTACAGCCATTACACACCTACGAGCTGAGCTTTGCAGCAGTTTGATTTACGGCAAGCTGAAGAAGGGCTTCTCCATCATACCCCTGCAAGAGGCCCATTATGATTTCGGAGGAAAACTCCGCTCCAGCTCCAATTATATTCCGGTCTGACTTAACTCTGGGCAGACAATACCAGGCCATTCCTTCAGCGGCAAGAACGGCCCCATGTTCGGCCAAAGTCACAACAACTTTGCTCGCATTCGACTCTGTAAGAACTCGCAATGCCAAAGACATAGCCTCACTTTGACTCAAATCCTTAGGTGCACTAATTTGGATGATCGGGGAGAATTGCGATAGTTTGTGCGCATCTTGCGGTCTTGTGCCCACATTAAATAAGACTATCTGTTGCGCTCCCAAGGCAGTCATCAGCTCCTTGTCTAGGAACTGATGCAATTCGGGATAATAGTCCACGTACGCCACCTTTGCCTTGATCAAGGAAAGTGACGACTTTGGTTCGGGAATTCTGGAGAAGATCCAAGAACGCTCGCCAGATCCGTTTTCGATACATAGCGATCTAGTCTGTTCACGGATTCTTGATCTTCCAATCGGGATTACTGCATTCAGGCCAAGGGCATCGTTAACTGTCTTAATGTCCGCCTCAGTAGGGTCTAACAACAGGCACTGAGCATCACAACCTTGTGACAAGAGATTACGGGTTACGATTACGGCATCGTTGCCGATAACCTGACCACCCCAATTTCCACGCAAGATAAACGGCGAGCGGGGCCAGTCACTAACCATCCAGAGATCAACGATAGCGAAGCTGCCAATGCAGGTGATGCTTGGCGCGCTAGTTAACACGACGAGACCTCAAGTAATCTATATTAAAGCGCAAGTCTTGTTCGATGCTCTTGCCAGCCTCACAGTCGCACACCCATCTCCAGAGTTCCGAGAGCTCGTCAACACCTATCTCCGACCCAATAAATGTAGGGAGATCTAGACACAGTTCGTGCCAGAACTCTTGCATTTGTGGTCGGAATTCACGAAACTCTTGCATTGCCAACAACACGAGGAGGCCGTAGCTCGCCTTGCGGTATCTCGAAATAACATCTCGATAACCGCCACTCATTTTTGAGGTAGCCCGATCGGCAACACGAATTCGGTAGATTGGTTCAAATGCTCCTTCCGTCCAAATACGACAAATTCCAGCTATACGACCAATCGCCGGATCCTGATACACGTAGCCATATCGTGCAAAATTCGGATCGAAATTTCCCAAGAGATGCGGCGCTGAAGCTTGTAGCAATTTTGCTAGTCTACTGGTTGCAAATAATTCCAATTCAGTGGCCATATATGCGACGCAACCATATACGGGATTACCCTTGAGTTGATTACCCTGCTCACAGGCTATGCCATATACTTCAGTAGGTGGGAGCGACTTATTTGCCGAGAGAATTACATCGGTTCGTCCTAAGAACTGAATATTCTCTACAAGTTCACTCTTGGTTAAGAGTGGATCAAAAGTTATGAAGCCAAATTCCAAAGGCAACCCCAAAAGAGAGGCCGCACGCAACGCGGGTACTATCTCTGCGACCGACTGTCCTTTGTTAAAGCGCCGAAGTTGGGAGTTAGAACCGGATTCGACACCAACAAATACTCTTGTAAGGTGGTCGCACATTTCTTGCAATTGACAGAGTCGACGCACCGAGGCATCCACACTCCATTTCGGGTCCAGGATTTGTTCTAGTCGAGTGTATATTTCGCATCTTATCCCAATTTCACCCGCGGCGCCAATGATTTGAATAATGCTTGGAGATACATCAGGGCTTCTCCCGTCTGCACCAAATGCGTCCTCATCGACTATAGACAATACACCCTTCTCAATGTCGCCAACTTCTGCAATCATGGCACCGATCCTTCTCACCACCTCAGAGGCGTCCGATAGTGCAGGCCTATTCCAACCCTTACCTCGATGGTCCCTCGGACAAAATGAGCACATTCCGTACTGACAACCGAAGCTTGTTTCGATGGAAACTTGGCCGCCTTGTGACAGCGTCTCTCGCAACAGACGCTCGTCTGGCACTACAATCGACGTTGGGCAGACCCTAACGTTAGTCATCCAACTGGTTGCCCGCAGATCGTCTAAACATGTCTTGCGCCCGGCAGTGAGAAGGCGACATATCTGCACAAGGTCGTCTTCGCCATAGGATGGAGAGATAACACAGTCAAAGTCGTGACAAAGTTCTCTAACCTCACGTTGCGCCCAAGCTGCCAGGACATTGCCTAGACAAATGACTGGTCGAAGCTTGGTCCTGCGCAAAGCAGACATAAATTCGTTGAACGAAGCGAGCTCTCCGAAGTTTAGTGAAATCCCCAGAGCATCTGGGCGAGTGGTTAATATGTCCTGGATAAGCAGATTGGTCCGGCCACCGAAGTCCAAAGCGAGATCTGTTGCCCGAACACGTGCCGCACGCTGAAAGCGCAGCCACTGTGCTAGGCGACCAACATTTAGTGGGTATCTTCTCGTTCGGTACCGAGAAATATTTGTAAGCGCAGTCAGGTATACGCTTGGTATGGTTTGCCAAGTTGGTCCTACACTACTCGCATCAATTTCAAGTACAGAAACAGCCAAATCTGACTTTGTGCCACCATGATCGGCAACGTAAAATGAGTCGCCCCCTTGCGTCAAAGTTCCCAGAAAGCTAGGAACTGTTAGATGGGGCGTACTTTTGAATACGATCCCGAACAACTCTCCCATACTTACCATAAGATACGGGCGCAAAGAGTCACCACCTAGGTAGACTCCTTCACGTGATATTTGGTGAAGCAATGGATGCTGGGCATTATCCACGATTGCAAGATAGGCGTCATTCTCAAGGTCATTCCAGTCCAAGCCTGGTTTAGCCTCCAAGACTTTTTGGATGCCCCTTTGGAGCGCTTGTGCTACTTCTGGGGGTATGTTTGAAGTTCTTTTCAAGCAATGCCTTTAGAAAGAGCTTTCGATATCGGTATGTGAAATAACCCTTTCTTGGCTTCGGCATCAATCGAGTTCCTTCCGCTTGATTTCCAATATGGCTCGATGGGAAATTCGTCGTAGAGGGATTGAATGCCCATCGCAATTGTGGCAAGCTGTTTAAATGTCGGTCGCATCCCGAGTCCAATGCGCGAATGCCGATCAGAATGGTAGATGTTAATAATTGGCGAAACCCCTATCGACGCCAGTGTTCTGGCACCGGTAATGGTCGTCTCAGCGGGTTCAAGGCCCGTCACCAGCAACGAGTGCGCACGGTATGGGCCAATCACGTCCCTAAGTTTCTCCAGCGCTCTTAGGATCCCCATCTGCCCGTAGTCACGATCCTTACCTGGACATATCTGAACGAATGCGGTCGGATCCCAAACTTCCAAATTGAACATGACGTGAATCTTTGGAATCGTGAGCAATTCTTCAAGAAGGTGCAAATCTCGCGGCGGCATGGTTGAAATGTGGACCGAGACATCTTGACTGGGACATGACTTCAACAAAGCACTGCTTGCCGCCCTAGCTAATTCAAGGTGGTGTCTGAACCCACTATCCAGGTCACGAACATTTCCCCCCACTATCATTACTTGTTCAATTCGTCCCGGATCGCTTTCTAGGGCTAGTGAGACGATATCCTCAACTTGCGTTGCCGACAGTATTGACTTGTACTTGTTTTCTTCGAGAGCAGTGCCTGCCAGGGAACAAAATGTACACTGAACCTCATCAGCGAAGAAATAGCAGGTTCGTGGCGAAAAGAAGGCAAGGGCCGCTCCGCCATAAAGATTCGCAGTTTGTGAGTATTCCGAGTTTGGCGCAAATAACTTCAGGTCACGGATCAGCTCTGGCCGAAGACTGATTTGCCTCTTGACGTTGTCTAGGGTCATACCTTCTTCATCTGACCATCCCAAAGTCCAAGGCGAGTTGCCGTAGGCGTTTATACCGACTACAAGGCCCAGTACTCGAAGTTCCTGCGGTAATTTACCTACCGTCTCTTGCCAAATTGGACTATTATAGAAGTATTTTCTCTGTGCGAAATCAACGCTTGAATTGATTCCGATGATTGAGGGCGCAAGTTCGATCCCTTGAGCCAGTAAATCCAGTTTTACCCAAGCAGCATCAGCGAAAGTTACAAGCGGATCCAACCTACCTCCCCGCAAAATTTGGCTAGTCTATAGTCAAAACAACTCTGTTTGAATGGGCTGTCCAAGTGGCCTAACGCCCAATCGCTCCACTGTATCTAGAACTACCGTTAATATGATAGCTGAGTGGTCTGTGAGTCCACCTTGCCTGCGCGTTGTATGATCATATTGAAGTGCGGCCACGCGAGTGGCTAGCCTTTTGTCAGGCATTATATGGTCATATGTATAGCCCTCGCCGGTGTGTGCAACCCATGTATGCTCGTGTTGAGTTCCATGCTTCAATGCCGCATCATAGAGGCCTGCAGATTGCACGAGATTTGCAAACCAATCATACTCAAATTGCTGCTGAGGGAGAAAAACCGGCCGCTGTTCTTGGGGAACTACATTTAGATCACCTATCAAAATACGATGACGCGCCGACACGGAAGGGGAACTGAGATAGCGCAACCAACAATCAAGATATGATCGCTTGCGTTCGGTCTTCGCCCAATCGTTTCCACGATTCGGAACATACATGCCTACAATCTCAAGTGGCGGTTCCGAATTAACATCGAATACAAGGGCTCTCCCTGGAGCGGGGTCGTTCTTCGGGACGTTGCTAGACAACGACCCGCCGATTCTTGACGCTATCGCGACTCCCCTGTCCTTTGCAGTGGCTGGTCGATGAAATGTAGTCCAACCAGCATTCTGAAACTCGGAGATGATCAACGAGGTGCCATCTCCATCGGATGTCTCTGTAAAAACATAAATGTCATATGAAGTTGGTTTCAGCCACTCTTCGAAGAGTCTATTCGCACGTTCTTTGGATGCAGACGCAATATTGATAGTGGCAATAGATATTTGGGTCATATCACAACCCTAACGGCAAGTAAACGAAACGCTGGAAAATTCAGCCTGCGGCCACACTGACTCACCCCTCCTGATTAGGCAAATTTGGCTTGTCATTAGTATAGCCAATGCCTCATTCCTTCACAACAACTTTCTAATAAACTATCGAGGTGACAATTTACTCCTTCGCTAATGAAATGAACTGGCAATCTTGCCACTCTTAATGCTCAGATCTTGGCTAGTATAACTTCCTCTCATGCTCTAACCTTTTGGGTGGTTTTTGGAGGAGACAGCCAGCAATTACGAAAAGACGCTCCGCCCTCAAGCTCAACATCTAGAACGAATTCCGCGGGTTTCGTAGTGCTGCTGGCGAATAGACCAAAGTGTTCGCGGTATATTCGGCTAGGCTATTAGGCAATCCAAGATACTGAGATCCGAAAGTCCCGAACCAACATCGAATTCAATAGGACCTACAAGTGCGAGTGCGGATGTCCAGTCTATACTAGGTAGAACTTCGAACATTAACTAGTTGCGACACCGGACTAAATCGCTCATAGGCCAAGTTCAAATCATCGGCTGACAGGTGTACGTATCGTTGCGTTACTGTCAGCGATGAATGCCCGAGAATCTTCTGGAGAACGGCCGGATTGCCGCCCATCCGGATGAACTGCGATGCGCTGCTATGACGAACCAAGTGCGGGTGCAAGTACAGTCCCGCCCGTTTGCCAGCGAGAGAAAATATCCGGTGGCCTCTTCGAGGATCGATTTTGTGACCATTTTTGGTAGCGAACAGCAGGTCGGTCGGTTGGCCCTTTCGATACTTCAGAATGTAGGTATGCAGCGTCTTTGCCGTGCGATCAGAAAATGGAGCGAACCTTTCCTTCCGGCCTTTCCCATACACTTTAACGAGCTTAGCGTGCAGGTCGACGTTTTCCACGCGGAGCGAGAGAAGTTCGTTTAGCCTTAGCATAGCGTCGTAAGTCAAGAGAATCATGCAATAGGCGCGTGCACCATACTGGGTGTTGCGATTGAGCCCGGCCAGGACGTGGCTCATCTCTTCAGAGGAGAGCACCGGTTTCACTTTCTGTTCGGCCCGCATCAGGCTGATCGAAACCATTGGATCAACCTTGATGAGCCCTTCACTCTTGAGGTGTTTGAAGAAGACTTTGAATACGCGAATACGGCCGTTCACCGTCGCAGCTGAGACTGTGTCGAGTATCCGCATCAAGTATGATTGGATATCTTTCTGAGTTAGGTCCTCCATCGATTTTTTGATTGTCCCACTGTACTCGACTAAGTACCCCAGGCGCTCAGCGTAGCACTTGAGCGTAGAGGGCGTCAGGTTCTTGACGCGGCACGCGAATGAAAAGCTTTCCAGTAAATCACTCCCCATGCCCATTTGTTCGGCAACCTTGCATACGTCCTTGAATGACACGTTTGCCATCAGGTGGTCTCCCTCGGTCATTTTCCGCCATAATAGCGGACGATATTGTGTTATGACCAACCTGATAACAATTTGGAAGGGAAGAACTTGGCGGAACGCCCGTGCCATGAAAAGCTCCCCCAAACCCACGACTATAGAAGGTATTTACCAGTCGTTGAGTGGTTTTTAAAGGCATCCCAATTTTGCAAAAAAGGGAGAGAGTCTGTCGATACCTCAACCACTAGTGCTTGCGTGAGCTTTCCTGTCAAGTAGACAATTCATAAGTAGAGTTTTTGACGGTTTGTTTTTCTCGGAAGGTCACCGGGGGCAGTAGTCTGAAAGCGTCATCGGGACCCATGCCAGCCGCAATCCAGCGAATTGCAATTGCCTTTGCGCAGTGATCGTTAGTTGACTATGATATCACATATGAGTTACCATTTCTAGGGGATAGTATCGGCACTGAGGAATGAGCAGCATGGTTGTTGAAAGCATTTTAGCGCTCAACTTGTTAGTCACGGTTAGTATTGCGTCAGTCAACTATGCCAACGGAATACTTTTCGCATCGCTGAAGACATCTATCGGGCGGTTCTTTGCGCTGACCTCAGTTGCTTGGCTATTCAACTTCGCATGGTTGGCAATGCTATTCTACGGATTTAGAAATAGTAATTTTGAGGCCCCTCAACCCATTGCTGGTAGTGTGGTTAGCGCTCTTAGCTCTTCAGTAGAATGTCTCTCTGGTGCTCTCTTCTTGATCGCATCACGGTTCGTAATCAAGCTTCCTCGCACACTTATCATCCTTGGAATCACCCTCAGCCCCTTGGCGTTTCTTGATCCAACGGGCTCACATTTTGCTATGGGAATGATTTCAAGAACATACCTGGCCTTTTCAATTCTCTTTTGGGGGTATTGCTTGACGGTGACTCTCAGAGCCTCTGAGCTGTCAATCTCCCGCGGGAGCAAGATGTTGGCCGTGTACACAATGTATTCCTACGCTCTTGCGCAATTCATCTATCTCCCGTCGATTACAACTCCGATCCTCTATGTGCTTTCCTTTACCTTGCTTGCTAAGCTCTTGCATCTCTTCGCTCTGGCCAGACTTGGGCGTCCGGTACTACTAAATCACTTGGCGATGAGGGACTATGCTAGTAGCTATCGAGACGGTCTCAAGATTGTTGAACAGTTACGTCATGAAATTCACACTCCTCTAGCAACTTTGAGGATCTTGTGTGGCCAGATGTTGGTGGACCCAAGGTCTGTTTCAGCCGAATTAGCGTATCAACTCGATAAAATTCAACACGTCTCGAATCGTATTGGGGTCCTAATTGATATCTCAACTCAAAAGCTTCGCAGAGTTGATCCAAACGCGGAACAGCTCGGTGACGCCAGCCCATGTGATCCAAGTTCTGTTATGGAATCTGCGCTGTTTGATCTTAAGCTGGCCTTTCAGCCAAAGGTCAAGTTTGAACGAGACTACGGGACAAAATTGAAGGTAAAGTGCCCGGCAGACGACCTGGAGCGGGTCTTTCTCAATTTGGTCAAGAATTCATTGGAAGCTGTTGAAGGACATTCTGACGCGATCGTTAGAATATCTATTGAGGAGCCCACACCGGAAATGGGCCGTCCCAGTTTCCTTCTGGTCACTATTACAGACAACGGGCCTGGAATTGCTCCCCACCATCAATCTCAGTTGTTTCTTGCAGATTTTACGACTAAGTCGGGTCCAGGTAGGGGCATGGGATTAAAGATATCCAAACGCTTAGTTGAACAATTTGGAGGACAAATAGAGGTAAAGTCGCCTCCGCAAGATCATGAACTCGGGACATCGCTTAGAATTCTTCTTCCCTGCATTGATAGCGAATTGGACGGAGGGAGGTCTCATGGCTGAAGTATTATTCTGTGACGACCAGGCGGCATTTCTTGAACTGGTCAAGGAAGTTTCAAGGGCGAGTGCCTTAGGTAATATTTCTTTCGTGCGCTCTGTTGCCGAAGCTATTGAAAATGTGAGATCTAGGACTTACGCGAGAGTAGTGACGGATATGGGCTTTGAGAGTGAGGTGCTTAATGGGCTTGATTTGTTTGATGAAGTTCGAAGGCTAGGGCTCACAACAGAACTCGTATTGCTAACAGGCAACCTGCTAAGTGAATCCG
The DNA here is from genome assembly GCA_049290195.1 of Candidatus Zixiibacteriota bacterium. GTDB lineage: Bacteria > Zixibacteria > MSB-5A5 > GN15 > FEB-12 > FEB-12. The sequence goes on from JBATNE010000294.1 coordinate 19,412, forward strand.
ATATTCTTCGATTGGCAGAAGTTAGAGCTTTCATAGTGTCAAAGGCGAATCTTACGAGCGATCTACTAATTTCGCTTCTTGACAATAGATTCGACCTTCAGCGCCTACCATTGTTTGACTCTTATCATGGCAATACGGAGGCAGGGCCAATTGAGTTATTGAGAGCTCTTGAGGATCGAGCATTGTCGCGAAATCTAAACAGAGCCCTAGTTGAGGACATGCTGGAAGTACTAAATTCGGTAGAGGATTCGTCAACTGGAGTAGTGTGGTTGGGTAATGTATCACTGACAATTGATCAAATGCGTCAGGAGATACTCGCCGGGACACCAATAGGAGTCGATTTGGTCCGCATGCATTACCACCTCCTAAAGCACCTGAGGGGGGCAAATTGACGTTTCTCACGCAAATCCTCAAGAAACTAGTGGGCATTTTTGATGTAAGTGGGGCTCAACATCTCTATCTAAGGACAGCGATGCCGCCCGGTTTCCCCATTTGGCAGCTCTTCTCGGCGGCGTCCAATTTCTCAGAAATTGACCGGTCTAAACCACTGAGATCAAAAGTCAGCGATGAGAAGTGGAATGTGGTCGTGTTTGCTTTGGGTTTGGGAGACGACAACGGACTCTATCCCTCGCCGCCACCCACACCCTTAGAGGCACATCCCCTTTCGCAGGTTTGGTGGGAAGTTCCGCAGCACAGTCTGTACGTTATCGGTTTCTGGAGTAAGTCTGCAGAATTCTTGCGGCTTAGTGTTGAAAGACGCTCAATTGCAGCGGCCGTTGGTTTTACCGGAGAACTGTTCGTCAATCTAGAGAGTGATCGATCGGTTGAGTGGTGGCAGGGGTTTTTTCACGGTCTAATGCGACTGATTGCAAGGACCGATCAGGTAGATGATAAGCTGTATTCTCAGCTAATGTGCTATTACGACGATGCCATCAAGAACTGCAGCAAAGAAGAGTCAAAGAATTTTGGTGGTAGCGGAATCTACCTCAGGCAAATTGCCCTAGTGAATCAGCAATCCCAGTTGCGGCTCATTTCGCCTCAGTACTGAGTAAGAATCTAAAGGACTGAATTCGTTTTATAGTTTGTTGGTCACCCGAAGAGTGGAGGTTTAGGTGCCTATAAATGTAGTAGTTGTAGACGACGATGTTCTATTCTTGGACGTCATAGCAAAGGCTATTCAGAGGGAGTTAAAGTTTGAACCCTTTGTAGCATCGGAGCCCTTGCGTGCGATTGAAATCTTGCAGCACAACTCGATAAAGGTAATAATTGTGGATCAAAGAATGCCTGAAATGACGGGCATTGACCTCATCCAACGGATAAAGAAATCCTATTCGCAGCCAATCCAGTTCATTGTCCTGACAGCTCATAAAAACGAAGTTCCACATTCAGCTGTTGTAGGATTACACGCCTTCTTTGAGAAAACTACTTTGTATGTCGAAAATAATATTGAACATCTGTGTCAGTCTATTGCGGCCGCAATCTTAAAATATGACACGCTGAAAGATGACCAATTAGTTTCCACAGTAGACCTGATGATTCAGGAGCGAAAGGCGATTCTGAGCTTTCGGCAAAACTCTCATGTTCGACTAACGGAAGTTCGAATTGTAAATGAGTCATTCGTGAGTGAACAGGAATGGCATACAGTTGGAAAGGCTGAACGAAATATCGAGTCGGAGCGGGAATTGACCATTGAAACTAAGTCACGAAGTGCTACCACTCATGGAGTAGACCGCGAGGTGTTTTCTAAGCAAAAGTTGAAACTGGACAAGATTATTGCAGGTGTAGAGTCTGAGGTGAGTGCAAGGTCGAGTGTTAGTACAAGAGCGGAATGGAGTAAAGAGGTCTTATTAAGATCGGTGAGTAAAGTCAAGACTACTCCAATAGTTGAGGGACCAAACGCCGATGGAATATACTTGCAAGCGCGACAGTATCAATGTGCGCCAGTGTATGTGAAGTGTAGTTGTAAGTTGCAGATAGATTGTAGTTTTTGCGGGGTCCCCCATGAGGTCAATTGCACTGTCCTCTTGCCTACTAATCGTGTTGCAATGCGGCACCTGGAACATTTTAGCAATGGGGCTGAGGCAATTCATGGCACGGGAATTCATGATTGCGAAGTTGCTTCGCTTGGTTGACCTTTGCCCTGTTGGATAGGACCAGTTGATAACTCGGCGTTGAGTTGTTTAGTACTGCTCGTCATAGTTGATTTGACCCAAACCTCCCTGAACGAAGATTGTTCGTGCCTTGGGGTTTGCATCAAAGTGATGATATAGGAGTAGTCGCAATGTCGATTCCATTGCACCTCGAAATGAGCGTCTTATGCTTCGTCTATAAGCACTCTGCAAATATAGTCCTAAGCCATAGTGGTCGTGCCGCTAAGCCCACTGTTGGGCGGCGAGACACCCATTTTGAAGGAGGGCGCGGATTGAATTCGCAGCCGGGCACTGAAGACTCGTCAATCCTCTCAAGGAGTTGGATATGAACGTTAGGCTGGGCCCTACTTGGTTGGTCGATTGGTTGAGAGCTTCCTTCCCTATTACAATAGCCACAAGTACCCCAAGATTCCTTTGGATCTATTTCAAGTAAGATTTGTTTTTGGAATACCCAAAGTTTCTCAGAACCATTGATGTACTATTCTAGAAACTGAACAAATGTGAACACCGCTTTGGCCTGCAACCGATTGAATCTGAATGTACTAGGTTTTGGATAGGACCCACAAAACTGAAATACTCAGTTCCCCGTTTAGCCTCGAACCAGCGACCTGCTGATCAACAGTCAGCTGCTCTGTTGGAAGGTCCCTTTTGTTGAATATCAACGAGTTAGAGCTGACTATCTTTCAGATTTCAAATAGCTATCGGATGCTCCAGTTCATCGAGATCTTCTACGTCAAATGTACTTTACCATCTTAGATAACCAGATGGCAAAGAAGCTACATCTTCATTGGTAATAGCATGCGGGCATTGCATGTCCTCTACAATATCAACAATCAGCGGAGTCTTGACTGAATTGCTAGGCTACTCGCCAATATTGTTACATGAAATGTCTCGTGACATGGTTGGGTTCATGTAGCAAGACAATGTCCTATCTGCTTGTGCTCATGCGAGACTTTGGGTCTCTTATTAGAACTGGAGCATGGCTTAAATTCGCTATTGTGCATCCTGCAGTAGGAGATCGATACACCAATACTTGGCTAAATGCAAGGACTTACAAGCGCGATTTCCCAAAAGAGGCGGCTACACTGAACCCAAATCCAACACATCTTCTGCATAATATTCTAGCTACAATAACAATATCGATTGTAGCAAATCCAATTTTACCTTGACACAGAAGTTACCGATGATATTATTGTGGTATGTGAAACTAAGAATAGCCGCGCAGAGTATTGTAGTAAGTCCTTGTAAGTGCACTTCTATCCACTAGAAGTCCTGCACATTGTCTTTTTCCCATACCAATAGACTTTTGAGATTGCGCTTTTTTTGTAATCCTATAATAGGAGTTCATAGTGTAGAAATGATATGAGAGTCCTAAGTGCTAATTGCTAGTTGTCGATAATAGTGTTGAAACAAGGATACTCAATGAGTGTAATAGCCAAGGATGGTTCATGAAATCAACATAGGAGGTCGCTATGGAGATTCCGGTACCTGTTGTCGTCGCATTGATCTTCGTCGTAGGAGGGATCATAGTAGCCATAATAAAGCTATTGGCTGTGATCCTAGGTCCTAGACAGAAGTCAATCAAGTGAAGGCAAACGAGGCAAAAGAAAGCCTCTGCTTATGGGTCTAAGCAGGGGCTTCTTTCTACCGAAGTGTCCATTTACCACGATTGACGATCTTGACCTTCTTCTGAAGGGATTTGGCTATCCTAAGCATCATGGCTCAAACTGACTGAGTATTCTTATTGACTGAACTTTCTCATGAAAACTGATCTGCTTGATATCTCGAATTCTGGGTCGTTGGAAACCACTGACCGCTATCCACTATTGACTAGATTCAACCAATCCAAAAAGAAGATTGACCGTGCCTTGAAGTTAATGACAAGGCGAAGACTGATGAGCAGTTGAAACTTCGAGTGGCCAAACTTGCGAGTAAGCAGGCTTACTGCCGTCTTCACATTAATCCGTAATTGTGGCCGTGTGTTATAGCGGTCATGCCACTAAGCCCGCCGTTTGGCGGCGAGACCGCCTCTTTGAAAGAGGGCTTGGATTGGATTCGCTGTTTAGCGCAGGATTCTTGTCAGACTTTCAGTGTATTGTGCGAGAAAATTGGATTTGGCTCCAGGTGATTAGTCGATCGGGTCGGCCTCTTATTATGATAGTCTCAACTTCTTCAAGATTGTTTAGAGTCCTAACCTGTATGAAGCTAATCAATTATGAAATTGATGCCATTGAACCACTGATCTACGGTTCTAGAATCCCTGACTTGAAGAGTATTTCATTACTCGGCAACAAATTGAGTCTGAATATGATAGGGTTATTAGAAACTCACGAAATTGAAATTCCGGATCCCCCGGCTGGACTCGAACCAGCGACCCGCTGATTAACCATCAGCGGGCTCGTGTGCACTTACAAGAGATCACGTCAGCATTGTCGTTAATAGGGGCGGAGTGCGAAAGCGGTCAACCCTAGTCTTGCCTTTATCCGATTTGGCCAATTGTTGGGCCTAATCTTCTCGACTGATATTTCCTCATAGGCACCTACCATCTAACGGAGTTTGCGGGGCTGATTCGCCGATACGATTCGACCATATCTTGACTGTTCAGGTGAGTGTATCCTGCCGTCACGACCGGGGAAGCGTGACCCATGATTCGCTGCAGAAGTGCTGGCGAGCCGCCGTGGCGAATGAACCAAGTCGCAGCCGAGTGGCGGAGCAAATGAGGATGTAGGTGAATACCGACTCGTTTGCCCATCCGAAAGATTATATGCCGGACATTGTCCTTGTCGAGTGGTTTACCGTCATGAGTGCAGAAGACCAAATCGCCTGGGATCTCCTGTCGCCAGCGATTTAGATAGAAATGCAGAGTCTTGACCATTTTGGCGCCCATTGCGACTTCGCGCCACTTGCGGCCCTTCCCATACACCTTGATTATACCACTCTTCAGATCGACATTCTCGTTGGTAAGGGTAATGAGTTCGTTCCTACGGATCATAGTATCGAAGAACAGCATGAGCATGGTTACATTTCTGTAGCCGGTGAATGAATTCTTGTTCACGACTGAAATCACTTTAGTGACATCTTCCTCAGTGACGACCTCCTTGAGCTTCTTCTCGATCTTGATTCGCTTAATACGGTGCATTGGGTTTGGATTCTTCCAGATGCCCTCTTGTTCAAGGTAATTCCAAAACCGCTGCATGGCTTGGATTCTGCCGTTTACCGTTACATCCGACAGTTTGCCGACGAGGGAGTAGATGTACTCCTGCAAATGAAGTCGAGTAACATCTTCAACATTGATGCCGCGTTCTTGTAGGTACTTGACCAGGTATCCGAGGCGTTCAGCGTAGCTGTTGACAGAGTTTTCCGTGAGATTGTTGACCTTGCACCCGAAGATGAAGGCATCGATATAGACTTTCCAGTCGTTCTTCCCCACGAGTTTAGTATCGACTAAAGCGTAGAGTCCTTGAACATGCTTGAGACGGAACATTCCTATACTCCCGAAATCCGAAGGTTTTTTCGATGGTCCGGGAGAGGTTGGAATGGCTAAGTGATTGACCGACTGGTTATTATGGCGGGGGGAGGATTTGAACCTCCGACCTTCGGGTTATGAGCCCGACGAGCTACCAGGCTGCTCCACCCCGCGATCAGGAAGGCCAGTATACCCGCAGCCCTTATGGTTGTCAAGTGGTCATCTGGGAATCTTCTATAACCGGCATACCCGGCTCAACCACAACGGATTACTTGATCTGAAACATCAGACAGCCTTGATCGGGAATGCCCACTGGGTGGTTCCGGATAATTCCTACTTTCTCAGGGAGTATTTCAGCAAGGGCGGCGTGACGAGCGTTGTAACAATCACCATGATGATGATCGCCGAATAAGTGGAATTCGATATCACCGGGTGGCCATCAAGAATCAGTTTCGATCCAATCCCGGCAAAAATGAGACCGACTTCCCCACGAGGAATCATTCCGAGGCCAATCGCAATCCTGTTGATCGCTTTGTCCCAAACTACAAGTGAGCAGGCCTGCTTGCCTATGATTGCGGCAAGCGTCACCACGCCGGCAAATCCAAGAATGTTCACATTACCGAACGTAGAAATGTCGACCAGAGTCCCCATCCGCACAAAGAAGATCGGCACCAGAAACGCGGCGATCGGATTGATCAGATCTTCAAGTTCATGTTCTCCCCGCTCGGTGAACTGCTTGTACTGAACCTTCTCCAGAATCAAACCGGCGGCGAAGGCCCCGACAATAGGCGCCAGCCCGATCAATCCCGCCAGCCAGGCCAGACCAAAACAGACAATCAGCACCGACGACAATAGTACCGCACTTCCTTTGAGATGAAAGACCAGCTTGAAAAGCCGCGGCAGAATGAGCGAACCAAGCAAAATGGCTCCAAGAATGAATAGTACTGCCTTGGCGCAAATCCAGACCACTGATGTCGTGCTGACTGAGCCTCCGGTTCCGGCCGCTACCGATGCTATCACTCCGGCAACAACGGCAAGGATGATCAACCCGAGGATATCGTCGATCACGGCCGCTCCCAGAATGATCCGCGCCTCTTTCGATTTGATCTGGTTAATGTCCTTGAGTACCCGGGCGGTGATTCCTACCGAGGTTGCAGTCAAAGTCGCCCCAATAAACATGTGCACATAAATTGATTCGTTGGGGAGAAACCAGACGCCAACTCCCCAGCCCAGGAAGAAGGGAAGTATGACACCGGTCAGAGCCACCAGAAGCGAACTCACACCGACCTTCATCATCTCCGTTACGGTCGATTCCAGGCCAACTTCGAACAATAGAATGATGATCCCGATTTCGGCGAGGATTTCGAGCGTGACGCTGGATCCGATTTGATCGAAGATATGGATTCCGGCCAAATGCAAGTTTCCGATGACGATACCCAGGAGTAACTCACCCAGAACAGGGGGCTGTTTCATTCGCTCAAACAGATCCCCTCCCAATTTGGCCGCAATCAGGATGACCATGAGCTGGGGCAATATTTCCAGTATTGAATGTCCCGAATCAGAGCTCTCGGTGGCTCCGGTGACCGGGAAGGCAAACAGGGTGATCCCCATGATTGCCAGAAGTATGAGCCAGGAGTGGGTTGGTGCAAGTTTCTTCATTCGATTGTCTCTCACATTATGATAGCCCAAGGTACCGAACGCAGACTGGAGCTACAAGCAAGAACATGTGGTATAATCTTTTGGTGTTGGGCGGGTTGCGCGCTTCAGCTTTGGCCAAAAACGCCGACAATAGAGGTAAGCAGACCATTACCGGTGGGCACATTCAGATGAAGGTGAGATAGGCAGACTATGTTTCTATTTATCGGTGCAATCATAGTACTTGGTGGCGTCATAGGCGGCTACATGATGGAGGGTGGCCACATCCTCGCGCTCAGTCAGCCGGCGGAACTCGTCGTTATCGGCGGAGCGGCCCTGGGAGCAATGCTTATCGCGACCCCTCTGAACGTTATCAAGAAGATGATTGGGCAGATCACCGGCGTCATGGGCGCCGGCTTTGCCAAGAAAGACTATCTGGACCTGCTCGTCATGATGTACGAAATCTTCAATGTCGCCCGTCGCGACGGTCTGGTGGGTCTGGAAAACCACATCGAACATCCCAAAGACAGCGAGATTTTTAAGCGATATCCGAAATTCCTCAAGAACCACCACGCGGTTGCGTTCTTCTGCGATACGATGCGCGTCATTATCTCCGGTTCGGTTCAGCCACATGATCTCGACGACCTGATGGAATCCGATATCGAGACTCTTCACCAGGAAGAGCTGATGCCGTCGCAGGCCCTGACCACCGTAGCCGATTCTCTCCCCGGACTTGGAATCGTTGCGGCCGTACTTGGTGTGGTAATTACGATGGCCTCACTCGATGGTCCGCCGTCGGAAATCGGCGAAAAAGTAGCGGCAGCGCTCGTCGGGACATTCCTGGGAATTCTGGGCTGTTACGGTTTCCTCGGCCCTCTCGCCACAAGCATGCAACACCGTCTCAACGGCGACCACCAGTACCTCGGCTGCATGAAACAGGCTCTCCTGTCATTCCACAAGGGAGTAGCCGGTGTCATCGCGGTAGAATTTGCCCGTCGGTCGTTGTTCTCCGACGTACGTCCTAGTTTCGTGGAACTTGAAAAAGCCTGCAACGAGGCAAAGCGTAAGTAGTAGTTATGGCCGAACAGTCTGAAGTCCAGCCGATTATCATAAAGAAGAAAAAGGGTGGCCATGGCGGTCACCATGGCGGTGCCTGGAAGGTGGCCTTCGCCGACTTCATGACCTCCATGATGGCGTTCTTTCTTGTGATGTGGCTCGTTGGCCAAAAGCAGGAAGTAAAAGAAGCGGTCGCCGGATATTTCCGCGACCCCGGCAAATTCCAGCAAGAGGGGAGAGCCGGCGTGCTCAAGGGCACGCAAGGCGCTGTGCCCTCTGATGATCCAACGATCGGACTGAAAAACGCCCCGCAGAAGCGCGACGTTCTCCCGTCGCCGCAGGAAAAGCAACAAATGGCTGTTGCCGCGAACACTATCCTCAAGGAGCTCGAAAAGCAGGCAGAGTTCGCCCGCCTGAAGAAAAATGTCAAAATCCAGCTGACCTCCGAAGGGCTCCGCATCATCCTCAACGAAGGTGAGAACGACGCCGCCTTTTTCGAACCCGGTTCGGCCAAGCTTCTTCAGAATAGCGCGGTGATTCTTATGGTAATCGCCAAGGAACTCGGCAAGATCAGCAATCGAATCGTCCTTGAGGGGCATACCGACGCCGGATTCATCGGCCAGACCGGCTACACCAACTGGGAACTCTCGGCCGACCGCGCCAACGCCGCTCGAGAATTGATGGAGGTCTCTGGGTTGGCGCAGAATCAGGTCCGCGAAGTTCGCGGATATGCCGACAAATTTCCGATGATCGCCGGGCACCCGAGCGATCCCCGTAACCGCCGTGTTACCCTCCTGGTTCTCTACGAAGCAACCGAAAGGCAGTACGACCAGGTGGAAGTCAGCACCAATCTTGTCGGTGACGAGCCAATCGACGCCCCGGCGCAAAACTAACTGGCGTCCGGAACAATCTTAGCTATATTCCCGCCACAACAGATCACCCCCCGGCTAGAAAATAGTCGGGGTTTTTGGCGTTTCCGGCTCATTTTCGAGCGGAACCGTCCAGGAGTGGAATATGGCAGTGACCGAAAACACGACAACCGGATTGCTCAGCGAAATACTCGAGCGCTGGAGAAATCTCCAGGCGTTCAAAGAACTGCGCATCCAATTGGATTCATCCGGTCCCCATATCATCCCGGTGTCGGGTTTGAGCGGGTCAGCGGAATCATTTCTCGTCCAGGCTATCGCAGCTGATACATCCCGCCCGGTCATCGTTATCACCAATCACGCCGACCAGGCTGCCGACATGTATGAGGATCTTCTGTTCTTACTCGGCGAAGAGAAGACCGGTCACTATCCATCGCGCCAGATTCTGCCCTATGACTTTCGCGCTCCGATCGCCGAAGTGATAGGACAGCGTATTTCATCGCTCTCCGGGCTTCGACATGGCAGCCTTTCCGCCGTTGTCGCTCCGGTCCGCGCGCTGTTTGAACCGACTATACCAATTGACAGCCTTGAGGCATCGGAAATACTGATCGAAGCCGGCACAGAAACCGATATCGATCTTCTGGTCGCACGGCTCGTTGATCTCGGATTCCGAAGAGTACCGCTGGTGGAAGAAGTTGGTGACTTTGCCCGCCGCGGCGGACTGATCGATCTCTTCACTCCGGGCTATGAGTATCCCGTCCGAATTGAACTGTTCGGCGATGAAATTGAATCGATCCGTCAATTCGAAGTCGGTACCCAGCGCACGATTGGCAAACTGAATCGCGTTTCAATTCTGCCCAAACGGGAAATCCCGATCACACCGGAGAGCCTCGAAGACGAGCTCGACAAACTGCCGGAAGAAGATTCCGACTACATCCGCAAACGCTACTTGAATGACCCGGAACTTCCAGGACTGGAATGGCTGTCACTCCTGTTCGGTCTTAAGCAAGGGTGGTTTACTGATTACATTCCGGACAACGCGATTGTCATTCTTGAGAGTGAAGAACGACTGGTTGTCGAAGCTGAGCGATTGTTTGTCGAAGCGGAGCAGTTGCGCTCCAGACTCGGCGACCGCCTCACCCGAGTCCCGACCCCCGAAGAATACTACCTCCCAATCGGCCAGACTCTTGATCGGCTCCATCGACATCACGTTATCGACATACACCCCTTCAAGGGGCAGGGGAGCCCGACCATCTCATTTGGTTGCCAGCAACCGCCTTCTCTGGGTGCCCGACTCGACCTGTTGGCCAAAACGCTCAAAGATTACCGCGAGGCCGGTTTCGCCTACATGATTGCATCGGATAACGAAGGTCAGGCGAGCCGCCTGGCCGAACTACTTCGTGAAAAGGTGCAGTTCACCGAAGAGCCGCACATTGGCGTTGCTAACGTTCACAGCGGATTTGTCTCTTCAGAGGCAGGCATCGCCCTCCTGACCGATCACGAGATCTTCAGTCGCTATCACCGCCGAGTCCGTAAGAAGAAATTCCGCGAAGGTGTCGCGATCTCCGATTATTCCGCTCTCAATCGCGGGGACTTTGTCGTACACACTGATTTTGGTGTGGCGCGATATCTTGGCCTCCAGACGCTTCTGGTTGATGGTCGCAATCGTGACTGCCTCCAGTTGCAGTACGCCGGTTCCGACAGGCTCTATGTTCCGATCGAGGAATTCAACCGTGTTTCCAAATATTCCGGCAAGGATGCCGCCCCGGAACTGACACCACTCGGTGGTCCGCAGTGGGAAAAACTCAAGGCCAAGACCAAGAAGGCGATCGCCGACATGGCGGCCGACTTGATCAAGCTCTATGCACAACGTAAGGCGGGAAGCGGTCATTCGTTCGGCGATGATTCCGTCTGGCTGAAACAACTTGAGGCCGCCTTTCCCTACGAAGAGACTCCCGATCAGCAAAAGGCGATCGACGATGTCAAACGGGATATGGCGGAAGAGAAGCCGATGGATCGGCTCATCTGCGGTGATGTCGGATATGGCAAAACCGAAGTCGCGGTTCGTGCTGCTTTTAAGGCGATGGATGCCGGCAAACAGGTTGCACTCCTGGTTCCTACTACGATTTTGGCACAGCAGCACTTCAACACATTCTCTGAGAGGTTTCGGGACTATCCGTTCAAGATCGGATTGCTGTCACGCTTTCGGACGAAAGCGGAACAGGCCGAGACTGCCAAGCAGATTACGTCCGGCGATGTTGACATGGTGATCGGCACACATCGCCTTTTGTCTGCCGATGTCAAATTCAAACGGCTGGGTTTGTTGGTGATTGACGAAGAGCACCGGTTCGGTGTCAAGCACAAGGAGAAACTCCGCCAGCTCGCCACCACCGTGGACACCATGGCCATGACTGCGACACCAATCCCGCGCACATTGCAGATGTCTCTCATGGGTGCGCGAGATATGAGCCTCATCAGCACTTCTCCCAAGGACCGCCTGCCGATTATTACGCAAATTGCCGAGTTCGATCCGGCGGTGATTCAGACGTCGATTCTCCGCGAAGTCGAGCGCGGGGGACAGGTGTTCTTCGTACACAACCGGATACAGTCGATCGGTGCGATGTACGAGTATCTCAAGAAACTGATGCCGAAAGTGGAAATCGCTGTGGCCCATGGCCAGATGCATGAGCGCTCACTTGAGGGTATCATGCTGGCGTTCCTGTCGCGGAGATACGATGTGCTCCTCAGCACGGCAATTATTGAGTCTGGGCTGGATATCCCGTCGGCCAATACGATCATTATTAACCGCGCCGATCGTTTCGGCTTGGCTGAACTGTATCAGCTGCGCGGGCGCGTGGGCCGCTCCGCCACCCGTGCCTATGCCTACTTGCTGACCCCGCCCATGCGCTTGTTGAATGCCGATGCCGTTAAGAGGTTGCGGGCACTCGAAGCCCACTCCGACCTCGGAACCGGATTCGCGCTCGCTATGCGCGATCTTGAAATCCGCGGCGCCGGGACAATCCTTGGCGCCAAACAGTCCGGGTTTATCGAGGAAGTCGGGTTTGATATGTACAATCGTCTGCTCGAAGAAGCGGTGGCCGAACTTAAGGGGACGGAGATACAGCGTCTTCCGGAAACCAAACTGGAACTTGATGTTGAAATCTACTTGCCGGACGAATATGTCAATGACCGCCACCAGAAGGTCGATATCTATCGCCGCCTCGCCGACGCCAAGAACCTCGATGAGCTGGAGAAGATCCGGGACGAAGTGCTCGATCGCTTCGGCCGGATGCCGCAATCGGCCGTGGACTTGATTGAAGCGACCGGCGTCAAGATTGCCGCTGCCGTCCTTGAAGTCGAAAAGGTCAAACTTCGCGGCGGCATGGTCAATCTCTTCTTTGGCGAAGGACGCAAGCTTACGCGGAGCGAGGTTGAGTCTCTCAGATCCAGCACCGATGCCCCGATGGAATTCTCGCTCATCGGAAGCCCGCGCATATCAATTGATCTGGCCCGTGTAGCCGAAGAGGACCGCCTCAAGCTTCTTCGCGGAGTCCTTAGCAAAGTCTCAGCGTAGCAAATGGGATGCCTTTCGGGCTACGGTGTGACTCCGGTGGTTGTGACAAAAGTTACAAGGTTAGATTCGACTGTGTGACGCCGGTGGCTGCTGCATTTTGACTTGCATCATTGGAGGCCGTCTTCTAAATTTGGCTCCATGAAGTCTAACTTCAACCGACACCCCTCGTTGGGTGTCACATCCCCACATTCTTACATACGCCGAAGGGAGGTGAACAGATGCGTAAAGTACTCGTGGCGGCTCTGGTCGTTTTCGCGTTGGCAATGGCCATCGGAGCCTCGACACCGACAGTAGCCCAGGCCGGAACTTGCTACTATACCTGTAGCTGTACCGGAACCCCTCTCTACTGTTGCGTCAACAATGGTGTGACGACGTGCAAATTCACGACCAAAATCCGTTGTCTCGATATCATTACCTGTTAGTGATCCGAGCGTGAAGGGAATGACCCCTGAATCATTCCTGCAAAAGTGCGGCCGGAGAGCACTTCGGTGCTCTTCGGTCCCAATCGTTCGAGAGGCAACGAAACTCTCGCACAACAACGAAGGAGAAGCATCCAATGCGCAAATCACTCGTCATCGCCCTGACCGTATTCGCCATGGCGTTTGTCGCCGGCATGTCGGTCCCGACCTCAGCCCAGGCGGCCACCTGTTCCCATACCTGCAGTTGCTCGGGAACACCCCTTTATTGTTGCACCACCAACGGTGTGACTACTTGCAGACTAGACAAGGGTCGCTACTGCCCGCAGGTCTACACTTGCGGCGCGACCAGCTAATACTGCATTTTGCCATTACTGGTTTAAGATTTGACACGGGGCCGGAAGTCCGGCCGGCTCCCCTCTGAAAGGTGATCCATGACTGAACGCATTCCTGTTGGCCCCAGCGGCAACAAATCGACCATCAAATCTGCCATCGTAACCGTGGTTATTTTCGCCGCGGCAGCCGCAGGCGTCTATCTCGGCATGAGCCTTCGCGGCGGCGGGTCTGCCGCGCCTCAGCCGGTGCAGGCGGAACCCGAAGGTGCGCCTACATCGAAACTCGCCCTTGGATCACTGTTTCCCGATGTCGCGGTTTTCGACGAATCAGGTGCGCCCCTCAACACCAAGGCGTTAGTCGGCGATCATGGTGCCGTGCTCTTGTTCATGGAACTCGGCTGCCCTCCCTGTAAGGAAATGAGTCAGAAGTGGCAGGGGGCGATCGAGTCGGGCAAAGCGGCAGGAGTGCCATTGTTGGGTGTCACGATCAACCTGCCGGTCAATATCCGTCCGTACCGGATGAAAAACAAACTGACGTTCCCGATCTATGCCGATACGTTGAGTATCTTCATGGACAGCTATGATGTCACCAACTACCCGCTCGAAGTGGTTGTTGGGAAGTCCGGCAAGGTGACCTACACGACTTTCAATTCCGCCGAACCGATCGACTTCGACAAGCTCAAAGAGCAGCTGGAGGGGTAGGGGGAATTTACACCCATCTGCTTTCGCCAACGAACTTAACTGTGTATAATACCCCGTCAGCATCACTTATTCCGGGCATCACACAGGAGGTCGTTTTGTCGAAACGGATTTTGGCCGTTACCACATTCTTGCTCGCCGCGGCCGGCAGCATTTTCGCCCAGGCGGATACGAGCAAACCCACAACCCCTACAATCTTTCCGGGGGAGACCCATTTCAAGAACATCCGGCAACTGACGTTCGGCGGCCAGAACGCCGAAGCCTATTGGTCGGGCGATGGCACCATGCTCTCGCTTCAGTCCAGCCGCGATGGCCATGACTGCGACGCCATCTATACGATGAAAGCCGATGGCTCAGATCTCCGTCAGGTCTCCGATGGCCGCGGCACTACTACCTGCTCGATGATCCAGCCCGGCAACAAGTTCATCATCTATGCGTCAACAACGCTGGTCGATTCGACCTGTCCGCCCAAGCCGGATTTCTCAAAAGGATACGTCTGGGCGCTCTACAAAGGGTACGACATTTTCAAGGCCAACATCGACGGCTCTAATGCTGTTCGCTTGACCAATTCCGAAGGCTATGACGCCGAGTGTGTCTTCTCTCCTGATGGCAGCAAGATTCTCTTCACCTCCGTACGCTCCGGCGATCTGGAGCTCTGGATGATGAACGCCGATGGTTCCAATCCGGAACAGCTCACGCATGGAATCGGATACGACGGCGGCGGCTGGTTCTCTGCCGATGGTCAGTCAATCGTCTGGCGCGCCTCTCGTCCGCAGGGAGCCGAGCTCAAAGAATACACAGAGCTTCTGGCTGAGGGTTTGGTTCGTCCCCACGCCCTCGAGATCTACACCATGTCGCTCAAGGACCGCAAGCCGATCCAACTGACCAGCAACGGTGCCGCCAATTTCGCGCCCTATTTCCATCCCGACGGCAAGCATATCATCTATTGCTCGAATTCCGGCGATCCCAAAGGACGGAACTTTGATCTATTTCTCATTGAAATAGCAACCAAGAAGATCGAGCAGATTACGTTCAACGACACATTTGACGGTTTCCCGATGTGGACTATGGACGGCAAGAAGTTTGTCTTTGCCTCCAACCGAAATGGCAAGATCCCACATGAAACCAACGTCTTTGTGGCTGATTGGGTCTGGTAAGACTGCTATAGTTTGACAACTGCACGCAGGTCAGAAATGACATCGGCGGGTCTCATAATTCCACGGGGAAATGGGGACCCGTTTTGTTTCCGGTTGTTCTATTGACTTCGCCCGCCGTTGAGCGTGTTCATGATGATGCCGCCGTTACCCACGGCAAAACCGACATTCTGGTTGAGGAAGTCAATCGCACTCATGGTGAATCTTGTTTCAGTCGGTTCAATTTCCCAGTGAAGTCCGCCATCGTCGGTGAACAGCACTGTCCCGCCATCTCCGACAATCCACCCGGTCTGACGGTCGATAAAGTGAACCGACCACAGGTCATTCGCGGTCGGTGAGATTTGCAAATGCCATTTGGTGCCATCGGTGCGAGTCAGGATGGTCCCGTTGGAACCGACAATCCATCCGGTATTTCGGTCATACATATATATGCCGTTGAGGTCTGCCGCCGTTGTCACCGGAACGACGGTCCAGCTATAGCAGCCGTCGTTGGTAAACATCACCACCCCTTCATTTCCGACTACCCATCCAGACAGGGCATCGAAGAACTGGGTTCCGTTCAAGGGGGATGCCACTGGTGACGGCATCGGCTGCCACAATTCGCCATTGTTGTACGAAGCGGATACATTTCCTCCATTGGAGAATACGTAGATAGTGTCCGGTCCGGGGGAAGCCAGGGCATTGATAGTCCTTCCCCCGATTCCCAACGAAACCCAAAAGTCACCACCATCGTTGGAGCGCACGATTTGCCCGTTCTCACCATATGCATAGATTCGGGTGGGGCTGGCGACAGTCATGCCGAGCAATCCCGAATTGCTCGTTACAAGTTGCGGAATCCAGGTCCGACCTCCATCATGTGTACGGAACGCATATCCATCCCGTCCAAACGCCACCCTTCTGTAGCCAATGGCTAGACCTTCGGTAGCCGAAAGGAATTTCACACCATGCAATGCATAGGCACCGCCAACGCTCTGTGTTCCCCATGAGACAATAGACAGCGAGCAGGGAACCTGCTGCGGTGAATTGACCGCCTCCGCAGAGCTGATGTTGATCTGCCCGATGTATGTCCCGGTGTGAGCACTGGCCAGACTGAACGAGACCGTCTGCGTGTCTCGCGCTATGCCGGATTCCGATGACAACCGGACCCATGGCACTGTGGACGCTATCTGATAGGGCATTGTGCCGCCGCCTGTCGGTGCGATAATCAAGGGTAACGGTTGAATGGGTGGCGTGCCTATCAACCAGTACAGGTGGAAGCTTCCTGGCCCCATCTTGAGACCCCGATCGACATGGAGATTGATTGCAATCTTCTGCGGAGATCCGACCGCGTCCCCGGCGGTGATCTTGATGGTATCCGTGTAATCCCCTTCGAGCAATTCGCGTCCGGAAGCATACGCGAAGATCGTGTCGAGTGTCTTACCGTGGTAGAACAGCGTCAACCATGGTTGGTAGTGCTCTACAGTATAGTCCAAAGGATAACCGGTCTCGTTTGCGACCTGGATAGTCTGAGACAATGACGGCGGGCCCTCGGCCATTACTTCGAAGGCAACTTCATTACGTGACACCGCTAGAACGTCAGTCGGAGTGCTTGTCGGCCTGTGTTCTGTGCATTGAACCAGAACCAGCGCAGCCGCCACTAACGCACAGACCGCTCCCGGAGCCACTCTGCGGCGCTTCGATTTCGTGTAACTGACTAAGCTGTAAAGGAAAAGCATCTATCTGTTATAACGAATCGGACGCCTTTGTGTCAAAAGGAATCTGCCATTTCGAGCCAGTCTGCAAAACGACACCCTCTGCGGCGCAGAGAGTGCACTGGTTGCATATCGATGCCTATTGTCATTCGGTTGCGCATACTGTCGGGGACACTCCGATACGATCAGTACCCTATAGACCACAACAAGATAGGGCTTAAGTTCCGGATCGGTCGATCCACCCAGGGCATCGGCACGCTGTATGCAAAGAGACCTTTCAGAACGACTGCTAAGGAAAGGTGATACTGATGCTCGACAGTAAGTACCAAAGAGGGTTTTCTCAGGAACGGTTGACCGCCATGAAAGAACCCAAAGTCCGCAAGGACGAACAGGGGTATTTCATTATGTCCCTCTCGGAGAATTCGAAGGTCTATTTCGAAGATTACTATCTGTTTCTCCGAATGGTCTATTCCCGCGCGAAAGCTGAGAAAGAAGTCATCCAGCACAAGATCAAGATGACCTCCCCCAAAGCCGAGGAGACCCTGGCGTTCTATCGAGCAAAAGCCGTCATCGTCGACCTCGTCCTTCGGACCGCCCTCCGGTTTTATACCGATGGCTCCAATTTTGGCGTCGTTATGACCCCGTGGTGTTTCGGCACTGTCGTTCTTGAAAAAGTCGAAGTCTATCGGGACCGGTTGGCTAAGGGGGACGTCGAAGACCCCAATGTCCCTGAATACCCGTACTACGTCATCAAGTATATCGACGAGATATATCGCCCGACCCTGCTTGGCCTCTTCGAATTCCCGGAACAGGCGTTTCAGATGCGCTGGCAGTATTCCGAGCTTCTGAAGCGGTATTCCAAGATCCTTACCGACATTACCGGATCGTTGCAGTCCGTGATCTCATCGGTCAAAAGCCTTGGCGCCCAGCAATAAGCAGCGCCCAAAAATCCTCCCGTCCCTGTAACGTACCGTGAGTAACCCCCCGGCTTCCCCAGCCGGGGGTTTCTTTTAATGTCCGGGCGGTTTTTGCCGATAATTCATTGAAAGACAAGGCTTGGGCCCTTTGGCCGAGTTACCCTATGACGTCGACCGCAGTCAAGAACAGAACGGAACAGAAATTTGTCGCCGTCCACCTCGATTCCCTTCGAGTGGACTCGGTGCTTGAGTTTGACCTGTATCTCAAGGTCAACAGCGACCTCGTGCTGTATCGTTCCGCCAATCTTCCTTTCACCGAACGGACCCGCCAGAAGCTTCTGGACAACCGAGTGGATCGACTCTTTGTTGATCAGGAAGGAAAGGTCCTCTACCAGCGGTATATCGAATCCAACCTCAACAAGATTCTGGTCGACCCGACGATCCAACAGGAGAAGAAGGCGGCCATCCTGTATGATACCTCGACCAACCTGGTGAAGGATGTTCTCAATAACCCAACCTATGGTGACAATATCCACCGTTCGCAGGAACTGGTAGCCACGACGGTCGACTACATTCTCAAAGGGCGTGATGCCTTTCTGAATCTGCTTAAGATTACGTCGTTCGACTACTACACCTATACCCATTCGGTCAACGTCTGCACGTTTTCGATCGCTCTTGCCCAGCAGATGGGGATGAACGATGAAGAATTCCTCAACACGCTGGGTGTTGGAGCGCTTCTGCACGATGTCGGCAAGTCCAAGATCTCCGAGCGGATATTGAACAAACGGAGCGCGCTCACTCCGATCGAATTCGAGATCATGAAGAAGCATCCCAAGTGGGGCGTCGATATTCTCAGCGAGACCAATCTGGTCAAACCGGATGTCATGTACCCGGTGCTCGAGCACCACGAGCGGGGAGACCGTCGCGGATATCCGGGCGGGCTGTCGCTCGATGAGATGCATATCTATTCGCGCATTGTCGCGATTGCCGATTCATTCGATGCCATGACGACCGAGCGTGTGTATCAGCACGCGATGGAGACCTATCCCGCCTTGCGCATCATGTTCTCTCTCAAGGGAGCGTATGATGAACGCCTCTTGCGCGCCTTCTGCGAACTGATGGGCCCGACCGGGCTGGTTGAGATTTAGCCAGACGCGGCACCAGACAGTTCACACAACTCATTGCGACATTTCATAGTCCAGTCAATTGGGTTCGTTTTAGCTATTTTGTAGGTCAAGACCCCTGCGGTCTTGACTCTTGGCCGACCCGATGTCAAGAGTATCCCGCTTGAAGGCGGGATTCCTCGCCTCGCAACGCTCGTCTTGAACAGGACTCTTGACCTACGAATCGGGTTCGATTGGGTTCGTTTTCCCAAGCTCCAATTTGACCTAGCCGTTCATTTCCAACAGCTTGCGCAAATCCAATTGGGTTCGTTTCAGATATTTACTTTTTGCACGACCCTCCGTCCCTGTGCGCGGCAGACGGCTCGTCTGCCCGTTCCTTCAGTTGGCAGGAGCATCCCGCTTGAAGGCGGGATTCCTCGCTTTGGCAAGCTCGGACGGGGGCTCCTGCCCTACCAGACGGATTCCTCCATATACACCGCTGGGCTCAGCTTCTGGCGCGATTATGGCCAGTTTTTGCAGGAGTGGAGGTAACGCGTCATTGCGAGAAGTTAGTCGCGTAAGCGACATACGACGAAGCAATCTGTCCAAACCTACAGCACTCTTCCTTCCTACGCCCACACCTAGTTTACGTCGCATGCGTAATTGAGAAAGTGAGTGCTGATTGAGGGTTAAGATTGCCACGCCCCTTTCGACCTCTGGTCGATAGGGGCTCGCAATGACGCAGTTGGGTGGTTTGACAACCTAGCGAATTGTGCTATCTTGAATGCAAGGCGGAGTGTGATATGAAGTGTGTCGGGGCGATTTTCGTCTTCATTGTCTTTCTTTTGGTTCATCCTAACAGCTATGCAACAGTTCCTCCCATCCTAGTTGTCATTCGATGTGACACTGTCCAGACTCTATTTGGATATTGGATTGTCCCGCTAGGCGATCAAAACGGGGATGGTCTAGCTGACTTCCTGGTTCCGGATGGCCGAAGAATTGGCTTCATTTATTACGGTGGCAGCCCCATTTCACCGGTACCTGCGCGACGCATTCATGATATACGAGGGTTCCTTTCAAATGTTGGAGACGTAAATGGAGATGGCTTTTCGGAAATAGCCTGTTGGCAGACAAAGTTAGGGCTCTTCCTTGGTGGAAATGGCCTCGATACTGTTCCGCAGCAAATATTTGGGCTTGATACTCTCATTCCAATTGGATACACAGTGGCTTCACGGGATATTGGGTGCACTGGCAAGACGAGATTACTATCTACTCGGTTTGATTTTTCATCTGTGCTCCAATTTGACATTAAGACTCCATCTGACAGTGCTCCTACTGGAATACTTCGACCGTGGTGGTTTCATCATCCTGGCGTGACGTTCGGTGAAGCACTGACTACTGGGGACTTCAATGGAGACGGGAAAGAAGACGTAGTCACCAACTTGCGGCCGGATGAGCAATACGGATTGAAATCGCAAATTTGTATGTACTGGGGAGGGTGTGGTTTCGATTCCATTCCTGATTTGCTTTTCTCCCAGTCAGGCCCATTTGACTATACAAAGATCCAATTTGGCATGGTTATCTGCAACGCTGGAGACCTGAATTCCGACGGCTTTGACGACCTATTTGTGGGCCACTGGGAATCACAGGATCCAACCGGTCTAATTTACTTTGGGGGACCTGCTTTCGACTCAATTCCTGATTTGACAATCATGGATTCACCCTCAAGAGCGAAGCCGGGAGGTGACCTCAATGGTGATGGGTATGACGACCTCATTACCAGCTATCCACTAGAATCATCATCATTCAGTTACGTCGATATTTTCTACGGAGGACCATCTGTTGACTCAATTCCGGACCTTCGGATAAACGTTTGGGAAATGCCTGAATATCTCCTGAAATTTGGAATGGGCATAGCTGGCCTTGGAGATGTCAATGGAGATGGAGTCAATGATTTCAGCGCTTCAGGTGTCGACGCTTATGGGCATGGAGTGGTTTACATCTTCTCTGGAAACAAATCCGGAACTGCGGTTGATTCAGACGATAATTTTGGGCTCCCTTCCACCTTCTCCCTCCACCCTGCCTACCCTAACCCATTCAACCCGTCGACGACCATTTCATTCGATCTGCCGAAGCGAGCGGAGGTGAAGTTGATCGTGTTCGATCTACTCGGGCGAGAAGTGCGGAAGTTAGTCGATCAGGAGATGGCGGCGGGGGCGCACTCAGTGAAATGGGATGGGACGAATGAGGCGGGGAAGGCGGTGGCAAGTGGGGTGTATTTCTTTAAGATGACGGCGGGGGAGTTTGAGAAGAGTGTGAAGGGGATGTTGGTGAAGTAGGCGCACCCTGAAGGATGGGGCACCAGCGTTCACCGTCGGTTACCTCGCGTGCGTAGTGGCGGGGAGGAGTGCTGAATGAGGGGACAGATTGCTTCGTTGTTCCGCCTGTGGCGGATCTGCCTCGCAATGACGAATAGGCGCCTCGGGCTTCAACTCCGCTCAATCCGTCATGACCCGGATCTTTTGTACTGCCGTTGGCGAATGGTTTGTGCAGGTCGCGAGAACGGACCCACTTTGCAGGTCTTACCTCTTTATTTTCATCCCATAGAAGTTATATTCTGTCACTAACTACGGCCGGGCGTTGCCCACCCACCAACAATGGAGACACCAATGATTCATCCTACCAGGTCACTATTCTCAAAAATGTGTCTGCTTTTCTCGGCAGTCGTGATCGCGGCGTGGACACCCACCGCCGCAGAGCCAGATCAGCCGACCCCGACGAAATCGTCCGAAGCGGAGGCATCGGTCACCAAAGACCAGCATTCCGACAACGTGGCAAACCTCTCCTTTGTGATGCCGAACGGCGAGAGGGTCCTTCGGCTCGAAGTTGCAATCGATACCGACCTCGCCACTGTCTGGGAGAATTTTACCACTGAGTCCGGGGTGAGCACGTGGATGGTGGGCAAAGCGCGGATCGACCTTCGCACCGGAGGAACGATGAGAACCCAGTATGACATGTCGAGGAGCCTCGATGACACTTCCGCGATTGTCCTGGGGATCCCTGCGTTTCTCCCCAGGGAACTGCTGATTTACAAGATTCATCTCAATGGGGTGTTTCCGGAAAAGTGCCGGCAGGAAGACCAGAACCTTCAGGAGATTCTGCAGTTCAGAGCCGACGGGAAGAATCGCACGATTGTTACGTCATCGATGGTCGGCTGGGGGACAGGACCGGAGTGGGACAAAGCGTATTCATTTTTTGAGCGGGGGAATATCTGGACGTATGGCCAATTGGTGGAGCGGTTCACGACTGGTCCGGTGAAGTGGGAGTAGGCGGCGCGACCTACCCTACGGCGAGCCGTCGGCCGTCGGGTTTCTCTTCGCCAAAGGCTCATCGGAACCCGACCTACTTAATATGAACCCACCGCAAAGCGGATGGGCCACCCAGCGTTTTCATCGGGTTACCCCGCATGCGCAGAAGCGGTGAGGGGTGCTGGATGAGGGAGAAGATTGCTTCGTTGTCCCCGCTAAATGCGGGGACTGCCTCGCAATGACGATCAACCTTCACGCCGTTCCTTCCTGGCTCGCCTCTCGTCTGCGCTCTCGTCCCGCTATGAGGCGGGACTCTTCGCGTCGCAAGCTCCGCTCGAGGCGACGAGCTTTGAGTAGCCCACCCGCAGGGTGGGCTTTTGTTTTGCACAGTACACCATCACACGTTTGGTGGGCTCCACAACAAATTATCTTTCGCACATTTGTTGGGAGTGGTACCGTGAAGACTACCGGATCGACAGCAGTTGGTATTAGGCTCTAATGCCGGGCTGAGCTTGGGCCAGGAATTGTGTCAATGGAGTTGAAGTGAAAGCTATAGTACACACTAAATACGGATCGCCCGATCTTCTTCGCTTTGAAGAAGTCGACAGGCCTGTCCCAACCGACGATCAGGTTTTGGTGAAAGTGGTAGCAGCATCGGTCAATCCAGTCGACTGGCACATCATGCGAGGCAGCCCATTCATATTCAGGTTCATGGGGTTTGGAGTGCTTCGACCCAAACGGCGCATACTCGGAGCTGATGTCGCCGGTCGAATCGAGGCGGTAGGAAAGATCGTCACACAATTCAAAGTTGGTGACAACGTCTTTGGAAGGGCAGGCGGGGGATTTGCCGAATATGCTTGTTGTCTTCAGGATTACGTGGCGTTGAAGCCTGAAGGGGTGACCTTTGAAAAGGCAGCATCGGCACCAGTGGCCGGGATTACTGCCTTACAAGGGATCAGAGACCACGGTCGGTTGCAGGCGGGACAGGAAGTATTAATCACGGGCGCATCAGGGGGTGTGGGTTCGTTTGCGGTTCAGATCGCCAAAGCACTGGGTGCGAAGGTGACGGGGGTGTGTGGCACGGGCAATGTAGAATTGGTGCGATCGCTCGGGGCGGATCATGTGATGGACTATACCAAAGAAGCGTTCTATCAAGGGGACAAGCGGTACGATCTCATTTTGGATAATGCTGCGTTCTATCCAATCAGGAAGCCTCTGCGTGCATTGAAGCCGGGAGGATCATATGTGCTTGTGGGTGGCCATACACTGAACTTTCTGAAGGTATCCATGCGGTCGATGCTGCCGGCAGGAAAGGCTGGAGTGCGAGCCACGGGATTTGTGGCGCGTTTGAATCGAACTGATCTGGCTTTTCTGGGTGGGCTTATGGCGGAAGGGAAAGTGGTTCCGGTGATTGAGAAGACCTATTCGCTGGCGGAAACGTCTGAGGCGATTCGATGTGTCGAAACGGGGCATGTGCGGGGGAAGGTAATCATCGTCGTCTAACTGGACGCCTCTCACCGTATCTTCAGGCACAGTTGAGGGGTACGAGGGAATCGTTCGCACAGGCTGTGAATCATCGTACAAATAAGTGTATCAAGCTATTATCTCGAAACGGCGGGCACATGCACCGAAAAAAATGGGGTCCGGACAATGAAAATAGTGGACCTTTGTTGTCCAGTTGTCGTATTATTCGGCATGTTAAGCGGCCCGCCGGTGCACGGACCGAAGGGAGTTATTGTATCCATTAAGGAGTTCTTGAGATGTTTAAGCGAACGTTGATTGTCGTCGGAGTGTTGGTGGCACTTATGGCAATTGCCTACAGTCAGACCAAGACCACCCAGAACAAAGTCGCCGCAGTAAAAGAAGTGAATGATCATGGCGCGCTGGTCAAGCGGGGGGAGTTCCTGGTTCGCATGGGGAGCTGCGCAGATTGCCATTGTCCCAAGAAGATGTCGGCGATGGGTCCGGTGCCGGACTCTAGTCGCTGGTTGAGCGGACATCCGGCCGATGCCAAAGTCCCGCCGGTTCCTGCTAATGTTCTTTCAATGGAAGGTTGGATTGGCATGACCAACATGCACCTGACCGCCTGGGCTGGACCGTGGGGAATCAGCTACGCAGCCAACATTACTCCGGACGAAGCTACCGGTATCGGTAACTGGACTGAGGAAGTGTTCATCAAGACGATGAAGACCGGGAAGCATATGGGTGCCGGTCGCGAGATTCTTCCTCCGATGCCGTGGCAGACGCTGTCGACTCTGAGCGATTCGGATCTCAAGGCTATTTTTGCCTATCTCCTGTCGTGCAAGCCGATCTTAAACGAGGTTCCTCAGCCTGAGGCTCCTGCCGGCCACTAAGTTCCAATCAGATTTTCCATTTCATTCGTGTTACCTGTGCGGGGTCGTGTGAGCGG
The DNA here is from genome assembly GCA_049290195.1 of Candidatus Zixiibacteriota bacterium. Classification (GTDB taxonomy): domain Bacteria; phylum Zixibacteria; class MSB-5A5; order GN15; family FEB-12; genus FEB-12. The sequence continues at coordinate 44,192 of JBATNE010000294.1, forward strand.
CCCCGTATTTGTTTTAGTGTATCGCCTGCGGGAGGTGTCCTATATTCGAATTCTGGATTTGCAGAAGGAAGGATATTCAGTGAAGACAATCATCAAGACCGATAAAGCGCCGGCGGCGATCGGACCCTACTCACAGGCAATCAAGGTACAGAGTGGGGCGCTTCTGTTCTGCTCGGGGCAGATTCCGATCAACCCGATCACCGGGGAGATAGTGGGGAAGACGTCGGCCGACCAGTGCAAGCAGGTGATGGACAATATCTCGGAGCTGCTCAAAGCAGCCGGGTCTGATCTGACCAAGATTGTGAAGACGACCATATTCCTAACTGACCTTCGGGATTTCGCCCCGGTCAACGACATGTACTCGACCTATTTCACGAGTGCGCCGCCGGCACGATCGACCGTTGAAGTGAGCCGGTTGCCGAAAGAGGTCAAAATCGAGATTGAAGTTATCGCGTATATTTAGCGGGTAGCGGGGCACGCGGGCGCACCGGTGATGTGGACTAATCTGGGTAACACGATCAATTTTGATGAGTTTCTGTCGATAAAGTATAAGACATCTTGAGAGATGTGCCGGAAGCCAGAACTTTACAAACATGTACAGTTTTGGTAACATTGTGATAGTCATAGCATTTGGCGTTTAACGAGTTGACGGGGAAAGAATACAAATTTTCCCTTGACATAGGGCGAAAACGACGTTTCTTGGGCAACCGTAACTTGTGAATTTGGTCACATAAGCACTTGTGGCCGGAAGGAATGGTAGGACAGAGTGTCGGAATACCTTGCAGTATTGATCTTTTTGGTCGCCGGCACGGGTATTGTCCTGGTCACCTTCTTCATTAACAAGTTGGTTCGCCCCCACAACCCCTACCCGGAAAAGAACAGCAACTACGAATGCGCAGAGGAGCCGGTCGGCTCCGGGCAGATTCAGTTCAACGCCCGCTTCTATATATTCGCGCTGATTTTCGTAATTTTCGATGTTGAAGCGGTGTTCATGTTCCCCTGGGCGGTGGCATTCGGTCAACTCGGGTTGTACGCCCTGGTTGAAATGGTCATATTCATTCTGATCCTCCTGTTCGGTCT
>JBATNE010000295.1:0-9147 GCA_049290195.1 Candidatus Zixiibacteriota bacterium
GAACCACATCACCGTCGATGACCGTGTACTCTTTTCCCTCGAGACGAGACTTGCCGGCTGCCTTGAGTGCGGCTGGTGTCTGGTATTGGATATAGTCGTTATAGTGCGTGACTTCGGCCCGAATGAAGCCGCGTTCGATATCGCTGTGTATCACACCGGCGGCGTGCTGGGCGTTGGTCCCCTTCTTGATCGTCCAGGCTCTCACTTCGGGCTCCCCTGCGGTGAGGAATGAGATCAGTCCGAGAAGGGCATAAGAGTGCTTCACTACCTGAATCATGGCAGGTTGAGAGATTCCCAGCTCCTGCATGAACACGGCGCGCTCGGCTTCTTCGAGCGTGACCAATTCTGCCTCGATCTTGCCGCACACCACGGCCAATTCCCGTTTGCCTTCGGCGATCAATCCACGGTGTTTTTCGTAGATCTCAGTCGAACGAGCAAGGTCATCTTCGCTGATATTGAGCACAATCAACAGCGGTTTTTGCGAGAGGAACTGATATCCGCGAATCATGCGGGCTTCGTCGTCGGCCAGTTCCATCTCCAGAAGCGGCCGTTCCTGCTCCAAATGGCTGAGGCAGCGCTTGAACAGCTCCATCTCCCGTTCTTCCGATTTGTCGCCGGTGAGACGGGTCTTGCGCGCTTTCTTTTCGATTGTGCTCTCGAGCATCGCCTGATCCAGAAGGATCATTTCTTCGAGCACCGTGCGGATATCTTTGTCCGGACTGGAATCTGTCGTAAACGCTCCCACCACCAGCATGAATGCGTCCATCTTGCGAAGATCCGGATGGATTTCGATCCCGCTGGCTTTCTTCCCTTCGCCGGAAAATCCGGGGGCATCGAGAAATTCGATTTCCGCGTGGGTTATTTTCTTTGGGGAGACGATCTCCGCGAGTTTGTACAGCCGTTCGTCCGGTACTTTGATCACCGCGCGGTGGACCGCCTGAGAGAAGTCTCCGACTGCTTCCTGGGCGCCAGCGGCGGCGTTAAAAACGGTCGTTTTGCCGCTTTGCGGCTTTCCGATAATGCCAAGTTTCATAGAGAGTTAAGGTACGGCAAAGGGATGGTGGGAGCAAGGAATTGCTTGGACCAAATTGATCCGTTGTAGCGTAGGAAGTTACCAGACTCGAAGGTCGGATCCCTTTCGAAAATGGGGTTACGGTCGAAGCCGAACCTACGACTGTAATTTGCTGCCGTTGTCCGTGACGCCTGCTATATTAGGTTCTTGCCCAGCTTGGAATCTTACACGTTTTGGGAGGTCGAGATATTATGGAATTTGATTGTCAATTCGACATTGCGTTTTCTTTCTTAGCAAAAGATGAGGGAGTGGCTCTTGCAATTTCTAATAGCTTTGCAGGCAGTCTCTCGGCATTCATCTATTCAGAAAAGCAAACAGATTTGATCGGCACCGACGGTGAAGAGCGACTCAATAGAGTATTTGGAAAACAAGCACGAATGGTAGTCGTGCTTTATCGAGACGGATGGGGAAAGACACCTTGGACGAGAATTGAAGAGACCGCCATTCGGAACAGGATGTATGAAGAAGGATACGAGTTCGCAATCTTTCTTCTGTTAGAGTCCAACGCTTCCATTCCTCAATGGGTCCCAAAAAACAAAATTTGGGGAAATTATTCAAAATATGGACCAAGTGGTGTTGCTGCCAGTATTGAAAATCGATTTGCAGAATTGGGTGGAATGTCACGCCTCGAGAGTCCTTCCGAGCGAGCAGCCCGGATTGCAAAAACACTCCAAATGAAGAGAAGTCGCGAGGAGTTCCTTAAGTCGGCGCCCGCCGTTGAATGCGCGAACGGCGAATTCGATCGCTTTGTATCCAAAATCAAGGCTCTTGCAGATCAGGTATCTAATCGTGCCACTGATTTTTCCATCAGGGTCGAAGACAAGTTTCCCGAATTTAACTTTCGCTTAGGAAAGAGACACCTCAGTGTGTATTGGGGACAAGCATACATAAACACCCTGGACGACTCAGAACTTTGTATTGATCTATTAGAAGTCCAGGGTTACCGCCGTTCTCTTCCCGGACCGGAGGTACGAAGTTTGAAGAAATTACGACTTGTATTCACAACAAATGACAGCGACGAATACGGGTGGAGAGATAAAGGAGATGAGGCATCGTTTTTCGCTTCGGACGGACTAGCCGAAATCTCAATCAATATGCTTCTCGACCAATATGAACGGCCAAACGAATAGATACATTGGCCTAATCAATAGGGAAAGATCACTTAATCAGGCCACGAAGGACCTTCAGGTTCTCAATGTCCTCAAGCAGTTCGTCTTCTTTTGGGGTCTCGATAATCATCGGGACTTTGGCCAGCTTCTTATCGTTGACGATATTGCGGAAACCTTCCAGCCCGATCTCCCCTTTGCCGATATGCTCGTGCCGGTCGACTTTGGAACCGAGCCCCTTCTTGGAATCATTGAGGTGCATGACTCTCAGTTTGTCGAGCCCGACCAGATCATCGAACTTCTTCATCGTGGCCTTATAGTCTGCCGGCTCGATAATCGGATAGCCGGCGGCAAAGACGTGGCAGGTGTCCATACAGACACCGATATGAGCTTTGTCTTCGACACCATTAATCATATAAGCAATCTGCTCAAAGGTGTAACCGAGATTGGAGCCCTGCCCGGCGGTGGTTTCAAGGCAGACGGTCACCGAGTTGTCTTTCACGGCGGCGAGCAGTTTGTTCAGATTGACGATGATGGCATTCATGCCCGGTTCTTCGCCGGTGCCGACATGGGAGCCGGGATGGACAACCAGATTTGGAATCTTCAGGAGGTTGCAGCGCTCAACCTCTTCCTTGAAACCGTCATATGACTTCTTGTTGAGAGCGGCATCGGGGGAAGCCAGGTTGATCAGGTAACTGGCGTGAGAACAGGTGACCGAAATACCGGTTTCTTCGATCGCGGCGAAGTACTTATCCAGTTCGTCCTGTTCCAGTTTCTTGGCGCGCCACTGGTTGTTCGATTTGTTGAACATCTGGATAGTATCACACGTGGCGGTGCGACCGCGATAGAGAGCCTCGAATACGCCGCCCGAAATCGATTCATGCGCGCCAAATTTCATATCAATCTGCCTGTCCTTTGTAGGGTCAATATTGGACCAAAATAATCTACGAGTCCCGCCGACGCAATCCCTGTCATGGCATGTTCAGAGCCAGCAGTTTTGGCTCGGTCATGTCTTCGATGGCGTACCGGACACCTTCGCGCCCGATCCCGGACCCCTTTACGCCGCCGTACGGCATGTGATCGGCGCGCCAGGTGGGAACATCGTTGATGATAACGCCTCCTGTTTCTATTCGCTTGAAGGCGTACATGATGTCCGACATTCTGTTGGTGAAAACGCCCGCCTGCAGTCCGAAATCCGAATCGTTGACAGCAGCGACGGCATCGACAAAAGTCTTATACCTCTGAATGGTAACGACCGGGGCGAATATCTCTTTCGAGCAAACGGACATTTCCGGAGTGACATCGGTGAGAATGGCGGGCGTCATGATTCTCCCTTTTGTCGTTCCGCCGCAAATCAGTTTGGCGCCGCCACGCCTGGCTTCTTCGATCCAAAGGGTTGTCCGCTGGACTGCCTCGGTGTCGACCAGTGCGCCGATATCGGTGGCAGGATCCATTGGGTCGCCGGCTCTTAGGGTCGAAGTCTTCTCGGTCAGCAGTTTGACCAGGGCATCATAGATTTTCTCATGGGCATAGATGCGCTGGACCGAAATGCAGGACTGGCCGGCCGAAGCAAATGAGCCGAAGAGCAGCCGTTTGGCTGCAAATTCCAGGTTAGCATCATCGGCGACAATAGCGCCGGCGTTGCCACCAAGCTCGAGAATAACCGGCTTCTGTCCCGCGTTGCTCTTTATCCACCAGCCGATCTCCGCCGAACCGGTGAATGTGACCATTTTGACCCGCGCGTCTTCAAGTAATGGTGCGGCAGCTTTAGCGGATGCGGGAAGGATGGAAATGGCACCGAGCGGGTAGTCGGTTTCCGCGATGATTTCGGCCAGCATGAGGGCGATAATCGGTGTTTTGGATGCCGGTTTCAGGACCAAGGTGTTCCCCGATGCAATCGCCGGACCGATCTTGTGCGCGACCAGGTTCAGGGGGAAGTTGAACGGTGTAATCGCGCCAATGACACCTCGCGGAAAGCGGCGAAGCAGTCCCAGGCGTCCTTCATTGCCGGCGGTCCAATCAAGATCGATGAGTTCGCCGCCGATTCGTTTGGCTTCTTCGGCCGACGTTCTAAACAGAGCGATTGCCCGGGCGACTTCAACGCGCGAATCCTTGATCGCCTTCCCCAATTCCAATGTCATCATGCGGCTGAATTCCTCGGCCCGCGCTTCGAGCTTGTCTGCTATCAGGCGACAGATAGCCTCGCGACGATAGACCGGAAGTTCGCGGGTCAGTTCGAATGCTCGATGAGCGGTATCGATTGCGGTGACAAAGTCGTCCGGGGTAGCGCTGGCGACCGTGCCGACGACAGAGTCATCATAAGGATTGGTAACGGTAATCGTCTTGGGGCGGTCGATCCATTCCCCGCCTAAGTACATCTTAAAATGTTGCGACATGTTCTCTCCACTCGGACGTCGTGCTTGCCTTGAGCCCAATGATACCGGGAGAACCACGACAATTCAACCGGCGTAATTGAATCAATTTGGCGGGCTTTCGGTCCTTGCCGCTGCTGTGGGAAAAATCCCATACCCGAAGAACTCCCCCCTTACTCACAGGTACTGGAGAGGGTTGTTGCGGCGCTGGTCGAAGGTGTCGCCCGAGTTCGTCGTGCCGGGACAAGATTGAACGACAATGGGTTGCGCGGTCGGCCGGGTCGAAAATCAACTTAGACGGGGCTTCGGCATGCCGTTTACATGACAGATGAGCAAAGAAGGGTCATGTATATGAGACAAAAACGAAAACTCAAATTGGACAGCAAGGGGATCACGATTCTCGAAGTCCTCATTGCGATGGTAGTGTTGAGCATTTCGCTCCTCTTACTTTTGAATATGGCGATGGTTGCGGCGGACAGTAACGACTGGTCCAACAAGACCACGCTGGCGACACAGATGCTTCAGGACAAGATCGAACAGCTTCGCAGTTCGACCGACTTGTCCAACGGGTCAGATTCTACGGCGGGCATATCTCGAAACTGGACCGTGACCAATGTCGGCCGTCACCTTCGTCAGGTGTCAGTACAGGTCAACTGGACCAACATCAAGGGTCAATCGAAGAGCAACAGCGTCACAGCGCTGGTTGAAGTCGACACTATCTAGCGTGTACAGGAACTGGAAGGATATTTATGAATACGCGAATAGAGCCAATCAGGAACTCAAAAGGGTTCTCGCTGGTCGAAGTGCTAGTGGCGTTGCTGCTTTCAGCAGTAGTGACTACGGCGGCGTTCAACGCATATGTCAACCAACACAAGAACTACATGGTGCAGGATGACATTACGTCGATCCAGGCCAACGCCCGAGCTTCCGTGGACCAGCTTGGCCGCCAGATCAGAATGGCCGGCTACCAGTTGCCCCACGGCCTGCCTTCAATCGTGGCATCCAACGCCAACCCGGACACGATCACGGTGACGTATCGCAATGACGGGTGCAGTACGAATTTGAATGCTGCAATGGGATCCACCACCGTGGACCTCAGTTGCGCCACCGACCCGACCTGCTTCAAAGACGGTCAGTGGTCCTACATCTGGGAGCCGGACTCGGCCAAAGGGGAATGGTTCCAGGTGACTCACTCGGTGGGCGGATCCAACAAGATTCAGCACGCAATCGGTCTGAGCCGCAAGTACGGACTCAACTCCACCGTGCTGTCGTTGATTCAGTTGAAGTTCTATGTCGACAGGTCGGATACGACCCATCCGAAACTTATGGTAGCCGCCTTGAACGGCACCCCGCAGATATTCGCCGACGACATCACCGACCTGCAGTTTACTTACCGGCTTACCAATGGCATGGTCGTCAATATTCCGGCGAGCTATGAAGATGTTGTGGAAGTGCTTGTTTCCGTGACGGCGCGTTCATCCAACCCGGATTTGGATCGTCCGAGCGGCCAGCAGTATCGGTCGCGCGTGTATACGTCGTCCGTCTCACTCAGGAATCGTGGCGTTTAACAGGATAGGTAACAATGTTGAAATCGCATCTCAAATCTGAACGAGGAATGGCGGCGCTGATCGCGCTGCTGCTCGTGGGAATGCTGACCATCATCGGTCTGGCGGCCCTGTCGACTTCGGATGACGAAGTCCAGATTGCCGGCAACCAGATGGCGGAGACCCGCGCGTTCTACGCGGCGGAGTCCGGCCTCGACGCGGCTGTGGCCTCCCTTGAGGCGCACTATGATACCGCTAATTCCACTCCTACCTACATGCCGGCCGGTACGGCCGCGGTAGGCGGATGTGCGGTGACCTATAGCACAGTCGACAACGGTGCCGCTGCCATGAAAGTGCTGAACACCGGATCGCTGTCCGGGCTTCATGCACTCGTCAAGTCATTCTCAGTGGCTTCGACCGGATCGGGCGACGCCCAGTCTGCGTCGGTGACACTGCGTCAGACGTTCCAGACGTCATTGGTGCCGTTGTTCCAGTTCGCCGTGTTTTACGGCAACGACCTGGAAATCGCTCCCGGCCCGGACATGAACTTGCTGGGTCGTGTCCACTCCAACGGTAACTTGTACATTCAGTCAGACAATACCCTGACGATGGACAGCTACGTGACCTGTTCCGGAAAACTGATTCACGGACGTAAGGGGCCCGGCGGTACGGGAACCGGCGACGTGAAAATCAAGAACGGTGCCGGCACGTATCAGAACATGAAGAACAGCAACGGAACCTGGCTGGACGGTAATGCCACGAAGTGGTATGACTCATCGATCGCTCGCTGGAACGGCCGCGTGCAGGACAAGTCGATGGGCGTTCTTCCGATGAACGTGCCGCTCAACGGCTCCAGTGGTAACCCTCACAAGCTGATCGAACCGGCCGCCGGCGGTAACAGTGATTCCTATGAAAACAAGGCGACGTTGAAGTTCATCAATGGTCAGGCGTTTAAGCTCGTATCCGGGACCTGGACCGATGTCACCGCTGACATGACGACCAAGGGTATTATCACGAAGTCGAACAACAAGTTCTTCGACGGCCGTGAAGGCGAAAACGTCGACGTCACTGATCTTGACATGGGGCTGCTCCAGAGCAAAGGTTACTGGCCGACAAATGGTGTGCTGTATTATTCCGACGCCACCGGCGGTCTTGACAGTCCCGCTCTTCGTCTGAAGAACGGCGGTACGCTCGGTGCGGCTCTGACCATTGCCAGCGCCAACCCGGTCTACACTCTTGGTGACTACAACAAGACATCCAAGAAGCCGTCTGCAATTCTGGCCGATGCCTTCACCGTTCTTTCGAGCGCATGGGACGATTCAAAGGGCGCCCTGGCCAAATCAAATCGTCTCGCCAACAGCACCGTGGTGAACACCTCATACTGTATAGGTAACGTGAATACCACGTCGAGCTTGTACAACGGCGGTTTCGAAAATCTGGTACGCTTCCTGGAAGACTGGTCCAGTAAGACTCTGACCTGGACCGGATCCGGCGTCTGCCTCTGGAACTCCACGCAGGCCACCGGCACCTGGAACGGCAACTACTATACGCCGCCGACCCGTGCCTGGTCGTATGATACGTCACTTGACGATCCGAACAACCTGCCCCCCGAATCGCCGGTCGTCCGTACGTTCCAGCGCATCGGCTGGAGCCAGGACAATGTCGCCTTTACCGGCAACTGATAATCGAATAAGCAAGAAGGCCCGCTCTGCAGCGGGCCTTTTTCATTTCAGATAGCCTGGTGGAGTGCTATTCGATAACCAGATCGTAGGGAATACGGGCGAACAGACCGCCGTCCAGAGCGGTCTGAGCGGAGTTAATGGCTCGGTCAGTTTCAGACGCTCCGGAACGACCACTGAAGATACTAATGAGCCCGCCCAGAAGCGGCGGTGTCGGGAAAATGAAGAGGGGGCGGTTGGTCGGATAGAGCTGAACATCGTAATCACGCAAACCGGATTCCTTCGCCATATCATCGAGGGCAGAGCGAAGGCCGCCGATCTGATCGATCAATCCATTCTGAATGGCCTCTCCTCCGGTCCAGACCCGACCACGTCCCAAAGCATCGACCGAGTCCCTGCTCAATCCGCGATTGCCGGCGACAAGGTCAACAAAATGATCATAGAAGGCATTGAGCTGATCGTAATATTTCTGACGCTCTTCTTCTGTAAACGGCCGGATGCTGGTCATCATTCCGGCAAACTGTCCGCGCGTGTACAGCTCCTTTCCCAGATTCAGCTTCTGGTAGAGACCGCTCATATCCGGTTTACCGCCGAAAATTCCAATCGATCCGGTAATTGAACCGGCTGAAGCGAAGAGCTTGTGTCCCGGCATCGCGGCATAGAACCCGCCCGAAGCGGCGTCATTTCCCATGGAGACTGTCACCGGAACGGCATTAGAGGCTGCAAGTACGGTGTGAAATATCTCATCTGAGGCCAGCGCATCTCCACCCGGCGAATTGATGCGAAAGACGATCCCCTTGACGTGCCGGTCAGTTACAGCCTGAGCAAAAGCACGTTTCATTTTCTCCGGGGTGACGCCGGACTCTGATCCCAGCCCGCCGATCCCGTTATCGCCGTTGATATCCCCCTCGGCAACAACCACCGCCAGCACCGGTCGGGGAGCCCAGCGGTAATTGGCAAGCGTATCACTTTGATATTGGGCGAGCGCAATTCCCCGATGATAGCCCATGGCGCTATCGACCTGATCAACATAGTAGAGAGCATCCACCAGGCCGGCTTTGACGGCATCTTCGGAAGTAAAGGGTCCGCGGTCGATCAGTGTGCGGACAGAATCCTCATCCAATTCCCGACCCCGAGCGATACCTTCGACAAACTGGCTGTAGAGGTCGTCGAGGAGGCGGTTCATCTGCTCCTTGTTTTCATCCGATGATGATGTTCGGGTGAATGGTTCGGCTGCGCTCTTATACGCACCGATCTTCACCATATCAGCGCGAACACCAATCTTCTCCATAGTACCCGCATAGAAGGTCATCTCCGCCCTGAGACCGACCAGATTCAATTGACTCACCGGCGGGACAATAATTCGATCGGCAG
>JBATNE010000296.1:0-19838 GCA_049290195.1 Candidatus Zixiibacteriota bacterium
CTGGTCGTTCGGTGAACAGCCGGGAAATGAGAAAGGCGGGACCGACCACGATCCCGCCTCAGAAATCAATATGAATTAGTATACTTCAGGCTACTGCAATATGAGCCAGAAGGGTAATGTGACCCCGCGATGACTCGTGCGGTTGAAGGACAGCTGATTGTCAAAGACTGCAAACTGAGTCTGTACCGAGTCAAGGGCCTTAAGGTCGACATCATCGGCATAGGTCGTATGCATTGGGTGGGCCAGAACTAGAGTGTAGGTACCCGAGCTCCACGTATTCGCGGCTCTCGTATCCCACCGGCTTCCGCGCACAGAAGGGTCCTTGCCGGCCAGAGAGGAGTCGATGTAATAGGCAGGCAAGAACTGATTGATCGCCCAGCCTTTGGAATAAATATCGAAATCCACCGTGTTGGAATCACCCAGATAGAGTATGGCTCCATGATATTCAGAGGAGTCGCGGTGCATGAACAGAGGTGCAAATCCAAGATTTGAATTCGGGTAGGCGACTTCCAGAGGACTATCCTCAGCGTCAGGAATCAATGTGTCGGGAGGTGTATGTCCCGTAACAAGCTTGTAGATTCCCCCTTCAGCCAGGCCTCCTGCACCTGTGGTCAGTGCGCGCCAGTCCAGCGCATCCCACTGAGCCCCGGCCAAGCCTCCCCAAAGCACGATAAGCCGATCTTCCCATATACCGTCTGTTTGGCTTACAAATGAGGCACAGTGGTCGGAGGTGTCAACATTGCAGTGTTGCAACGTGTCGTGTACATACCAGGCGCCGGGCCAGATATCGTTGGTGGCATCGTGCCAGGTGATGCGCAGATACAAAGTATCGCGAAGTTGCAATGCCTGAACATGGACGGAATCGGTCAGCGAATTGCCCCCTGCAATCGAGGACAATTTGACCGGTGTCGTATCTTGAATAGCAACAGCTGTAGGGGTGACCGGCGTCCAGACCGCGCTATTGACATCGGTAAGCGACGGCGCTGTGGCAGGAACGGACACGACAATTCGTATCGCACTCGGCGCATTCGGGCCGTTTGGAGAACTGTCCTTGGAACTGCACCCGGCGACAACCAGCGCCGCGAGCGCAGTCAAGCTGAGGATATACTTTTGCATGAAATTCACTCTCCTTCCAGGAAGAACTGGCAGATCGTAACGTAAAGGGAATATACCGGGAAAGGCGCCGTGATGAAAGCCGAAAGATTAGAGCCGCTTAATGACGATCATGGTCAGATCATCCCAGAAGTGGTCGGCTCCGGCGAAGCGGGTACATTCACCGTAGATGGTCTCCCCGATATCGTAGGCGCTCCTGGTCAGGTTGGCCTTGATAACCCCGACGAGTCGATCCATGCCGAACTCTTCCCCCTCGTCGTTGAACACTTCCGTGACACCATCGGTGTAGAACACCATGACCTCGCCTCGATTGATAACCAGCGCTCTCTCTTCGTAGGCGCTATCCTTGGCAACCCCCAGGATTGGTCCCCCTTCGTGCATCAACTCGACATCGCCGCTGGCACGTATCAGGATCGGTGGATTATGGCCACAATTGGCGAAAGTAAATATGTGGTTTCGCGAGTCCAGCACGCCGTATACGGCGGTTACATAGTTGCCCGACTCCAGCGACTCATAAAGCAGCGAATTCACCTTGCGGCAGATCGTTCGAATTGAATAGTTGTTGCGAATCTCGGCAATCAGAGACGCTCTGAACGATGCCATAATCAACGCTGCCGGTATTCCCTTGCCGCTGACATCGCCGATCGCTATGCCAAAATGCGAATCGACTATGCGAATGAAGTCGTAGTAGTCCCCTCCCACTTGCCCCGAGGAAATATTCCGTCCGGCGATGTCATACCCCTGTATGGTCGGATCTTTCGGGGGGAGGAACGAACGCTGAATCTCGCGTGCGATATTCAACTGCTCCTGAAGTTTCTTCCCTTCCAAACTGCGTTCGTGAAGGCGAGCACGCTCAAGGGAAATGGCCGCCTGCGACGCAAAGGCCGAGATCAGCGCCAGAGCGCGATTGCTATAAGCATCCAGCTGCTCCGACTCCAGGTTAATGACACCGATAATTCTGTTGTCGAGTTTGATCGGAACGACAATTTCGCTCTTGGTCGGAGGATTGGAATCGATATAGCGGGGGTCCTTGCAGACATCGGGTACGATCACCGGCTCGCCGGTCGAAGCAACATGCCCGATCAGTCCCTGGCCGATCTTCAGCTTGAGCTGACTGTCATATAGCGGATCGTAGCCTACCGTGTAGAGAGAATGAATTTCACTCACTTTACGTTCAATCAGAAAGACTCCGCCGGCATCATACTGGATCACCTGCTTCAGGGAATCCATGATTTCCTGCATGACCTGGTTCACCTCGAGCGACCCGGAGAGCTTCTTGCCAATTTGGTAGAGAAGGTCCTTTTCGAGTGCTTCCCGACGGACTTCGCGGTAGAGATGTGCGTTGTCCATGGCCACGGCAATCTGGTTGTTCAGTCCAACCAGAATGTCCAGATCGGCATCGGTGAAGGGGCCCGAAGCCTTGTTGATCGCTTCGATTACCCCAATCATATGCCCTTTGCCTACCAGCGGGACGCAGAGCAGCGAGTTGATCTTGATACCTGCCAACTCCTCCATCCGCTTGTCGATTCGCGGGTCCGTCTCGGGATCATTGACCAGCACAGGTTCCTTGTAGCGCGCCACCCATCCAACCACACCCTGCCCCAATTCCAAATTGAAGACGGTCTTTGCTGTGTCAGTCGCTCGCAGAAACCGGACTTTCATGTCGGTTCGGTCATGGTCAACTCTAAACGCCAAAGCGGCTTCACTGTTAACCGCCTTCATAACCAGGCGGAGTACCAGATCGACCAATTCTTCGTATTCGAGAGTTGAGTTAAACGTCCGTGCCGCTTCAAGAAGCAGCTTTTCTGTGCGCGTATGGGAAATTGGTTCAGACATTAGACGGGCAAGGTACTTTCCCGCCACCGATTGTCAATTACATTAATTGGCCGGTGCTACAGCCAGAGGTTTCTGTCCAGGGTGCGGTAGTGAATTGCCTCGGCTACGTGCCCCATTTCAATCCCTTCGGCACCAGCGAGATCGGCAATGGTTCGAGCCACCTTAAGAATGCGGTCATAGGCGCGAGCTGAAAGTCCCTGTCGCGTAATGGCCAGCGCCAAAAGCGACTGAGATTTGTCGTCAACCGGGCAGTATCGCCGAATATCACTCGATTCCATGTGGGCGTTACAATAAATAGACGGTTCGTTGCGAAAACGATCTAACTGCATGGTCCGGGCGGCATTGACCCGCTCCCTGATTTTTACCGAGCCCTCGCCCTTAGTTTCAGCAGACAAATCCTTGAATTTCACCGACGGCACCGTGATATGAATGTCTATCCGATCCAGGAGCGGACCTGAGACCTTGGACATGTATCGCTGAATTTCACTCGATGAACAGTGGCAGTCATGCGAAGGATCGCCAAAATAGCCGCACGGGCAGGGGTTCATGGCCGCTACCAGCATGAATCCGGCTGGATAGGTTAAGGCCATCGATGCCCGGGAAATCGTCACCTGCTTGTCTTCCATCGGTTGCCTCAGCAACTCCAAGACATCTTTCTTGAATTCCGGCATTTCATCCAGAAACAGGACGCCGTGATGCGCTAATGATACTTCACCGGGCTTTGGAATCGTACCACCTCCCACCAGCCCGGCGTATGAGATAGTGTGGTGAGGGGATCGAAAGGGGCGAGTCGCCACGATGGCCTTCTCCGCGGAGAGTCTTCCGGCCACCGAGTGGATCTTGGTGGTTTCGAGCGCTTCACGAAGCGTCATATCCGGCAGCACGGTCGGCATGCGCCGCGCCAGCATCGTCTTGCCGGAACCGGGCGGGCCAATCATAATGATATTATGCCCACCGGCTGCGGCGACTTCGAGCGCCCGCTTGGCCGACTCCTGCCCCTTGACGTCTGAAAAATCGGTAGCGTAACGAAGCGCCTCATGGAAGACTTTCGTAATGTCTACTTCATGCGGCCGCACCGATGACTCATCCTCAAGAAACGCCACCGCTTCTTTCAATGACCTCACCGGATATACCGGAATCGTCCCTGCCATCGCCGCTTCGCGAGCATTCTCAAACGGTACGACAATGCCCTTCATCGCATTTCCGGGGCGGAAACTCATCGCCATCGGGAGTACCCCGGGAACCGGTTTCAGCGAACCGTCGAGCGAGAGTTCACCCAACAAAACGAAGTCGTCACAGCGGTCTCTCAGCACCTGACCGGTCGCCGCCAGAATGCCGATCGCCATCGGCAGGTCAAACGCGCTCCCCTCCTTGCGAACATCCGCCGGCGCCAGATTGATTGTCACTCGTTTGTTGGGAAAGATGAAGTCGGAATTCTTGATAGCAGCGGTAACCCGCTCTTTCGATTCCTTTACCGCCCCTTCCGGCAAACCCACCGTCACAAACGCCGGCACCTGCTGCTGAATGTCCGCTTCGACATCGACCTTGTATGCATCCACCCCTACCGTTGCCGACGACACCACTCGTGATAACATCTCATCCTCCGTACCTTGCCCACGTGATGCTAACGCGTGGTACTGTCAGGGGCTGTCAGTTTGAATTGAGCGAGGCGGGAAAAACATGAAGGAATAAAAAGAGCCCCGGACATCCGTCCGGGGCCTTATCTATCGACCGTCGTGATGACGGTGCTATTTCTTGAACAAGTGGATCGTGCGAATGACGGAAGCTCCCTGAGGATTCTGCGTCAGATTGGTCATGGTGATTTCACCGGCAACCGACTGGTTCAACTGATAGTTGCCAAAAGGACCGAACACCTTGTTACAGGTTCGGACAGTGCGGCTGGAATCCTTGGAATCCGTAGCGGTCAAGTTAATACCGGCGGAGATTTCGTAGACGCCGCCGACATCACACACTTTGGCTGAGTCTTTGATCGGATAGTGGGACTGATCATAGTCCATGAAGAAGTTGGTCGATGTAAAGACCCACGTGACGTACTGGAGCAAACTCGAATCGGTTCCCTGAACGACACGGGTATATGTCCCGGCATAGTTACCAACCACGGACGGCGGTGGTTCGACCACTACGTCTTTGCGACAGTTGTACAATAGCCCGGCAGCCAGTGCCAGAATCAGTAGAAACCCTAGTCTCTTAACCATTTATAACTCCCAACCAAACCATTCTCAAATCACGAAGCGCCAATATATGCCCGCCCCGCCGGTCGCACAACAGGAAAATTGCCTTCGCAGAGATAGAGACGCTGGCACGAAACAAGTTGTGCAATGGTAATCCCGCCAGCCCGGTAATCGGAATACAAGACTAATGCGGTGCACGATTCTTGCCCCCAGGATTCCGCACTCTCTCCCAAAACTCCGCCTATTTGACTATCCGGCAGTAAGTTGACTCAGATGTGAGCCATGCCGGAACTTGGACAATTCGGAATATTTTCCATGTCAAGCTGACTTGCGGTATTGGCGGCAGTTGACAGGGTGTGGGCATTGTGGTAGTTTCGGATCGCCGGTGGCGCTGTGAACTCGGAAACACCCCCTCTTTTCCGACTCATACTCACCGGCCCTTTTTTTTGAGCCTCGGTGCCATTTATTTTCCGGAAACGGTCTCAAAGCCGGCATCATGCCAGGCAATTATCCCCCCTGCGACATTGAAGACATTGCAATAGCCAATGGAGCTCAAATATTGGGCCGCAAAATCGCTCCTCCTGCCACTTCGACAGAAAGCAAAAATGAACGTATTCCGATCGGCAGGGAGCTGGCCAATTGATTCAGGCAGTTCGTCGTAAGGGATGAGGGCATCGGTGAATGGTAGGTGCCCAAGGATGAACTCGCTTTCGGTGCGGACATCCAGCAGAAAAAGTGGTTCGCCGGCACGTTGACGACGGTTCAACTCATGAACCGATATGACTGGCGCCGTAGTCATGGGACAAAGCAGACACGAATAACGCCGGGGCAGGTGGCCTGTCCAGCCTACTCCTGTTTAGCAGCCTCGAAGGTTTTGAAACTGTAAATCCGCCACTTTCCATTGGTTTTGTGAAGACCAAACTTGGTCAAATACCCTTTGGAAATCTGCTTATCGACGAACGTGACTTCGACTGTCGCGGTCTCGGCATCGACCGAGGAGTTTCCAATGATCCTCTGCATGGAGAACCATCGGCGTTTGGTCAATCCCTCATTCGTGAGATCATCGAGGATGTCCTTGGGATTGGTAAAGACACGCGGATCATCGGTGCTCACCGCGTAATCTTCCCGGGTATTCTTCATGAGTTCGGGAAGATCCAGCATGCGGGCAATCGTTGCCTGATCGTTCTTCTCCATCGCCCCGAAAAGCGAAATAACGGTCTCACGCGGATCGGACTGCTTGTTTTCAGAGCATCCCGCCAGGACTCCCAGTACAATTAGAGTCAACCCGGCCAGCAGTAATGTGGCACGATTCTTCATGGCTAAAAACCCCCGGCAAAGGTGATGCGATGACTTTGACCCAGATCGGCTGCGGGTGAAAAAGCGTAGCTGATCTGATACTTCTTATAGGTGAACCCGGCTCCAATCGAGAAGCCGGCCCAGTTATCATTGGAACCCTCAGCGCGGTAATTGGCGCCAAAGCTGTTCCATCCCAATCGCAAATAGAGCGGTTTGAACTGATAGACTTCAGTCCCCAAAGCGATAACCGGGTCATTGTCGACCGGCATAACCAGATCCATGGAGAGCAGCGCCGGTATCTCGCGGGGACGGGCAGCCCCTCCCAGGCGAAGCGCCAGCGGAAGTTTGGCTTTTTTCCCGGACCCAAGCGATGACAGCTGAACGCCAAGGTTCTGAATCATAGCCCCGGCATGATATCGACCTCGGTCACTGGTGTATTTGACACCCAAATCGACGGCTGCCCCCGTGGCCGAGTAGCCCGCCAATTTCTCGTAAATCACTTTGGTGGTACCGCCGACCGAAAACTCGGTCCCCACGGGAAAAGCGACTGACCCGGCCAAGAGCATATCAGACCCACCGAACTCGCCGATGATGTTTCCCGAGAGGTCGGTCTGCGTAAATTGTCCGTAGCCCAGGTAATCGATATGAATGCCGATGACGCGATTCTTCCAGGGCAGAATGACTCCCACCACCCCATTGGTCAGATCGGAGAAGTAGTTATGATATTCCGCCACAAACCGTTTCTCTTCAAAGTGTGCAAGTCCGGCGGGGTTGTAATACATCGCTGACTCATCGTCTGCCAGACCGGTAAACGCACTCCCCATGCTGACCGCTCTTGCCCCGACATTGATCTTGAGAAATGGGAAGGAACTGGTACCGGCATTGGCATTGACGTCCTTGGCTCTGATTCCTGACACGCCCAGTAAGCCAAGGGCCAACGTAATTGACAGCAATTTGATAATTCGCATCAGTGGTTCTCGCTCTTAAGAATATGGCACCGGCTCGTTGGAGTCAAACAGAAACGGACTGCCGACGACTCCTACCATGAACGGGTAGTCTTGTTCAGTACCGCTTGTACCAGCTGCTCTGTCGCCCGGGTCTGACCGTCCTGTTCTGACTCAGTGGCTACCGTATAAATCCCTTCCTGGGACATGTGCTCTTTCCAAATATCGGTCTGTTCTCGAGGGTTTTTCAGTGAAATGTCGAATTCCAACATCAGCTTGTACTGCTCCACCTGGTCACTGGAGGTGAATTTAAACGGTATTCGCTCGTACCGGGTCAAGACTCCCACGAGAACTGCATCGGCGCTGCTCGACGGTACGACCTTCAGGCTGCCTTCGCGAAGAAACGCCTCGGTCAGGATCTCTGAGAGGCGGTCGGCAAATGCATATTCACCGGTCTTGTTCTCAAACGGATCAATGCCGATGGTCTTTATCGATGACTTACCTTTTGGATTGAGTGTGTAGACTCCACACCCTGCCAAGGCGATCAGAACCAAACAACATCCCACCAGCCAGGCTGATCTCATATTACTTGTAACCCCGGAGGTGCCTTCAGTTTCCCGGTCAGTCGCGGGAAACGGCTACCTTACCCTTCTTTATGACCGTTCGGACCAGATTTACGCCGTAGTGATAGGGGATTTCCCGATAATCGGCCATATCCCACAACACCAAATCGGCCGGGTGGCCGGCTTCGATCATTCCAAGCCGGTCGTGCTTCCCGATTGCATATGCCGCATTCACGGTCGCTGCACAGAGTGCTTCGGCCGCCGTCATTTTCATGTGGACCGCCGCCAGAGACATCATCATGGGGAGGGATTCGCTGTTGTTGGAGCCCGGATTGCAATCGGTCGAAATGGCTACGACTGCCCCGGACTGAATCAAATCGCGGGCCGGGGCGTACTTCTTGCTGCCGAGTGAGTAGGATGTCCCGGGCAACATGACCGCTGCAGTTCCTGACTCAGCCAGGGCCTTTATTCCGGCATCGGAGATAAAGACGAGATGGTCGGCCGAGGTGGCCTTGAGCGACGCCGCAAGTTCGGCTCCGCCGGTCGATGCCAGTTCATCGGCATGGAACTTCAGCTTCAGACCGTGAGAGCGGGCCGCCGTCTGAATTCGCAGTGACTGCTCGTTGGTAAACACACCATCTTCACAAAAGATATCCGAGAAAACAGCCAGCTTGGCATTGGCGACCGCCGGGATCATCTCGTGAATGAGCAAATCGACATACTCTTCGTGCTTGTCCCGGTATTCATCGGGAAACTCGTGAGCCCCCAGGAATGTCGGGACCATATCTATCGCATGGAGTTCGTCCAGGTCTCTGATCAGTTCGAGCTGCTTGATTTCCGATTCGAGTGACAGTCCGTATCCGGACTTAGCCTCAATAGTCGTGACGCCGTGTTCCAGGAATCTATCGAGCCGCGTTCGAGCGCGAGCCATGAGCAGTTCGCGGCTCGCTTCCCGAAGGTCCCGAACGGAGCGCCGAATACCGCCGCCGGCACGGGCGATCTCCATATAGCTTTTCCCCTGAAGACGCATCTCGAATTCATCTTCCCGAGTGGCGGCAAATATCGGATGGGTGTGAGGATCGATCAGTCCGGGAGTCACGACACCGCCTGCGGCATCGATGACTTTGCAGTTGAGCGCCAGCGTGCTCTGTCCAACGACCTTGTCCGACTCGCCGACAGCTACTATCTCGTCCCCGGCGACGGCCACGGCCCCGTGACGGATGAGCCCGAGTTCGTTCATCGATGATCCAATGCGCGGGGATGGACCCTGCATGGTCACGAGCTGACCGATATTCGTTATGAGAAGCGTTGCTTTCTTTTTCGATGCCATTGTCGCGGCTACTTCATCATCGGAATCTTGATTTTGTTCTTCTTGGCACACGCAATAGCATCCGGGTAACCGGCATCCACATGGCGCATGACGCCAGTTCCGGGATCATTAGTCAAAACCCGATTCAGCCGTATTCCCATCTCTTTGGAACCGTCGGCGACAATCACCATACCGGCATGGATGGAATTTCCGATCCCGACCCCGCCGCCATGGTGAATCGAAACCCAGCTTGCTCCCGAGGCTGTGCTCAGAAGCCCGTTCAACAGCGGCCAATCAGCAATCGCATCGGAGCCGTCCATCATCCCTTCGGTTTCACGATTTGGAGAAGCAACCGAGCCGCAGTCAAGGTGATCCCGCCCGATTACTATCGGAGCGCTGATCTTCCCCTTCTTGATGTAGTTATTGATAATGTCGCCGAATTCGGCTCGTTCGCCGTAACCAAGCCAGCAGACTCGAGACGGGAGTCCCTGGAACGGGACTTTCTCATGCGCCTTGTTGATCCATCGCACCAGCGGCTTGTTGTAGCCGAATTTGGTCCGGATGATCTCGTCGGTCACATGAATGTCTTCTTTCTTACCTGAGAGAGCGACCCATCGGAAGGGCCCTTTTCCCTGGCAGAACAGTGGGCGAATGTAGGCAGGTACGAAGCCGGGAAAGGCAAAGGCATTTTTCAGTCCGCCGATCTCGGCCTGACCTCTGAGATTGTTGCCATAATCGAAAGTAATGGCGCCGGCAGTCTGGAATTTCACCATAGCATCGCAATGCTTCACCATGGAATCATACGCACGCTGGATATATCCCTTGGGATCGTTCTTGCGAAGCTTGTCCGCTTCGGCAATGGTCAGTCCTTCGGGAATGTATCCGCCCAATTCGTCATGGGCTGATGTTTGGTCGGTCACGATATCCGGTACGACGCCGCGGCGGAATATTTCCGGGAAAATTTCTGCACAGTTGCCAATCAGGCCGATCGATATTGCCTCGCCGGTGCGGGTATGGTCCTTGATCAATTTCAACGCTTTGTCGAGCGTCTTCACCTTGACGTCGCAATAACCGATCTTCAGGCGCCGGTTGATCCGGGACTCGTCGGCCTCGACCACTAGCGTCGAGGCATTATTCATGGTTGCGGCCAGAGGCTGGGCGCCACCCATTCCTCCCATGCCGCCGGTCAGAATCCATCGACCGGTCAAATCCCCTTTGAAATGCTGGTCTGCAATAGCCGCAAAAGTCTCATAGGTCCCCTGAAGTATCCCCTGTGTGCCAATGTAGATCCAACTGCCGGCCGTCATCTGGCCGTACATGATCAGTCCCAGTTTTTCGTATTGGCGGAATTTCTCCCAGGTCGCCCACTTGGGCACAATATGCGAATTGGCGATCAGAACGCGCGGGGCATATTCGTGAGTCCGAAAGATGCCAACCGGCTTGCCGGACTGGACTAGAAGCGTCTCGTCATTTTCCAGGGAATGGAGCGACTTGACGATCGCCCGATAACACTCCCAGTTCCGCGCCGCCTTCCCCGAGCCACCGTAAACGATCAGCTCCTGCGGCTTTTCAGCCACTTCAGGGTCGAGGTTATTATTGAGCATCCGAAGCGCTGCTTCCTGATGCCACCCTTTACAACTCAGTTTGGTACCGCGATCAGCGTGCACCGTTGCCGGCTTCATGGCCACACTCCCAATCAAATTGCCTATCAGTCGCGGGAATATAGAGGCGCTGGCACCCTAAGTCAAACGAACTGTTTGGGTTGACGGCGATTGAGAAACATGAGTACATTTTCCCCATGCCCAAGACATCTCACGCTGAACTCACAAAGCTAATCCCCGAAACACCAGCCGATTGCCGGTTCGTGTTTCAGCCGGTCAAGAGCAGTGATGCCGCTGTATTGGTTCGGCACCTAAGAGACATTCGAATCACCCGATACACCTACATTCCCCATCCCTATACCGTGAGTCACGCCCGCCAGTTCGTTCGTCGTGCCCAACGACTCAGACGGTTGGGCAAGGGAGTCATATTGAACATCGTGGATAGAGAGTCAAACCAGATAATCGGTGCCATTGGGGTGATGAGTATAGACTGGACTAACCGTAAGACAGAATTCGGGTACTGGCTTGCCCGGGAATACTGGGGAAAAGGTGTCATGACCGAAGCAACGCGGCTATTTGTCAAATACGCCTTCGAAACTTTGAAACTTGAGCGACTCTACGCCCACGTCTTTTCCCCCAACATTGCCTCCCAGCGGGTGGTCGAGAAGATCGGATTCAGGCTGGAAGGCATCATTCGCCGCGCGAATCTCCATCGGGGCCGATGGCTCGATAGCCACCTGTACAGTATGCTTCGGAGCGAATACCTTACGTCCGTTCGTGGCAAATGAATGCGCCCAGTGCGCGTTTTTAGTTGATTTGTGATTCCGATCTGCCGAAAATCTCTCTATGGCACGTCCACAGAAACCAAATCCGGGACGCTTGATCGTCTCAGTCGTCCATTCCTCGCGCGATGCGCTCGCCGATGCTCTCCGCCAGTTGGAGCGCCGCTTCGGGCGGGTACAAGCGGAAACCATCGATATCCCCCATGTCGGCGGCAAGGAATATACCGAGGAAATGGGTGATACTCTGGCCAGGCGTTTCTTCTCCTTTGAACGCATGGTCCAGCGGGACTCGCTGATCGAGATCAAGACCGCATGCCACAAGATCGAAAGCCAGCTCGGCGACCAGGTTCACGACTACACCTTTCGGACAGTCAATATCGATCCAGGTATCATGACGCCGGACAATGTCGTGATGGCCTGTCATCGGGAATTCAACCACCGCGTCTACATCAGCGATGGTGTCTTTGCGGAGATCGTTCTGATCTGGTCACGAGGCCAGTTCTGCCGCCTTCCCTGGACCAACCCCGATTTCTGCCACGACGAGGCGATTGAGTTCTTTCTCCGCGTCCGCAACAGCTTCGAACTTCTGGAAAAGCCGGCCCCCAAGGCGCCGGACCATGTCAGCCTCTAGGGCCGGTCGTAATCCGGCCTCTGAAGCGGAAATTCACCTGCTTAGTTTTAACTTTCTTTCCGCGGTCATCGCGGTCAGATTCTCTGTTACCATTTGAGACGCAATTCAAACTGAATACCGGGAACGGCAGTTGCCTTTCGGGTTAGAAAGATGTTACATGGATAAGTTTGTCATACAGGGATCCAAGCCCCTGACCGGGAAAATCAAGACCGACGGCTCCAAGAACGCCGCCCTCCCCATTATCGCCGGCGCCCTTCTTATGCAGAAGGGGGAATCGATCATCCATAACGTCCCGCCGCTTCGGGATATCTACACGATTATCGAGATGCTCAAGTTCCTCGGTGCCAAAGTTACCTATGACAAAGACGCCGAGACCATGACCGTACAGGCTGCCAATATTGTCGAAAACACTGCCCCATATGAGTTGATGCGTCAGATGCGCGCCTCATTTCTCGTGCTCGGCCCAATCCTCGCCCGAACCGGCGAAGCCCGCGTCTCGCTCCCCGGAGGCTGCTCCCTGGGTGCCCGGCCAGTCGATTTCCATATAAAAGGATTCCAGGATATGGGGGCTGAAGTCACCGAAGACGGCGGCTTTGTTATCGCCCGGGGCAAGCCACTCAGAGGCGGCCACATCTATTTTGACCGTCCTTCCCATACCGGCACAGAGAACATCATTTATGGCGCCATTTTCGCCAAGAATAAGACCTACATCACCAACGCCGGCTGTGACCCGGAGATTGTCGATGTCGCCAATTTTCTCAACAAAGCCGGAGCCAAGATCCATGGCGCTGGAACCCCAAACGTCGTGATCGAACCGGTCGAGTACTTGACCGGAGTTGAACATACCGTCAGTGGTGATCGTCTGGTAGCTGGGACCTACCTATTTGGCGCCGCGCTAACGGGTGGAAAAGTCGAAGTCACCGGGATTCCGTCTGAAGACCTCACTCTGGTGAATCACAAATTGATGGAAATGGGGTGCGAAATCACCACCACGCCGACTTCAGTAAAACTGGTACCGCCGGCTCGCCTGAAGGCTGTTTCCGTGACCACATTCCCTTACCCCGGCTTCCCGACCGATTTGCAGGCCTGTATTATGGCCGCAGCTACCGTCGCGTCGGGAACTTCGCACATACGGGAGACTGTTTTCGTAGATAGGTTCTCGCATACGATGGAAATGCGTCGTCTGGGGGCCGACATCACTGTTTCCGCCTCCGAAGCCATCGTCAACGGGGTGACTGAGCTCAAGGGTGCCTCGGTCATGGCTCCGGATATCCGGGCCGGCGCCGGTCTGGTTCTTGCCTGCTTAGCCGCCAAGGGGCCCTCTGAGATCCTGAGGGTGTATCATATTGATCGTGGATATTATCGACTTGAGGAAAAGTTGGCCTCTTTGGGAGCCGATATAAAGAGAGAGAAGGAATAGGTCTTTCGCTCATTGCATTAAGCAAAACGAGCCTCCACCCTGTCTATACTGGGAAGAAGGATTGCACTCATGAAACGAATTGTCTTGCTGACTATCCTTGTGCTGGCGATGGCCGGTGGAGGGGCGCGAGCGCAGGAGACCTATTTCGGTAAGAATAAGGTCCACTACAGTAATTTCGACTGGCAATATGTCCAGACCCGGCATTTCGACATCTATTTCTACGCCAACGGCTATCAGACCGCCAAGTTTGCCGCCCAGGTCATGGAATCGTCCTATGTCGAAATCTCGAAGGAACTGAATTACTACCTGCAAAACCGGGTACCGGTCTTTGTCTACAATTCCCACTCGGACTTCCAGCAGACCAATATCATCTCCTCGCTGATCCCCGAGGGGGTGGGCGGATTCACCGAAGCGTTCAAGAATCGAATCGTAATCCCGTTCGCCGGATCATACGAAGAATTCCGCCACGTGCTCCATCACGAGTTGACCCACGCCATTGTCTATGACATGATCTATGGCAATTCCCTCGGATCGCTTCTATCCCAGAGACGCCTTTTCGATCTCCCCCTCTGGTATGCCGAAGGATACGCGGAATATTCTTCCCGCCACGGTTGGGATTATTTCTCGGACATGTTTGTCCGGGACGCCACGATTAACAACTACCTGACTCCCCCTGACTATCTCGACGGCTTCATCGCATACAAGCAGGGGCAGGCGATGATCAAGTACATAGCCGACAAGTACGGCATAGACAAACTCGGTGAAATACTCCAGCGCGGCAAAATCAGCCTGACGATCAACAAGGCTCTCAAGTCCTCAATCAATATCACGCTCGACGAGCTGTATGACGAATTCGCGAAAGAGATGAAGCGTCGGTATTGGCCCGAGATCGCCAAACGCAAAGAGGTCAACGAAATCGGCCTGCAGTTGACCAAGGCGCGCAAAGATGGCTCGTATTTCAACGAACAGCCGGTGTATACTCCCAAGGGAGACCAGCTGGCCATTTACACTGACAAATCAGACTATACGCAGATCGTGACCATTTCACCTACCGACGGCAAAGTAGTCGAACGGCTGGTCAAGGCGGAACGAAATGCCGACCTCGAATCGCTTCACTCCTATGTCTCCGGCATGTCCTTCTCCCCGGATGGCAAGAAGATGGTATTCGTGGCCAAGTCACAGGGAAAAGATGCCCTGATGTTGCTGGATGTAAAGTCTAAGGACATCTATAAGCGAGTTCGATTCGATTTCTATTCCATTGTCAATCCCGCCTGGTCGCCCGACGGCAAGTCGATCGCATTCTCCGGTCTCAACGGCAACAAGCGTGACATTTTCATTTATGATATCGCTTCCGACTCTACCCGTCAGATCATGAACGACCGTTATGATGACGGCAGTCCGAGTTGGCTCCCCAATTCACAGGCAATCATCTTCTCATCGGATCGCCCGCATCCGGAAAGAGTGGCTTTCAATTACCTTGGCCAACCGGTTCTTCATGGTGAACATGCCAAGCCGGGTGATTTCGATTACGGGAACTACAACATATTCAAGATAGATATCGCAACGCTGCAGATCAGCCCGGTCGATGTTGGTCCCGGAGCCAACAAAAGCCCGGTCGTTTCGCCCGATGGCAAGCGAATTGCCTTTTTGTCCAACCGCAACGGAATAGACAATATCTACATCGGGTATCTCGACAGCGCCCGCAACTATGCGGTGACCGATATCCTCACCGGTATTCAATCCATGTCCTGGTCCCCCGATGGCCAGAAGTTGGCGTTCGCGGCATTCTATCAGGGTGCGTTCGACATCTTCATCCTGAAACAAATGGTACCGGCGGGGGACAATGGCGTGCTCTCCCCGACTGATTTTGCGCTTGGAAAATACGACGCACCCTTTCCAGCAGTTCCCGCTACCAAGGCCGACAGTACCTCTGCCACCAACGTAGCCGTAGCAAGCGTTACCGCATCTACGGTCCCGGATACGATGAAACATGACTCCGCGACTGCGCCGACAGCTGTTGTCGCTCAGAAGCCTGACTCAACGGCCAAACCTGCCACGACAGCCGCTTCCCCTGCAGACACTACGACGCAGAAGGCTGTTAAAGATTCGACATCCGAAAAGGCACCCCAGGATTCGGTCAAGACAAAGACCGGCGTCTATGGCGATGAATATGTGTTTGTGAGTCATCCGAAATCCGATCCCCTCGACTCGCTGATGCGGGACGTCAATAACCCGGCGGATACCGGAAAGGTCCCTCTCAAGGTGCGTCCCGAACCGGCGGCTTTTGACTCGATTCAGGGTCTCCTGCCCAGCGGCGAGTTCAAAGTACAGAAATACAAAGTTCACTTTACGCCGGATTATGTCGGCGGCGGCTTTGCCTATGACACCTTCTTCGGGCTGCGCGGCCAGTCATATTTCGTCTTCTCTGATTATCTGGGGAATCACGAGATCTATATCGCCACTGATTTAGTCAACACAATCGACCAGTCCAATATCCAGGCCTATTATTTCAACAACACCCACCGCACCAGCTTTGGCGGCGGGATATTCCACACCAAGAACTACTATGAGGACACCTACAACTTCCTGTTCTCAGACCGATTCTACGGTTTCCAGGGATTTGTCAGTCGTCCCTTTTCAACGTTCAGCCGCTTTGAGTTATCGGCTGCCCAGTACTTCATCGATCGCAAGTATTACGACATCGGTGACAATCGCCCCGACCGCAGTTCTAAAGTGACGACTGGGGCTGTCTCCTGGGTGACAGACAATATTCTCTGGGGATCGACCGGACCGGTAAATGGCCGACGCACAAAACTGACGCTCAGCACCGGTATCAACCTGTTCGATTCAAAGGATGTCCAGTACCTCGCCCTCGACTTCGACTGGCGCAAGTACTGGCACCTCAGAAAGCAATTCTCAGTTGCCCTTCGCTTCGCCGGCGGCGCTTCCGGTGGTTCCACCCCCAAACGCTACTTTGTCGGCGGGACAACCAACTGGATTGGCAGCCGGACGCTTGATGTCTCGGTGTATGACGTGGAGAATCTCTATTTCTCTGAGGTCGTCACTCCGCTTCGGGGTCAGGAATATTACGGGCTCAACGGCACCCGTTTCGGCCTTATGAACCTTGAATTCCGTTTCCCGATGATCCAATATCTGGCTATGCGCTTCCCGCTTCCGCTTGTGCTGGCCAACATCAACGGCGCTGCGTTCATGGATATGGGAGCTGTCTGGGACCATAACAACTTCAAGGGCGGAACATCAGAAGGCGGATACAGTCGCCTGCAGGATATTAAGACCGGGTTCGGATTCGGAATGAGAGCCAACATGTTCGGCATCATGCTGCTTCGCTATGATATTGCCTGGTCGACCGACTTCTATCATGTGTCCAGTCACCCGACGCACTACTTCTCGTTCGGCGCTGACTTCTAACGGTACAACTGAGCAAACAGGCACAACGCCCGGTCCGCAGCACGGATCGGGCGTTGTCATAAGTATAAAAAGAGAGACGCGGTCAATCCCTATGACCGCGTCTCCGATTTGTCGACTCAACAGGTCAGTCGGTTCAGAACTTCCCTGCCCGTCGTATCCCCCTCTTCATCCCTCTCCTAGCGTTGCGCACAGAATCAGCTCAAGGGTGTGAGCAGATTCGGACAAAACAAAGCGCACGCACTCGGTCGTGTCAAGGGAAAAAGAGAAATGGCTTCGATATTTTCATCAGTGCGCGATCCGATTCATCGCATCACACAGATTGATCACGCACGTTTTCGTTTCTTCGCAGTGGGTTTAGGTGCACGTCTGGTCACCGATGTCGATTTCTTCGTCGATGACTTCGCTACTTTCTTCTTGCCGGCCCGTTTGCTTCGCTTCTTATGATTGCCGTTGTCACCACGACCGAAATGTTCAATCGCCATGGCCATCTCGCGAAGTTTCAGGTCTACTTTGGCCAGTACTGATCCGGGGGTAAAAGTCCCATCCGGTCTCAGCTTTCCGCCTTCAGTTCCGGTGAGTACTTCGATCCCTTCGGATATGTGCGACACTGAATACAGATGGAATTTCTTCTGACGAATCGCTTCAAGCACATCGGGTCGAAGAATGATGTCGCGGACATTTTGAACCGGCAGCATCACTCCCTGGTCACCGGTTAGTCCTTTGGCATTGCAGACGTCGAACCAGCCTTCGATCTTTTCGTTGATCCCGCCTATCGGCTGGATTTCGCCCTTCTGGTTGACCGAACCTGTGACGGCAATGTTCTGCTTCACGGGCAACTGGATCAGAGATGACAGGATGCCATAGATCTCGGTCGAAGAAGCCGAGTCACCGTCTACTCCGCCATATGATTGCTCAAACGATATCGAAGCCGACATGTCCAGCGGTTTGTCCTGAGCAAACATCAGCCGCAAGAATCCGCTCAGGACCGCCACACCCTTGGTATGAATTGGACCGGAGAGTTCTGCTTCCCGCTCAATGTTGATGACCCCCGACTTGCCCAGCGATGTATTCACGGTAATGCGGCTCGGGCGGCCAAAGCTATATTCCCCGAGATTGTAAACTGAAAGACCATTGATCTGTCCCACGGCCGCCCCGGTTACGGAAACCATCAGGACATCCTGGTCAAACATTTCCTGGATCTTCTCCTCGATCAGGTTGACCCGTCTCCGCTTCCGATCAACCGCCTGCTGCACATGCTCACGGGTGATGAACTTGGAATTGCTGTCCACCGCGCAGACGTGACTTTCCCGGATGATATCGGAGATGGCGGTAAACCGAACGGTCAATTTCTCCCGGCTTCCGGCCAGGCGTCGGCCATACTCTGCCACAGCCTGAAGCCCGGAAAGATCCAGAGGCAACAACTCCTCCGCTTCGACAATACGTCGCGCATACCTGAAGTAATCCAGCAGCGCAGAGTCGGTCATCGGCATGACGGAGTCGAATTCCGCCTTTACCCGAAAGACCTTCTTGAAATCTTCGTCCAATCGCCACAGCAGACTATAGATCCCGGGTTCACCGATGAAGACGACCTTGACCGAAATCGGCGCCGGTTCCGGCTTTATCCCGGATCCAGCCATCATATAAAACGGATCGTAAGCAGTGATTTCCAGTTCACCGTTGCGAAGCGCCCGCTTGAGCGGCCACCAGACTCCCGGCTCGCTCAGCAGGTCGACCGCGTTCACGACCAGAAACCCACCGTCCGCCTTCAGTAACGACCCGGAGAATATCCGCGTGAAATCCGTTCGCCAGTAGCCGTATCGATCGACCACTCGCTCCAGGGAGCCGAACAGATTCTTGTACGACGGCGATTTTTCGATGACAATCGGGACTTTTTCGGTTTCCGAATTATCCAGCACAAGATTCACCGAGAATTCTTCAAACGGTTCCCGCTTGCGATAGGCCGGTGCTTCCTCTTCCCCTTCGCGCGGTTCCGCCTCGTGATATCGGTCGAGATTCTCGGTCAGCGCCGTCTGGACCTCTTCGAGGTATTTGACAACCCGTTCGTCCGGGTAACGCTTCTTGAGCAGATTGATCTTATCAACCACCAGCGGCGCGACCATCGAGAGATTCAGTTTTTCAAGGGCATCCTCAAGCTTGGTGGTGAGCTTCTTGGATTCGATCGAGGTGAGATCGAAATCCCGACGGAGGCTGTCCCAGCGACGGCGGAACTCATCCAGCTGTGACGCGGAGAATTTCCCTTCCTTGACCAGTTTTTCAAGCTTATCCAGAGACGCCGGTTCGTTGTCCACGAGAGGCTGGATTTCGTTGCGCACACCCAAGCCCGATTGAATCTGAACCATCACAAATCCGGACTTGGTCAACTTTTCTTCGAACTCACTGATCAGCGCCTTCTGTCGGTTCTCGAACTCGCGCGTGACCCGGTTCAAACGGTCCTTGTAATCTTCAGAGAGAAATATCTTAGGGACGACCTTGCGAAGCGAATCGGTCAGATAATTCATGTCCTTCTTGAACCGCTTCCCGTCACCGGCTTTGAAAATCAGCACCCGGGGGCTGTCTTCGTTCTTGAAGTTGTTCACATAGCAGATGTCCCGAAGGTTCGGGGTCCCATGATCGAGCTGCTCCAGAAGGTGCCGGATTGTCGTGGTTCTTCCTGTTCCACTCAAACCGGTCACGAAGATGTTGTATCCTTTGGACTTGATCG
>JBATNE010000297.1:0-6930 GCA_049290195.1 Candidatus Zixiibacteriota bacterium
GCGTTGAACGATGTCACAATGCGGTGCCGCAACACCGGGTACGCCGCAAACCGGACATCTTCGGGCCCAGGAGTCGGACGCCCTTCGAGAATCGCGCGGGTCTTGGCGGCAAGAATCAGATACTGCGATGCCCTTGGTCCAGCTCCCCAGTTTACCCAGTTCTTCACGAACTCTGGCGCGCCGGCTTCTTTGGGACGAGTCGCACGCACCAGTTGTACGGCATATTCCACCAGATGATCGGACACCGGCACCCGGCGAACCAGTTGCTGGAATGCGACTATCTCATCGGCAGTCAATACTTTATCCAATTGTGCAACTGAACCGGCAGTAGTTGACTTGACAATACTCGCTTCTTCGGCTTCCGACGGATAGTCCACAAACACATTGAACATGAATCGGTCAAGCTGAGCTTCCGGAAGCGGATAGGTCCCTTCCTGCTCGATCGGGTTCTGCGTGGCCAGCACAAAGAACGGTTCATCCAGTTTGTACGTTTGTCCCGATGCGGTCACTTCGTGTTCCTGCATCGCCTGGAGAAGCGCCGCCTGCGTTTTGGGAGGAGTGCGGTTGATTTCGTCCGCCAGAATGATATTGGCGAACACCGGCCCTTTGACAAACCGGAAATCTCTCCGGCGGGTGGACTGGTCTTCTTCGATAATTTCCGTTCCAGTGATATCCGATGGCATCAGATCCGGGGTGAACTGGATTCGGCTGAACTTGAGGTTCAGCACGCGTGCGAGGGTGGAAATCAACAGGGTCTTGGCCAATCCGGGGACACCTACCAACAGGCAGTGACCGGAAGAGAGCAGAGATATCAGAAGTTGTTCAACGACTTTATCCTGACCGATGATAACTTTTCCGATTTCCGTGCGGATTCGTTTGTGTGAGGCATTGAGATATTCGACCGCCTGAAGGTCGGATCGTTCAGCAGGGGACATTCATTCCTCCGAGTGATAACTGTGGGGTCATGGCTCTTGTACTCTCGAATCGGTCGCCATGTTTCCCGCTTTATTCGACCAAGTTACTGGTGCGCGCAAAAATACGCGGACTGCAGGGGAAAACCAAACGAAAGGTGCGCGTCACTTTTTCAAAGCTGCCGGAGTTAAAACTTGCGCGCATCACCAGCTCTTTCCCTCCCGGCAGACAGCTCTCAACATGGGGTGTGGAGAGCCTGGTAATCTCACGGAAAACTTGATAGGATGACCCTAACTGCCTAATTCTCAATCAGTAACAGTTCGGGCAACTGTGGACAAACCACAACAATTGGTCGAAGTAGTCTATGTTTAAGATAGTAGTGGACAACCACTTACGCGGTTGTCCACAGTTTTGGCCTGATATCCACAGCGGTTCGAAAATTACGGGAGGTTAAACGGCTTCTTTTCGCCGGCGTGAACCTGTTCCTTTTTCTCTTCGGGCGGCAGGAATCCAAGATCGGAGCGGCTATTGCCCCCCTTCATGTTGCACGCGCCGCAGAACATGGCACCCTGCTCAATCACCAGTGATTTAGTCTTAATGTCGCCGTCGAGTTCACACTTCGCCTGCAACTCGATCTTCTCGGTGGTGAGCACGTTGCCGACCATACGCCCGGCAATCACCGCAGTGTTGGATTCGATATCCGCTTCGATTAATCCGGTCGAACCGACCGTGACGCAATCATTACAGATGATCTTCCCTTTCACCGTGCCGTCGACGCGCAACGCCCCTTTAACATCCACCGTACCGGTGATGAGTGTGTCTTTGCCGATAATGGTGTTCATCAGCCCATCCTCTTCGTTACTGAATGGTTTTTTGATCATAGCTATTTTCCAGGGGATCTATAGGTTTATCATGCACACGCACTTCATAATGCACATGGGGCGCGGTCGATTTGCCGGTATTCCCCGACAGAGCAATCCGTCCGCCTACCATGATTTCATCTCCAGCCTTGACCAGGAGCGTGTCATTATGTCCGTAGAGTGTGCTGATGCTGTCGCTGTGTTTAATGATGACCATATTACCATAGGTGGTATCGCTTCCCGCGAATATGACTTCACCTGTCGCGGTCGCCAGCACCGGTGTGCCGATCGCACAGCCGATATCAACTCCCGGGTGCGCGAGTGCGCCGTCGGCGGCAAAGTCACGTGTCACAAATCCTTTGACCGGCATGCCGGATGGAATAGTCGGATTGGTTCCGGACCGACTCAGCACCGCCGCCTCGGGGCGTGCGGCAACTTTAAGTAATACGGAGTCGGGCGGAATCTCCGGAAACTGATAATCAATCCCAGCCATCTTGGTCAATCGGCCCACCATCTCACGCGTCTGCATCAAATTATCTTCGAGTAGTTTCACTTTATACCGGTAACGCCGGAGTTCTTCGTTCTCCGCTCTGAGCCGTTCCGCCATGGCGTTACGCGCTACCATGTTGCCGTAGAACACAAAAAACAAAATGATCCCGAGCACCGTCAGCCCCAGTGCGATAGCCGCCACCTGGAGA
Source organism: Candidatus Zixiibacteriota bacterium (assembly GCA_049290195.1). Lineage (GTDB taxonomy): Bacteria > Zixibacteria > MSB-5A5 > GN15 > FEB-12 > FEB-12. Next base: position 2,471 of record JBATNE010000297.1, read on the forward strand.
ACGTACCGACGGACTCGCCAGCTCTTTCCCGTCTCAGTACCGTCGGGAACGAGCATGATCGTCACATACTTACTCTGCGTCGTCATTGCGGACTTTCGATACGCCGCATCAAATCAAGCAGACGCTCCAGATCCTCATCGCCATAGTATTCAATTTCGATTCGGCCGTGTTTTAATCCCGGCACGATCTTCACCGATGTTCCCAGTATCTGCTTGAGATAACTCTCGAGATCATTGAGCGCGGGCAGTTTCCGTTTCGGCACCAGACGGCGCTTCTTCACTTTTCCCGCTTCGCTCTCGACTGTGCGAACCGACAGTCCGCCGCCGACAATCCGCCTGGCCATTTCGCGCATCGCGTTTTCATCCGGCAGCGATAGAATCGCGCGCGCATGTCCTTCGGTTAACTGACCGAGTCTCACCATTTCCTGAATATCTGCAGGGAGAATGAGCAGACGCAGCGTGTTCGCGACCGCCGCTCTGCTTTTTCCGACTCGTGTCCCAAGATCATTCTGTGTGATGTGACACTGCTCGATCAATTTCTTGTACGCGGAAGCCAGTTCCATCGGATTGAGATTCTCGCGCTGAATATTCTCAATGAGTGCGAGTTCGAGTTGACGCGTGTCATCCGGTGTGTCAATCACCAGCACCGGTACTTCACCGATGCCGGCCATCTTGGCCGCGCGATAGCGACGTTCACCTGCTACTATGACATAATGTCCATGCTGTTGATGAACCACCAGCGGCTGCATCATGCCGTTTTGTTTGAGCGACTCGGATAATTCCGACAAACTCTCGGCATTGAATTCGTGACGAGGCTGCATCGGATTCGGAGCAATTTCATTTATCTGCACCATGCGATAGTGCTGACCCGATGCAACGTTCTCGTCTTCGGTCGGAAGCAGCGCCCCCAGACCTTTTCCCAATACCAGCTTGCTCATGATGCCATTACCTCTTTGGTGAGCGCCATGTAGTTCTCGGCGCCACTGGACAATATATCGTAAAGTATAATCGGCTTGCCGAATGACGGTGCTTCGGAGAGGCGCACATTGCGTGCGATCACCGTCTGATAAACTTTCTTGTCGAAATGCTTCCGCACTTCATCACCAACCTGCTTGGACAAATTCAAACGACCATCATACATGGTCAGAAGAATCCCCTCTACCTGTAGCGATGGATTCAGATGTTGCTGTACGAGTTTCACGGTGTTCATCAACTGGCTCAAACCTTCGAGCGCGTAGTACTCGCACTGAATCGGAATAAGGACGGAACTCGCCGCCGTCAGCGCATTGATAGTCAACAACCCCAGCGATGGCGGGCAGTCTATAATGATATAGTCATATTGACCTGCGATCGGCCGAAGCGCGCTCTTGAGGCGGGATTCACGCGAGAGAACTGAAACCAATTCAACTTCCGCTCCCACGAGCGCGATTCCTGAAGGAATGACATTGAGGAATTGGAGGTCCGAAGGTTTGATTACTTCGCCTACTTCCTTGCGTCCTATGAGGATATCGTAAACTGATCCTTCCACCGTTTGCTTGTCGAAACCGACACCACTGGTGGAATTGGCCTGGGGATCCAGATCGATGAGCAGGGTTTTCTTCTCGGCAGCCGCAAGACACGAGCTAAGATTAACGGCGGTAGTCGTTTTGCCGACTCCACCCTTCTGATTTGCTACGGCGATTATTTTGGTCAAGCGACACTCCTTTGCGCCAAATTGACTGAAGGCCATCTATCTTACGTTTGGGGAGCGCCTTGCGCAACAAAAAAATACGCCGAACGATCAAGACCTACGGAAAAGAGTGAAACCCTTGATGATACCATCGTCGCCACAACTGAATTTTCTGGCGTCAGAATGGTACTTGGGACTCGTAACGGGAGATTCGGAGTAGTAGATAAAGACTCCGGAAGAGGACAGACTCACCATGATTTCATCCAACAGCAGCGAATCGAGCTTCACATAGCGGAGGGTGATCAGATCGAATTGGATTCTAGGCTTTAGACCGAGAAAGTCCCTGGGGAGGACATCGACTTCCAATCCGAGCTGAACAGCAATTTTCTTCAGTGCGAGCGCCTTCTTCTTGGTCCGCTCACACAGGAAGGCGGGCCCGGAAACCCGGTTGGAAAGCAAAATGGGAATTGCCGGCAGGCCACCGCCGGCTCCAATATCCAGATACCCTACACTTGGCCCGCTAACCAGAGTCAACGGTAGTAGCGATTCAGCCACCATTCGGTCAAAACTAGCGCGGGATGTTTCACGTGAAACTAAATTGACCTTGGCGTTCTCCGCCATTAAGGCGTCGAAGTAACCGTTTAATCGCTCCTGAGTGAGAAACTGACCAATAACAGCCGGTGGGTCGAGCGAGATGACAGTCTGATCGGACATTGGTTTAAACCGCCGGGGCTGACTTGTGCCGTTTGATGTGAACGGAAAGGACCGCTAGGTCCCCCGGGGTGATTCCCTCGATTCTCCCCGCCTGACCTAACGATGATGGCCGGAACCGGGAGAATTTTTCGCGAGCCTCGTTGCGAAGCCCGGTAATTCCCTGGTATTCGAAACTGCCTGGAATTAACTCCGTCTCGAGCTTCTTGAATCGCGATATCTCGCGATCCTGCTTATCTATATACCCTTTGTACCTGATACTTATCGTAGCGCGCTCCAGTATCTCGCGCTCGGTATCGAACGCTCCGCCGAGCGTGGCCAGGATAGGCAACATATCGGCAACTTCGACCCCCGGCTGACGAATGATCTGATCCAAGCTGACCGACTGGAATTTCTTGAACCTCTCCCCCAGTTCACCGAGCGACTTGACCGGCACTCTGGCTTTGGAGAGCTTCTTGATCTCCAGCTCAGTGAGTCGCTCCAGTTCCGTGAACTGTGCGAACTCCTCATCGGAGATCAACCCGTACCTGTGTGCATGGCCGGTCAGGCGATCCCGGGCGTTGTCTTCGCGCAGTGCGAGTCGGTATTCGGATCGCGATGTAAACATCCGATATGGCTCGGTGGTGGAACGAGTACAAAGATCATCGATCATAACACCTATATAGGCCTCGGAGCGGTCTAAGACAAACGGAAGTTCTTCGTCGATCGCCAGCGAAGCATTTATTCCTGCCATGATCCCCTGTGCGGCCGCTTCTTCGTACCCCGAGGTTCCATTGATTTGGCCGGCAAAAAACAGCCCCTTGAGGCGGCGAGTCTCCAGTGATGGTGTGATCTGGTGGGTGGGACAGTAGTCATATTCCACCGCATAGCCGGGGCGTGTGACGACAACATTCTCCAGCCCTCGCACAGTCCGAATGGCGGCATTCTGTACGTCCTCAGGGAGCGCCGTTGAAAATCCATTGGGATAGACTTCGCTCGTTCCGTTCCCTTCCGGCTCGAGGAAAATGTGGTGGGTGGCCTTATCGGCGAATCGGAAGAACTTATCCTCTATCGATGGGCAATATCTTGGGCCAATTGATGTTATCTGCCCGGAAAACATGGGAGAACGCTTCACATTGGCGCTGATTATCTCCTTGGTCGCAGCGGTTGTACCGGTCAAATAGCAGGGCGTCTGCTCAAATGTCCGCCGCGGTGACCGGTGCGAGAAGAACGGAATCGGCTCTTCCCCCGGCTGAATCACACAGACCGACCAGTCAATTGTGTCTCCATCGAGCCTTGGTGGCGTGCCGGTCTTGAGCCGCCCTAATTCGAATCCCAATTCTCGGAATGAGTCGGATAGCTTGTATGCTGCCTGTTCACCGAATCGGCCAGCCTTGGTTTGCTTCTCACCGATATGGATTAACCCGCCAAGAAATGTCCCGGTCGCTACCACAATCGCGCGGCAGCTGATCGGCTGACCATCTTCGAGGCGGATCCCGGCCACTCTACCCTGCTCTTCGACAATCGCACCAGCCAGCCCTTTGATGATAGTCAGGTTCTTCTGCTTCCGGCAGAAATCGACTACATATTGATTGTAGAATCGCCTGTCCGCCTGGGCCCGCGTTGACCAGACTGCCGGACCGCGGGAAAGATTGAGCCGACGGAACTGAATTCCGGTAGCATCGATCGCCTCCCCCATCAGTCCACCGAGGGCGTCTAATTCTTTGACTAGTTGTGACTTTCCGATACCGCCAATAGCCGGGTTGCAGGACATGAGCGCGAGCCGGTCCGGGTCCATGGTTACGATCGCGACCTGCTTCCCCATCCGCACGCCAGCCAGCCCAGCCTCTACCCCGGCATGTCCGCCGCCGATTACAACGATGTCGAAATCTCTGTTGTTCATATTGCTTTATGGGAAATCCAAACCTCGCTCAGCGGCCTGTTTGTCCGGGGTGACCAGCCGTATCCTCAGATCACAGCACTGATCTCTGCCCTCGCGCAGCGAACCAACGGCCTCCGGCCGTTTCACGTGAAACGTGCGGTTTTACTTACCAATACAGAATTTAGCGAATATCCGTTCCAGGATCTGTTCAGTATACACC
>JBATNE010000298.1:0-10276 GCA_049290195.1 Candidatus Zixiibacteriota bacterium
GTACAGGACAGCACAAAGAGGTAGCTTACCGCCAGGGCAATGAGGAAGAGACAGTTGTTTCTATTCATGTTTAGTAATGATATCGGTCTCTTCTTTATACGCGTTATCCTCATTGTTGGTGAAGGTACACTGTTTTTGCCGTTATCCTAAGGTGCGTGAAGTGGTAACACACCCGAAGGGTGTGCCTGTGGTAGGGCACGAGTCTCCGCACTCGTGCCACATGGCTTGTCGCAGAAGGACATGTCGGACTCACTGGTGGCCCACCTCTTTGAGGTGGGTTTCCCTTTTGTAGGGTAGGAGCCCTGTGCTCCTGCCATCAATTCGTTGTACACACCAAGAAAGGTGTTGGGTTCCAGTCAGCTCTCTTTTTCCACCTGACGCTCCCCTTTGATTTGAAATTCAAAGTAGGGATTCGCTTTGAGAAGATCGAGCACAAAGGTCGAGTCTGGCTCGATCAAGCTTGTGTCAGAAAATAGGGAAAATCGTACTCCCGCCATTTCCAATTTCATAGTCACCGTGGTTGCACCGAAGGCTCTGAACAGGATGCACTTCTGGGCTGACTGGTTATCAAGCTGTCTTAGTTCAAGGCAATCAGGAGAGCCATCATCTTTGAGTCTGAGAAAGGCGTTGAGTGTCTTACCCTGAGTAAATGAATGAGTCACGGGGCAATAAACAGTGTCTAGACCAAATGGATTTGTCACGACACGTGGCAATTCGAGTGTTCTGATTACAGTATCAGAGGGTTCTGTGAGAATTTCGATTGTGGCAGTCCGTTCGTCAGCAAATGAAAGACGCCCCAATTTTGTATTCTTAGAGTCCAGGTTCAATAGGGTGCGTTCATGTCTGCCATGTGAATCGAGATCGACAACTGTCACCAGCCATTCGCTTTCTTCATTATAGCCGTCCCATGAGCCATATTTCCCGACAACGAATCGGGAATTTCGAATATATCCCTCCGCCGATCTGCCGGCAGCAAACGGCCCCCGAATCTCACCAGCTTTCTTGGCAGCCAAGAACAGGCAGACTAATCCAATAAAGGCAACAGCACTAGATCCAATCAATATCGTGCGTGTGCTCGTTTTCATGCCCGCAAATAGCCCAAAGTTCTTGGCTGAAGCAAGTTGATACCGGGTCCGTCGAATCTTACAAAAAGAGTACCAAATCGCGCCAGAAGCTGAGTTGGGCGGTGTATATGAGGGGACCATTTGGTAGGGCAGGAGCCCTGCTCAAGTCGAGCGTCGCGAGACGAAGAGTCCCGCTTCTATGCGGGATCCGAGCCGGTTGAGGCGAGGAATCCCGCCTTCAAGCGGGATGCTCCTGCCATTAGGAGGAACGGGCAGACGGGGACGTCTGCCGCGCACAGGAACGGGCAGTCGTGCAAAATAGTAGATATCTGAAACGAACCCAATTCATTGGACTAGTAAATCCAACAATGAGTTGAGAGTAACACACCCGAAGGGTGTGAGCAAAAGAAAGCGGTCAGGCAGAGACACCCGACCGCACATATTGGAACCTGCCGGGCAGAGGCGCCCGGCAGCACATAGAGTGACTACTTCTTAACCAGGAACTCCTTCTTGACCGGGCCGGCGTTGACAACGTCAGCCGCACAGCCGTCGCGGAACTTCTTGAAGTTCTCGATAAACAACGACGCCAGCATCAGGTATCTCTGCTGATACGCCACCGGGTCTTCCCAGGTGTTGATCGGTTGCAATACCTTGTCCGGAACGCCTTCGCAATGCTTCGGTACGCGGAACCCGAAGACCGGATCGACATCGTACTCGATCCCGTCCAGCTTTCCTTCGAGCGCCGAGTTCAAAAGCGCGCGGGTGTGATGAATCGACATACGCTTGCCGATCCCGTACGGTCCGCCGGTCCAGCCGGTGTTGACCAGCCAGCAGGTAGCGCCGTACTTCTCGATCTTGCGGCGAAGCAGATCGGCGTAGTAATACGGATGGTGCACCATGAAGGGCGCGCCAAAACAGGCCGAGAAGGTGATCTCCGGCTCTTTGCCCAGATCAATCTCAGTTCCGCTCACTTTGGAGGTATAGCCGGAAATGAAATGATACATCGCCTGCTCAGAAGTGAGCCGCGCGATCGGTGGCATGACGCCCGATGCATCGCAGGTCAGCAAAATAATATTCTTTGGATGTCCCGCCATCTTGCTCGGCACTGAGTTCGGAATGAACTCCAGTGGGTAGGCGGCGCGAGTGTTCTCAGTCAGCTCGTCATCATCGAGATCCAAAAGACGAGTGACTTTGTCAAATACGACATTCTCAAGCACGGTCCCGAAACGGCGGGTGCAGGCATAGATCTCCGGTTCAGCCGATGGTGACAGTTCAATAACCTTGGCGTAACAGCCACCTTCGAAATTGAAGATCCCCTCGTCGGACCAGCCATGCTCGTCATCGCCAACCAGGAATCGACTCGGGTCAGCCGACAGGGTGGTCTTGCCGGTACCGGAAAGACCAAAGAACAGGGCGACATCCCCTTTCTTGCCGACGTTGGCTGAGCAGTGCATCGTCATGATCCCTTGCAGCGGCAGAAGGAAATTGAGCAGCGTGAAGACCGACTTCTTGATCTCGCCGCCGTACCCGGTGCCGCCGATAATGCAGAGCTTCTGATCGAAGTTCAGCAGAATGAACGTAGGGGAGAGGGTGCCATCGATCTCAGGGAGACCCTGGAACGACGGTATCGACATTACCGTAAACTCCGGCACGAATTTGCGAAGTTCGTCATTCGTTTCGGCATGCAGGAGCATATTGCGAGCGAACAGCGAGTGCCAGGCTAATTCAGTGATGACTCGGACCGGCATCCGATAGTTCGGGTCGGCGCCGCCATAAAGGTCCTGTACGAACAGGTCGCGCCCCTGCAGGAATCCCTGCAACCGCTGGTAGACGGCGTTGAACTTGTCGATCGAGAAAGGACGGTTGTACTGTCCCCACCAGACTTTGTCCTGAGTGGACACTTCCTGCACGATGAACTTGTCGTTGGCCGAACGGGCGGTATGCTTGCCAGTGTTGACGGCGAATGGTCCGCCCAGGGACATCTTGCCTTCGCCGCGGAAGATCGCTTCTTCGTAGAGCGCTTCGGTCGGCAGGTTCCAGTAGGTCTGGTGCAGGTTGCGCAGACCGTGGTTGGAGAGGCTGTATTCAGCCTTGAGCGCATGGGCTTGACCCTGAGCCGGCGTTTTCAAGTCTAAGATATAGTGGCTCATTTCCAGTCTCTCCTCATCTTGCGGTCGCCAATATAAATTTCGTTGGGGGACTCGGGATCCAGCGCCCACTTGATGCGGGCTACCCCTTCCATAATCTCTTTGATTGTCCCGCAGTAACTGAGTCGGAGATGCCCCTCCATCCCGAACTCCTTACCCGGCACGGTCACGACGAGCGCCTTCTCCAGAAGGAAATTGGAAAGCGCCACCGAGCTCTTGTTGTATGCGGTGAAGTCGGCCAGACAATAGAAGGTACCATCGGGCCGGATGCACCTGACACCGGTAAAGGCATTCAGTTCATTCATCATGACATCGCGGTTGTTCTGAAGGAACATGCGGAGCGCATCGATCCCGCTCTGTACGCCGGTCAGTGCGCCGGCGGCTGCAGCCTGAAGGACGATCGATGGACAGGAGATATTCTGTGCCTGGATGTTCACCATCGCCGCGGTCACCTTGGTGTTGGCGATTGTCCAGCCGATCCGGAATCCGGTCATGGCGTATGCTTTGGAGACGCCGTTCAGGATGATCAGACGGGAAGCATCGGTGTTGTCCTTGGCGAACTTGTACGCCGAAACCCACTGAGTGCCGTTGAACGTGAGCTTGTGATAGATATCATCCATGATGAGGTAGATACCTTTCTTCTCACAGTACTCGACGATCTCCTTGATCAGTTCAGGAGGATAGATCGCGCCCGATGGATTGTTCGGGCTGTTGATGACGATCGCCTTGGTGTAGGATGTCACCTTTTCAAGGATATCCTGCATCCGGGGAATGAAGCGGCCGTCTTCGGGCGTGACGATCACCGGCACACCGTAGACCATCTTCACGATTTCCGGGTAGCTCACCCAGTAGGGTGCGCAGATGATCACTTCTTCCTGCGGGTTGACGAGGGCCATCATCAGATTGTAGAAGGAGTGCTTGGCGCCGTTGGAGACCAGGACGTTTTCCGGGCCAACCATCTTGCCGTAGTTCTCTTCGGTGTATCGAATGATTGCCTTGATCAATGCCGGGATCCCCTCGGTAGGGGTATAGCGGACATCGGCGCTGGACAGCTTGGCCACGCTGGCCAGAATGGCGTCCAGCGGAACTTTGCTCTTAGGCTCACCGGCCCCAAGGTGAATGACCGCTTCTCCTTTTTCTCGAAGGATAGTGGCGATCTCATTGAGCTTGAGAGTCGGCGACTCGTGAATCTCGCGAGCGAGTGTGCTAATGCTCATAACTTATCCTCTCAATAGCGTGGCGATAGCGGAGACATCGACGATGTCGTCTGCCGAACAGCCGCGCGATAGATCATTGGCAGGTTTCGCCAGTCCCTGAATGATAGGACCGGTGGCGGTGGCGCCGGCCAGCCGCTGAGTCAGTTTATATCCAATATTCCCGGCATCGAGATCCGGGAAAATCAGGCAATTGGCTTTTCCGGCGATCTCAGATCCCGGCGCTTTGCTCTTGCCGACTTCGGGAATGATGGCGGCATCAAGCTGGAACTCACCATCGACCTTGAGCGTCGGGTGATTCTTCTTGAGAATCTCCAGCGCCGCGAGCACTTTGTCGACATCGGCATGCTTGGCCGATCCTTTGGTCGAGAATGAGAGGAGTGCGACGATCGGTTCTTCACCAACCAGGAACTTCATTGTCTCGGCAGTCGAGACAGCGATCGACGCCAGCTGTTCGGCAGTCGGATTCGGCACGACAGCACAGTCGCCGAACATGAATACTTTGTCGATTGTATCACGGAACTTGGGGATAGTCATGATGAAGGAACTGGAGACAGTCGTAATCCCCTGCTTCAGGCCAATCACCTGGATTGCGGCGCGCAAGACATCGCCGGTCGTGTTGACAGCACCGCAGACGGCGGCATCGGCACGATCCTTGCGCACCAGCATGGCGCCGAAAAAGAGCGGGTTGAGCATCGCGGTACGAGCCTGCTCTTCCGTGATTCCTTTCTCTTTGCGAATCTGCATGAACTCGGCGATGTAGGGAGCGAGGTCCTTGCTCGTGGCCGGATCGATCATCTCGACCTTGCCCAGATCGAGACCGTTCTCTTTGGCCAGTGCATTGATCTTGTTCTCGTCACCGAGAATCGTGACTTTGGCGATCCCTTCGCCGACCAGCTTCTTGGCGGCGACGATAGTACGCGGTTCGGTTCCCTCAGGGAGCACGACACGGCGCCCCTTGGCTTTGGCTTTCATCTTTATGTCAGCTACGACGCTCATAACAATCTCCTGTCGCCCGGTACAGCGACGATGATTTGTCCTACAGCGGAACCTGATCTTTCAGGTCCGGGTCAGACAAAAAGGCCTCGATAAAGCGATCAATGCCGCCATCCATGACCTCCTGAATATTGGAAGTTTCGTGGTCGGTCCGATGATCCTTTACCATGTTGTATGGGTGAAAAACGTATGATCTGATCTGTGAGCCCCACTCGATCTTCTTCTTGGTCTTGTCGAACTTTGCTTTTTGTTTAGCGTCCTCTTCCAGTTTCAACTGGTATAGACGCGACTTGAGCACCATAAAGGCCGCATCTTTGTTCTTGTGCTGGCTCCGTTCGGTCTGACAGGTGACCACAATTCCGGTAGGGAAGTGGGTGATGCGAATCGCGGATGAGGTCTTGTTCACATGCTGACCGCCCGCGCCGGAGGAACGATAGGTATCGATCCTGATATCGTCATCCTTGATTTCGATTTCGACATTGTCTGCTACAATGGGATAGACATGGACTGATACAAACGACGTATGTCTCCGGGCGTTGGAATCGAACGGGGATATGCGAACGAGTCGATGTACGCCGGACTCTGCCTTAAGAAAACCATAGGCGTAATCCCCTTTGACTTCGATGGTCGCAGATTTCAGCCCCGCTTCTTCGCCCGGCTGGTAATCGATCAACTCTGATTCGAATCCGCGACGCTCAACCCAGCGGTTGTACATGCGAAAAAGCATCTCGGCCCAGTCCTGCGATTCCGTGCCGCCGGCACCGGGATGGATAGTTACAATTGCATCGCGATAGTCGTCCGGGCCGGACAGAAGGGTGCGAAATTCGAGTTTATCTACTTCTTCTTTGAGGGCATCGACTGACTTTTCAAGGTCGGCCACTTCGGGCGATTCAGGATCCACCATTTCGAGCAGTTCCTGCATATCAGAAAGCTCGGTCGCCAGTTTGCTGTGCGACTCAATCCATTTCTTGTGGAGGGAGATTTCTTTGAGGACAGTCTGGGCGGTCTGATTACTGTCCCAGAACCCGGGGAGGGTAGTCTTCTGTTCTAATTCGGCAATAGTATTCCGGCGGGCATCAAGGTCAAAGATACCTCGCTAGCTTATCAAGACGGACCTTGAGGTCCGGAAGTTTGCTCTTCAGTTCTGCAATCATCGTTTTGTCAATTCATCCCAAAGTTTGAGAAAGAAAGCACAAATATAGCCTGTTTTATGATGTGGGTCAAACGGAAATCGAGAAATATGTCCATCGTCGGGCCTCTGTAATCCGCTATCACTTAAGGCATTATATTGACCGATTGTTCTTGACTATTTTGGTCGTCATTTTATCTTCCGCCGATGCCCCTCAAAATAGATACCCTAATTGTTGGACCGCTGGAGGTGAACTGCTACCTCGTGTGGGACGACCAAACTGGTCAAGGCGTCGTAATCGACCCTGGCGACCAGCCCGACATGATAGCTAAGCGACTGGCGGATAAAAAGATCAAGCCGCTCGCAATTCTGCTTACGCACGGTCACGGCGACCATTTAGCTGGTGTCGCAACCCTCAAGAGTCAGTTCGACATCCCGGTGGTCTGTGGCAGGGGTGAGGAGGAACTCCTCACTGACCCGGCCAAGAATCTCTCAACCTGGCTTGAAACGCCAGTTGTATCGCCTCCTCCAGACCAAGTTGTGGATGATGAGGAGCTGCTGGTTTTCGGCCCACTGGCCTTTCGAGTGCTCGCTACCCCGGGGCACAGCCCGGGCGGTGTATGCTATCTTCTTGAGGAGTCCGGCAAATTGATTTGCGGTGATACGATTTTTCAGGGTTCGGTGGGCCGAACTGACTTTCCGGGTAGTTCAATGGATCAACTTTTGGACTCGATCAGGCGTAAGATACTTACGCTACCGAATGGCGTCATCTGTTACCCCGGGCACGGTCCGAGCACAACGGTTGGCGCGGAGCGAGTGAACAACCCGTTTTTGACAGGAGCTAACTTTGCCTGAACCGACAATCACACCACTGGCTATTGAGGGACTCTCTGACCACCACTGCCATTGCGATTATTCGGTCGATGCCGTTGGGACGATCGACGACTATTGTCAGGCGGCCCTGAAGCGCAATCTGGCCGAAATCTGCTTTACCACCCATTATGACGCCAATCCGCAAACCATAGATGAAGCCGGTTTTATCTCAGTCAACGGAGAGCGGGTACGAGTGGGGATAGAACCGCTGAATTTCTACGCTGCCGATGTCGAGCGGGCGCGCGAGAAGTATTATCCGCTGGGGCTCTCGGTTCTGCTCGGACTGGAATTCGGCTGGTATCCGGGCTGCGAAGAAGAGGCGCTCAAAGTGAAGAGATCATTCCCGTTTGACTACTTTCTTGTGGGTGTCCACGAGATCGATGACATCTGCTATTGCTGTTCCGACACTTACGAAAAGTGCTTCAGCCGATTTGGAATTGAGGAGATGGCGGAAAAGTATTTCGCGCAGGTAATTGATGCGGCCAAGTCCGGTGTGTTCAACACTATCGCCCATCTCGACTATTATCGCAAGTATGGTGAGAAGGTCTATGGTGCGAAGGTACACCAAATTCACAAACCGTATCTCGAAGACTTGTTTGATGTCCTCAAGGCTTCCGGAACCGGCATCGAAGTCAATACCGCCGCCCGTCGCAAGGGACTTGATAGCTACTTCCCGCTGGTAGAAACGGTCAATCTGGCCAAGCGAGCCGGCGTTGATGTGCTGTTCCTTGGTTCTGATGCCCATGCGCCGGAACAGGTCGGATATGACTTTGAGACGGCGTCGTCACTGGTCCCAAGTTCTGTGACCGGTTGCGAAGACTGATTCGGACCGAGAGGATTTCCGGGTGAGACGAAAGCTACCTCGCGCTTTCTTCAATCGACCAACGCTTGATGTCAGCCGAGACCTGATCGGCAAGTATCTCGTCTCGCACCTGGACGGGGCGCGCCGTGCGGCGCGCATTGTCGAAGTTGAAGCGTACATCGGCGAAGATGATCCCGCCAGTCACGCCGCTCCGGGTCCTACCAAACGAAATGCCCCAATGTACGGAAAACCGGGAATCGCCTATATCTACTTCATTTATGGCATGTATTATTGTCTCAATGTAGTAACTGAGGCGCAGGGACAGCCGGCCGCGGTGCTGTTTCGAGCGGCCGAACCGTCAGGTGGGTTTGAGACTGTGGAATCCAAAGGGCACAGAGTACTTTCACTAAGTGGCCCGGGTAAATTGTGTCGCGGGTTCGGACTGACAAAAGCGCACAACAATCTGGATTTGACCGGTTCGCAGCTGTACCTTGAAGATCGCGGCGAACGACCTGCCCTGATTTCGCGTTCTACCCGCATTGGCATCAGGAAAGGAACTGATCGGAAATGGCGGTTCTTTGATGCAGGTTCCTGCGCGGTATCCGGCAGAAGTGGAAAGTCCGCGATCGCGAGCGTTCGCAAAATGAGAGTGAAAAGATAATGGATGACAATTTCCTTCAGAGGGCGCTGGTCGGAGTACCGATTCTTCTCCTGTCGTTGACGGTTCACGAGTTTTCGCACGCCTGGTCGGCACATAAATTCGGCGACAATACGGCCCGAGATCTCGGGAGAATGTCGCTCAACCCGCTGGTGCATCTTGATCTCTTCGGCAGTATCGTAATGGTGCTCTCCGGTTTCCGCTTCGGGTGGGCCAAGCCGGTTCCGGTCAATATCATGAATCTCAAAAATCCGCGCGTAGCCGACATGTGGATTTCAGCCGCAGGTCCCATCTCCAATGTACTCCTGGCAATTGCGTTCGGCATTGTCTTCCGCGTAACCGGACTTATGTCCGGAATCCCTGAAGCGGCCTTCATGGTAATGGCTCAGGCTATTTTGATTAACCTGGTCCTGGCATTCTTCAACCTGATTCCGTTGTTTCCGCTCGATGGCTCGCACATTTTGAGGAGTCTCTTGCCGCCAAGCATGGAAGAAGCGTATGACAAGTTCAATTTCATTTCACCGATCATTCTTATCGGGCTTCTCTATTTGGGCGGTCTCAACTTCCTGCTACGACCGATCGTGAGTGTGTTGGTGCCGATTATCGGCGGACCGGGCATTTTTCTCTGGCTGTAAACCAACTACGCATATGACTCAGAGATCACAACTCACGGCCCTCATCCTGTTTGGCTCAATAGTCTGGTTGGGCTGTGCCGCATCAGGTCCCGGAACCAGCCAGTCAGAAGGGACTCCGGTCGGTTCGAGCGTCAAAGTCCGGGCCGATGCCTATCTCTTTGACACCGAGATTACCAACTACGGGAAACTGACCTCGATGCGTCTGGAGATATTTGATGCCGATTCGGTCCTCGCGCTTTCAGGGAGAGCGTACATGGGAAAAGGAGTAATCAAAGGGGTTATTACTTCAGACTCGTTGCTCATGTATCTCCCGACCTCCAATCAGCACATTCAGGAGTCATGGCGTTCCTGGCGAGGGAAGGATTCCTGTAGCGCCGACATCTCGAAATTGAATTTTCATTCCTGTCTGCGGGACCTGCCTCAGGCGACCACCGAAGAGGGTGGCGCAATCATTAGTACGGTCTCTACATCAGACGACCGTACCTCAGTGGTCGTGTCGGCGCCAGGATGCCACTGGGCACTGGCCCTGATGTATTATCGGACCAAGGATGATGGCTGGCGGCTGAGCCGATTTCAATTCGATGATAGCTCGCATACCACAATCGTTGGAATTCGCAGAGAATTTCGGCCCGACGTTAAGGTTAAGGCCGGGCAGTTTCAGGTCGTTGTACCACCGGATGCCGAGCGCCTCATCCCTTAGTCCTGGTCAACGGTAAGTTGACAAGGGACAACAAATTGTCCATCATTCCCCATTAGCT
>JBATNE010000299.1:0-16171 GCA_049290195.1 Candidatus Zixiibacteriota bacterium
GCACCAACCCATCATAGACAAGTGCGCTGAAAAGCCAGATACCCAGGACGGCCGCCAGGCCCTTACCCCGGTCATCGAAGATCAGCGCGATCAGGAATGAGATGCCCAGAAAGATGAGCGTGAGAAAGCCGCCCATCGTAAGCAAAACTGCCAGCGAACTCATTTGGTCGGCGGCCCATTCGCCTAGGATCAGCATGGGTACACCGACGCCAAGAGCAAAGCCGCTTACCAGCGCGACCGCAAGGCCTATGTATAGGCCGAGGAACACCGTCCGGCGCGACACCGGCTGAGTCAGGACGAGTTCCACATACTCTCGAGAATTGTAGGAATAGATGGTGCCAAATAGCGACGTGATCAGGGGGATCAAAAACAGACAGATACTGGTCAGACTGATTGCCACTTTAGCTGACTGCGCCTGAAGATAGAACAACCCGGCTGTGACAACGGCAAAGAAGACAGTATACAGTAGTCCCCAGCGATTGCGGGTGACATCGCGGACGGCATACCACGCGAGGTGCAGTACGAGTTTCACGCGGCGCCTCGCTCGAGTAGTCGCGCGACCGCCGCTTCCAGCCGCGGTTCCTCCGTTGTCAGTTTGAGATCACGAACAGCACCGGAGAAGCGCACGCGACCTTCAAGCAGAACCACGACATTATCCGCGATTTCATCAAGATCGCTCATGATGTGGGTCGTGATCAGAACAGTGCGCTGGCGACAGCGCAGAGAAAGCAGGTAATCTTTCAGGCGCGTATTGGTTACGGGGTCGAGTCCGGCGGTTGGCTCATCGCAGATCAGTAACTGGGGATCAAACATGCAGGCCAGAACTACACTGAGCTTCTGGCGGGTGCCACCGGACATGGCGCGGGTGCGTTTTGGCAATTCGTTCTCCAGGTCGAACAAGGCGATCAGTTCGTTCTCCAGCGGAGCGGGATCCGACCGGAGTCCCTTCACGATATCGATCACTTCGCGCCCGGTAAGATCTTGTGGGAAGCGCGCTATTTGCGAAACATATCCCAGTGTCCGGCGGTACTCACATGAACCATCGAGGAGATATCCATTGATAGTGATCGACCCTGAACTTGGCGTGACCAAACCGAGCAGCGTTTTCATCAAGGTCGATTTTCCGGAGCCGTTGGGACCGATGATGCCGGTGACTTTGCCTCGTTCAAGCGAGAGGCTCACTTCGTGCAGGGCGACAAAACGCCCGTAACGCTTGTGCAGACGGGAGATCTCTATCATAGGGCAGGCCTCATGCGGGGCGACGCATCGACTAAGGATTCAGGAGTTAGAGTAGGCACAATGCGCTCCGCCAAATTCAAGACATCAACCAGCAAGCTTCGCACCAGGATAAGCGACGACGGTTCGGATTCCACCAGCAGGCTGTACAGGCTGACCGGGCGGAACGATTCATCGCCAAAGCCGTCACGATCCAGATCAATGCCGCGGTATGTACTCCAGTAGTTGCCGGAGAATGTAGAGAAGGACTGGCGGCTGTTAGTTGCAACCTGAAACGAATTGTCGATGAAATCATTGGATCGAATTGTGTTATCTACGCAGTTGGCCATGATTTTGATAGCCCAGCCGTTGGCAGTGAAGCGATTCTCGACGATGTCAACCCGGTCTGAGCCTTCCATATGGATGCCGACTGAGTTCTTGGTGAACTCGTTTTTGGTCACTGAACTGTTCTTAATGTCTTTGAGCAGCAAGCCGTAGGCCGCTCCGCCCCAGCTGTCGGCAAAACTGTTTTGAATCATTTCGACATTACTGGTGTACATCACGGCGACGCCGGAGCCGTTGGCCAGAAACCGGTTCTTCTCATACCGGCAGCTATCGGAGAACATGAAGTGCAGCCCGTAGCGAAGGTTGCGGTCGCTGATATTTCCGATGATCGTACTGTGCTTGACGAATTCCAGATAGATACCGTCGCGATGGCCGACAATGTTGTTGTCCATGATGACGATATCGCGGCATTGCCACAGGTGGATGCCGTTACCGGAGGTGGTCACTTCGGTTGAGCCTCCGTGCATGCGGTTACGCAAAATGCGACAGTGGTCCGCTTTGGCCAAATAGACGGCAAAGAAGTTTCCTTCAAACAGATTGTCAGCGATCTCACAGGCGCTCGTCGAGGAGACACGTATGGCGGCGTGCTCTTTGGTGAAGCTGACCGGGACCTGGCGGAAGGTGAATCCGGAAATCGAAACGTTGGCAGCCGTAACTTCTATGATTGGTCCTTTGCCGTTTGCATCGAGAACCGGTTGGTCAATGCCGCGCAGCACGAGCGGCTTATCGATCACAAGGTCATGTTCAAAATATGTGGCGTGAGCGATTGCGATCGTATCGCCGGGCTGCGCAGCGATCAGCGCTGCCCGGAGACTTTCTGTCTGGCCACCGGGTACTACCCGCAGGGTGGCGGCCGAAATTGTGACGGCGAAGAGCGCCGCTGCACCAATGGCCAGGTGGTATCGCCACGAGCCACTCATTTGGCACCTGCGAGTTTCCATGTCTCGGCGACCAGACGTTTGGTCTCATCCCAATTGACTATGCGGCCACCTTTGTCGGCCATGAGCCGGCTGGCCCGCTGTTGGTCAGACACCGCGACAAGACCGATGCCCATCGGGCTTTTCTGCCGGTCCGTGGCAACCACGATGGCGTCATTGAGATTGAGTAAACTATCGGGGTTGGCGAAATCTGTCAGCCAGCGGGAGTGAAGCTGTGTCGTGTCTATCTTGCCTTCCACCTCGACGGCGGCCAGGCATTCGATCGAGTCAAATTTTAGGACTTTACCTTTGCGGGTCACCAGTTCGGTACCGAAGGCACGGTCGACAATGGTCATATCACAGTAGTCGCACAGGTCAGTGCCGTAGATGATCGGCGCCGGTTTCGGTTGACCGCATCCCGCTATAAATAGAATTAGGCAAAGCACACCTGTGCTGGTTGCGGCGCTACCGATCTTTATAGCCTTCGCTCGGGATCTTCGGAATTCGCGCAGCCAGACGACAGCCGCCATGAGGAATGCCCCAATGGCCACCCATCCGCCAAAGCCGGGATAGGATGCTGCCTCGAAATTGAGCAGTTTTTTGGTGCCGATGACTGGTGGCTGATAGCTCATTCCCGGCACTTTGATTATGGCGTGCTCCGTGTCCAAATTGTGACCATAGTCATATCCCCACATGTAGAAGTCGACAAATCCTGCCGAGGCGACGGCGATGAAGATCAAGAGCCAGATGACAAGGAGCGATCGACGTCCAAACGCAGCCACGATTAAGCCCGCAAACATCACTCCCCGCATGATCCATGGCATGATGCGCAACTCCTTGATAGATTCCGGGAGAATTCGTTTCATGCCAATATAGTGATTGAGGTTGTTGATCTTGTTCAAATCGCCCGGATGCTGCCCTTGCATCTGGTTGATCCAGATCTCCAGCCCAAGTCCTTCGGGGTACTGGGGTGCGTCCAGGGAGATCTCCCACAATGGAAAGAAATAAGTAGCCGACAACAAGAGAGCCGCGAGGGCGACGACAACGCGGGAGGAAATGGTGAGCTTCCCGTCTCGATGCGGTTGCGTCGTGGTATTTGGACTGCCGGACGGTCCAGCCAAAGAAGCTGAACCGTCGCTGGCAATCCTTCTAGGCAGAAAGGGCATAATTCCTCAGCTTGATACCCGAATCCAGCCCTGCATTTCCTGATGCAACGCTGAACAAAAATCAGTACAATAGAACGGGATCACGCCCGCTTGTTTCGGCTCCCACAGAATTGTGCGCGTCTGTCCCGGCATGACCAGGAGTTCCGACGTGTTTGCTCCCATGACGCTGAAACCGTGCGGTACATCCCAGTCCTGCTCCAGGTTGGTAACGTGGAAATACACCTTATCGCCAACTCTGATGCCTTCAATGTTGTCCGGCGCAAAGTGTGTGCGGATGGTGCTCATATAAATGTGCACCGTCTTGCCGTCGCGCTCAACGCGTGCTTGACCCTCGGCCGTGATAGCATGCGGATTCTTGTTTTCTTCAATCGGATACCAGCGTACTGATTTGTCCTTGATAAGGGAGGTCGGACAAGCTTGCGCATAGTGCGGTTCACCGATGGTCGGAAAATCGAGCAACAGCTTCATCTTGTCGCCGGTTATGTCAATCAACTGGGCCGATTGCGTCAACTCAGGGCCGGTCGGAAGGTAGCGGTCCTTGGTGATCTTGTTGAGGGCAACCACGTATTTGCCAAACGGCTGCTTGGTGTCGCCACCGGGAATCATCAAGTGACCGATCGAATAATAGGTAGGTATGCGATCAACAACTTCCCAAGTCCCAAGTTTCCACTTGACGATCTCCGACGACAGGAACATCGACGTGTATCCGTACCCCTGGCCGTCAAATTCGGTGTGGAGCGGACCGAGACCGGGTTCCTTGACTTCTCCTGCTACAACTGATTCATATCTCAGGATAGGTATGCCACCAAACTCTCCGTCGAACTCTTTCGCCGCGACTGCTGCCTGAAACTTGCTGAAAGAGTGAACCGGGATCAGGGCGGCGAGCTTTCCACCGGCAACAATGTACTCGCCGGAAGGATCAACATCACACCCGTGCGGGGATTTAGGCGTCGGGATATAGTACATCAGCCCCGGATTTTCCTCTGCAATTAATACCGGTACATCGGTAATGATCTCGCTTTGGCCTACATCCGCATGGTCCATAAAGTTGTGGTAATGCGGTGACTTCCAGATTTGTCCCTTGCCTTGCGCGATCAGTTCTTCGGCCAATTTCCAGTTAACTGCCGCAATGAAATCCTTGTCGTTCTGCGACGCGTTTACTTCGAGCTGGGTATTTGCCTGTTCGGAATTGTAGGAACTAAAGAAGGACCAGCCGTACGAGGGTCCTTTGCCGGAGCGCGACAAGTCGTAATTGATGCCAGGCACCAGGATCTGAAACGCAACATTCATGCGCCCGGAGGCTGAATCGACTTTGATGTAGGAAATGGTTCCTTTGAAGTTCTCCTTATAGGAGCTTATCGGCACATCCTTTTGGGGGATGGGAACGCTGAACCGGGTCGATGCGACAACATACTCAGTGTTAGGCGTCAGAAACGGAGAGCCGTGATTGCCGCCCGTATTGGGAATCTCAATGGTCTCAACGGTCTCGAACGTGGTGAGGTCAAGCCGCGCAATACGCGGCGTATTGTTGCCATTGATAAATAGCCATCGACCGTCCGTCTGGCCGTCGGTCATGGACAACTGCGGGTGGTGAGCATCATCCCACGGAATGAAACCGTGGGAAGTCATCAGCAGCGGCTTGGTTTCTTCGGAATAACCATAACCCTTCTCGGGGTCCTGGCTGAACACAGGAATGACGCGGAAGAGGCGCCCGGAAGGAAGTCCGTACACCGACACCTGGCCACTAAAGCCGCCGGACATGAAAGCGTAGAACTCGTCGTACGAGCCGGGCGCAACATAGACTTTAGCGGCTGCGTCGCCGAATCCTCCCACTTCCTGTTTTTTCGAACAACCAACGGCGAGGATCAATAAGACTAATTGAATTGCCCCGCAGGCGGCAACAAGTTGATATTTCCGAGTCATGTTGTTCTCCTCATTAGTACTGGCTTACCTTCAGCTTGCTCTTTAATCATTGCCCAGGGGGTGGGGGCGGGGTGCCGAATCCTGGCTGCTGCTCGGCCGGCAACGCCGGCTTGCCGGCTTCAGATCGCAGGAAGTTCAGAATATCCTCAGCATTTTCCCGTGTTATCCCCTGGATGGTCATGTACTGCGCATACTGGGCGACGAGTTTCCTGCCGTCTGGGTGCAACTTCCCCATTTGTTCGGGATTGAGGATTTGATTGAGTATATATTGGGCTGAGCGACGTTTCGTCACATCGCGAAGCATAGGTCCAGTTTTCTTGTGGTCGAGGTAATGGCAGGTCGCACACTTCTTGATGAAGATTTCCTGTCCGGCTACGGCCCTTGATGGATCGGCCGCGGCTACCTGAGCGTCTTCGGTGATCGGCCCAATGCCGTTTTCGGTCTCGAAACTAGTAAGGTTACCTGCCGTCCAGCGCGCCTGGCGCTCGGCATCGGTCTCAGGTGTCGAAGAGCAGCCGCCTGCAATCGATCCTGCTACCACGACGCAAAGGGCAACCAGGGATGAGTAAGTCATCATTCTCATTAGTGTATCCTCATTTGATTTATGGTTGTGGTGTTATGTTCAAATCCGACAAGCCCGAGTCGACATTCAAGATTTCGGAGTATGTTGTCTGGAATATCTGTATACGTTTTCCCACTGGCATCATATGACCGTTTACTCAGTTTCGGAGTTCGTTGGTGGCCAGTTCTCTGGCTAAGCTAGCGAGAGTTGTTTTCTCGAACATTCGTTGCAGGTCCTGGCGACGTTTTGCCCACGCCGCATGCAGGGGGCAGGGTGTCTTCTCGCCGCAACCCGGGAGGCCTAACGCACAATCTGTGAAGAGCGCCATGCCGTCAACCGCTGATATGACATCTATAAGAGTAATGTCCTTGGACGGCCGGGCCAATCCTATCCCACCATTGGGACCTCTGAACGATTCCATGATTTTTGATTCCGTGAGAATCTGCATGATCTTAGTAAGGAAATGAAACGATAGGTCCAATTCATCTGCGAGTTCCCGAATCGGAATGAATTTTCGACCGTCCTTAGTCTCCTTGATGGTCACTAGGAGCGAAGCGCGTATGGCGTAAGAACAACCTTTAGAGAAGAGCACGATACTTTCCAGTTTTAAGAGTCTTCTATCTTTATATATTCACCAAGCGACCCGAAGTCAAGCTGGATCGTGTCATGTTCTTCAGAAAAACAAATCCTGTCTGAACGACGGAGCTGCGTGATGGTGAGGTGTAGGGGTCACCCAAAAAGGAGTCACAATTTCGTCACGCGGACCCGTAAGCCATTGTACTACAACGCGAGGCGTGGTTCGGTTCTCCCTACCTTCGTGACTGAATTTCATGCGATCGGATATCAAGTTCGACCTTCGGGTTCTGACCTTTTCGGCATTCTGCCGAATTAGATATTTTCACACAAATCCCGGGAGTTTTCCTATGGAGCAGAGCCGCAAATTGAAGCGAATCGTGCGTGAAAAAGCACGAGGCCGCAAATCCCGTTAGAAAATTGTTAGAAAACGCGAAAGCCGTAGGTCTGAAAAGTCCACGATAGAATTGTAAGTGATTGTGGCGCAGTCCCATAAAATGGCGGGGGAGGGATTTGAACCCTCGACCTTCGGGTTATGAGCTGTTTGCGTCGACCGAACACGGGACAACATCGGACAGTAAGCTGCAACAAGGACAACAACTTGCACCAGCTACACTTGTCCGGTGTTGTCCCTTATTATCCCGTGTTTTGGCTTGTTCTGTTAGCAAAGTGTTAGAAAGGCCGCTTTCCAAACATGGACTATACGGAGGGGCTTCGATGTGCTTTCGCGTGGTGCAATGTGTCGGGGGGTAGCGTATACCAATTAATCGAGAGGGAGGTTCACGCGGGCAATAGAAAGATGGCGTTAGTTTGCTCCGGGAACCAATTGAACTTCTGAGCATATCACTAATAGTGCAGATTCGGATTGACGATGGAATGAATCCTGATTACCTTTCGGACCGTAATGATTTGGCGTAACACTAAAAGAGTAGTCTCAGCGATTGTCCTGACAGCACTAATCCTGGCAGGACCTTGGCTCCACCATGACAAGGTAATTTGCATACAGTCCGACTCCCACGTTCGAGTTGAGCGGGTGGGGGCCGATTGTTGCAGTCAGGAACCAGTTGATGCCGCCGACTTGTCATTTTCTTTCGATGCCTCCGAAGACGATTGCGGTTCATGTCTGGACATCCAATTTGCCAAGGATGCCACTCGGACGCCGCAGTGCATGTCGGCAATTCAAACCATTAATCAGACAATTGTTCCGATACTAACTGTTGTCTTGCCACCGTCTCTTGGGGTTAGCCCCGAACTTTCTCGACTAGAAATACCGCTATATCAACTAGCTGGAAACACGTTTCCTACTTTTCATCTATCAACAGTAATTCGTTGCTGATTCTCCAAACTCATCGATTAGTTCTATTCTCCTGAACATATCAGGAGCGTTGCCAAATTGTTTGGCAGAGTGAGTAATCCACAGCCTGGAGAATTGTTAATGCAAGTACGAATATTACGGTACATAATCTTTCTCATTGCCGCCGTTGTCGGGACAGTCGAAGCGCAAACCGATTCCAACCGAGTTCCGATCCTACCGCCGGTCTATAGCGAATCCGGGGTTATCAATGATTCGGCCTTCCATGAGGATTCAGTGCTCACGTTTAGTGAGGCTTTGCAGTTGGTCGTGGCAAAACATCCGCAGCTTCGCGCAGTCAAAGCGCAGATTAGTGCCGCGAAAGGCCGACTGCAGCAAAGCGTCGTCCGTCCCAATCCGGAACTCTCAACAGAAGTCGAAGATTTTGGTCGAAAGTCTGAGAGTGGACCAGCCCAAACAACTGTAGGTGTCGAGCAAACCTTCGAATTGTTCGGCAAGCGGGGTGCTCGCCGCGCTGTCGCCGAGGCAGAGCTCGTGTCTGAGCAGTTCGCCGGACAACAATCGCTCTTGGAATTGTACCGATCCGTTGCGGTTACTTTCATTGCAGCACTCGGGGCTCAGGAAAATGTAGCACTGGCACGCCAACGCCTTGAGCTGGTACGCAAAATCGAAGATGCGGTGAGTGTCAAAGTTACCAGTGGAGCGGTACCCAAAGCAGAACTATTCAGGGCGCAATCGGCCACCAAGCTGGCGGAGATTGAATTGGCCTCTGCTGAGGCCATGGCCATGCAGCAGCGTCTTGCGTTAGCCACGTTGTGGGGATCGTCAGGCACTATCTTTCGAGTCGACGGAGCACTCACTGACTGGTTGACTCTTCCATCCGCTGCCGATCAAGGACTCTTGGTCGACGACAATCCAGAACTTGCTGGTCTGCAAGCACGGATAAGAGCACGTGAAGCGGATATTCGTCTGGCACGCGCTATTGGCAAGCCTGACGTAAGTCTTGGAGCTGGTTATCGACGGCTGCACGACGATGGGAGCAACTCCTTCCTCGTTTGGGCGGCACTGCCGCTGCCACTCTTCGACCGCAACAAAGGCGGCCAGACTGAAGCAAATGCTCGTCTCGACCAGGCTCAAGCTGAGTTGGCTTCCGCTCGCCAGCGGTTGGAGGGAGAAGTACGCCAGCGACTCGCTATGATCGAAACACAGCGAAATCAAATCAGTCTTCTCCGTGACCAGGTAATTCCGCCAGCCCAGCAAGTCATGGAAGAAATGAATAACGCATATCGCATGGGATCGCAGCCGTTCATAAATGTGCTCGACGCCCAACGGACACTATCCGAACTCCAGGGCATGCTGGTCGAAGCGCTCATCGCGGGCGCGGAAGCAACTGCCGAAATTGAACTACTAACTGGTCACCGTCTGAGCCCGGTGAGGAGATAAGACTATATGAGAACAAGAATACTCTTACTAATATTGGGAGTTACTCTGGCGACCCTACTCTGGGGGTGCGATACCAGCGGTGAGGACACTTCTCAACCGAAAGGCGAAGTCGCTCTCGAGGAAACGTCGGTTAACCCAGAACATGGTGATGAACATGGCACGCACGGCCATGAAGGAGAGGAGAATGCCGTTGCCCTTCCTCCGGGCGTGGCACAAAAAATAGGCCTGTCGCTTGACACCGTGCGTCTTGGCCGCATTGAACGCACGATCGAACTTCCCGGAGAAGTAGTACCCGATGGCGATCATGTCGTACACATAGTTCCGCGATTCCCGGGCATCATTAAGAAGGCGCACAAAAACATCGGCGACTATGTGCAGTCTGGCGAAGTACTTGCCACCATTGAGAGTAATGAGAGCCTCAGCCTCTACGATGTCGTTGCTCATGGTTCGGGCAGGGTGATTGAAAAACACGCTACCGTAGGAGAGTTTGTAACCGAAGAACGCGATCTATTCGTTATCGCTGACCTCTCCAATGTTTGGGTGAATATTGCAATCTACGGCAAGGATGCACCCGAGATAACGGTCGGGCAGTCCGTTCGTATCGAGGCACTGGGAGGCAAGACAGCTACACTCGCTAACATCAGCTATATCAGCCCGGTGTTTGACGAGCGGACCCGCAGTCTGGTCGCTCGTGCGGTCATTCCGAATATCAAGAATCTCTGGAAACCCGGCACGTTCATCAAGGCGTCGTTTGTACTTACTGCGGACGAGTCATCACTCGTGGTGTGCAAAGAGGCAGTACAGATCGTAGATGAGAAGCCGTCTGTATTCATCAGCGAGGACGGGGATGAGTTTCATCCCGTGCCTGTCGTGACGGGCGTGCAGGGGGTCAGCCAGACGGAAATCGTCTCGGGTCTCACTGAGGGCAGCGTCTACGTCTGCAAAGGCGCATTTGAATTGAAGGCCCAACTCACCCTGAAATCCTTGGGCGGCGGACACGCCGGTCACGGGCATTGAGGAAGGGCTACCAGAATGCTTGACAGAATTATTGAACTTGCGCTGAAACAGCGCATCCTGGTGTTGGTGATGGTCGCTGCCATTGTTGGGCTCGGCCTGTACCAATACACCAAATTGCCGGTCGATGCGTTTCCGGACATTTCTCCGGTCATGGTGCCGGTTTTCGCCGAGGCGCATGGCATGGCCCCAGAAGAAATAGAGCGACTCATTACGTTTCCCATTGAATCCAAGATGAACGGCTTGCCGGGTGTGATCAATATCAAATCCACCTCCGCATTTGGTATGGCAGTCATCTATGTGTATTTCAATGATCAGACTGAGATGTATTTTGCCCGGCAAATTGTCGGTGAACGTCTGGCCAGCGCAATGGCAGAATTGCCGGCCGGTCTTGAGCCACCAACCCTCGGGCCGATCTCTTCGGGACTGGGGCAGATCTTCATCTACTACCTGACTGCAGACAGTACCACCGACCTGCAAGGCAAAGACAAAGGAACGTTCTTGCGGGAAGTGAACGACTGGATCGTCAAATACGGCCTTCAGACCGTCTCTGGCGTGACTGAAATCCTTTCGGTTGGCGGGCATGTGCTGCAGTATCAGATCAGCATCAATCCTTACGCCCTCGGCAAGTACGGTATTACCCTCGAGCAGGTGGTGGAGGCCGTTGAGAAAAACAACCGAAATGCCGGTGGGCAGTTTCTATTGTTGGGCTCGGAAGAGTATCTGGTTCGCGGGTTAGGACTGGTTGGCAGCCTCGATCACATTAAGAGCATCCCTGTGAAGTCTGTGGATGGAGTCCCGGTGAAGATCGGCGACATCGCTGATGTTAATTTTGGCAAAGAGATAAGGCGTGGAGTCGTTACGAAGGACGGCAAAGAGGAAGTGGTTTCGGGGATCGTTCTTCAACTCTATGGCGAGAATACCTCAGATGTGATCAAGCGCCTATATGCCAAGTTGCCGACAGTGCAGGCATCACTGCCGAAGGGAGTCACAATCGCGCCATATTACGAGCAGGCGAATCTGGTAGCCAAAGCCAATGAAACCGTCAAGAAATCGCTTCTTGAAGGGGCCATACTCATCACCTTAGTCCTGTTGCTGTTTCTTGGCAACGTGCGCTCGGCACTAATCGTCGTCATTACGCTCCCCCTGTGCGCCTTGATTGCGTCCCTGATGATGGGTGTCGAGAAGATGTCGGCCAACCTGATGTCCATGGGTGGAATTGCCATTGCCATCGGCATGCTGGCCGACGGATCAATCGTCATGGTCGAGAATATTCACCGGCACCTCTCGGCGAAGTCAAACGGTCAACAGAGCAAATTGGCGGTAATATTGCAGGCGGCGCATGAGGTTGGCCGACCAATTGCCTTTTCGATTCTGATCATTGTGCTAGTATTTCTGCCGCTCTTTACTCTCCAAGGTGTGGAGGGGAAAATGTTTTCCCCGATGGCTTTTACGATTTCTTTTGCCCTTCTGGGCTCCATTCTGGCCGCCTTGGTAGTTGTTCCCGTGCTGAGCATGTACTTCCTAAAAGGTCACGAGGGCAAGGAGTTCATCGTTGTCCGTAAGCTCAAGCAGGGTTACAAACCGCTCTTGGAATGGGCACTCCGCCGAAGGATAATAGTAGTGGGTATAGCCGTAATTGCACTCGTTGCGAGCTTACTCTCGGTGCGGTTCTTGGGTACAGAATTTATCCCTACGTTAGAAGAAGGGTCCATCCTTATCGGTGTCACCATGACTCCGTCGATTTCGCTTGAAAAAGCAACCGAAACGGTGATGAAGCTCGAGCAAGTGATAATGAAATATCCCGAGGTCAAGGAGACGGTTTCCCGCACCGGCCGTCCGGAGGCCGGGAGCCATCCGCATCCGGTCAATACGGCCGAGATTCATATCGAACTGAATGACCCGGAGACATGGCAACGATTCAAGAACAAGAAGGAGCTTGTCGAGTCGATGAACAAAGAATTGGCGGCCTACCCCGGCGTGGCACTCAATTTTACGCAACCGATCCAAAATGCTTTCGATGAACTCATATCGGGAATCAAAGCGCAACTCGCAATTAAGCTCTACGGGGATGATCTGGTTACGCTTCGTACAAAAGCCGGTGAAATCAAAGAGGCCATCGCAGACGTCGAGGGATTGGTCGATCTCTCCATCGAACAAAGCTTTGGCCAGCCACAGGTCCAGATCATTGCCGATCGCGATGCCTGTGCCCGGTACGGCGTGAGTGTCTCAGAACTACTGGAAATTGTGGAACTGGCAGTCGGTGGTGAGGTGATCGATCAGATATATCTAAGCTCCCGTCGATTCGGCATCCACGTACGATATCAAGAACAATATCGCAACGACCCAGAGGCGATCGGCAGTCTATTGGTTCATACCGACGACGGCCGGGCAATCCCCCTTGCACAAGTGGCCGAAATCAAGAAGGTCATCGGCCCCATTCAAATCAATCGTGAAAATAACCAGCGCCGCTGGGTGCTTTCTGCCAATGTGCGTGGTCGCGACCTTGGTGGTGTGGTTACGGACATCCAAAAACGGATCAAGGGAAACGTCGATCTGCCGCCGGGCTATCGAATCGAATACGGAGGCCAATTTGAAAACCAACAACGCGCAATGTCCAGGCTTGCCGTTATTGTGCCGCTAACGATCCTGCTAATCTTCTTCATGCTTTACATGGCCTTCAACAAAGTGCGAATTGCGACGCTCATTATCACGAACGTTCCCTTTGCTCTCATTGGCGGCATTTTCGGACTGCTGATTACTGGAGAATATCTCTCGGTTCCTGCCGCTGTCGGTTTCATTGCCTTGTTCGGCGTGGCAGTGCAAAACGGCGTTGTCCTTGTATCGTTCATCGAGTATTTGCGCAAGGAAGGCATGGACTTCAGCCAGGCTGTAGTTGAGGGGGCGGTAATGCGGCTGCGACCAGTACTTATGACGGCGCTGGCGGCGGCGATGGGACTTGTACCGCTTCTATTCTCCACAGGAATTGGCGCTGATGTCCAGCGCCCGTTGGCTGTGGTGGTCGTATTCGGACTGATCAGTTCCACCCTACTCACGCTTTTTGTTATTCCGGCGCTCTACACTTGGTTTGTTCCGAAATCTCAACAGATTGAAGCCGAGACAACGGCTGAGAACAGGTGAAGCTAAAAATGCTAAAAAAGGACAAAAACATGAAACAGATAGTTGCCTACGTCAAGTCCCACAAATTGCCGGCTGTCGCTCTGGCTCTTCAAAACCTACAGGGGTTGACCGGCATGAGCTTTTCGACCGTCCACGGATTTGGCCGTGGCCGTGCTAAGGATGCGAGTCAGAAGATTGTAAGGGACTTGGTGGACTTTGTAGCTATGGATCGTATCGAAATCTTCTGTTCCGACGAAGTTGTCGCGCAAGTGACTGACTCGATCATCAGTTCAGCACACGAAGGTCAACGCGGGGACGGAAAGATATACGTATGCGAGGTAATTGAGGCATTTCGCATAGGGACTAAGGAGCGGGGAACAGCCGCTGTGTGAGACCTCATATGGCTGGATAGCAAGGACATTACAATGGACATGAGCTCCGGGCGTCGCGTTTACCAATTCGAACGCCTGTGGGGGAACTATCTCTGGACAACGGTTGTTGGGAAAAGAGTATCGAGGAACTCACGCCAGTAATGTCAAAATACGGCACGGTAGTGGGTAATATTGAGCTTTCTTTGTTTCGAAACGGAGTGTATATTCAAGCCATGCACATGGGCCGATTTGTAAAGATCTTGGCGGCTGTAATCGCGTCTCTGGTACTGACTGGCATTACACCACTCTTTGGCACTAACACTATCTGCATCTGTGGTCATGGTCAGTTGATTTTCGAATTGCCTGGCTCAGAGTGCTGTGCTCAGCAGGAAGCCATGCCAACTGCTGTTCACAGTATTCTGATCGACGGCGTGAATTCGTGCGACACCTGTGTTGATGTTCTCCTGACCAGTGACGTTGCGCATTCCACCGGGAGTCTTCTCAGTGCATTAGGCAACCCACACAGAGTCAGTTCGTACGCTGTCGCCACCCTCCCACCACTCTCCGTGAATTGTGGCTTGTGTACCGGTTCAAGCCTGGCTTTTCGACGATTGCCCCCCTATCCTGGCCAGCTGTCTCAATTGTCCTGCGTCATTCGCTGCTGATTCCTTCCGTAATACCTATGGCGTGCACCTCCTGAGTAATTCAGGCGCATCGTCATGCTCTGCAGTTTAGAAAACCACTTTAACACTTGGAGTTTCGTTAATGCGGATTGGAACATCACATATTTTGTTATTACTGATAATCGCTTGGGCTGGTGGCGGAAACGCTCAAGTCACTTCAGCTGACTCAACACTTCTGCCGCCAGTCTTTACTGAATACGGCGTACAGTTTGGGACCGGTTCTGCTCTAGTGGGAGATTCAATTGTCACATTTACTGAAGCGCTGCAGATGGTCTTGGCGACACACCCGGATATAAGCGGCGCGCGGGCACAGGTTGCTTCTGCTTGGGGAAGGCTCCAGCAGAGTCGAAGTCAACCCAATCCGCAGTTGTCGATTGACTTGGAGGACTTTGGTCGAAAAGGCGCATCTAGTCCTGCCCAAACGACTTTCGGGGTCGAGCAACCTATTGAGTTATTCGGAAAGCGGTCCGGACGGCGTGCAGTCGCGGAAGCAGAATTGACATCTCAGAAGTATGCGGCACAGCAGACCATGCTTGATTTGTATCGGTCAACCTCAATCGCGTTTGTCACCGCTCTGGGTTCTCAGACAAGCGTTCAGATATTTCGACAGCGCCTGGAGTTGGCAATGAAGTTTGAGGAAGCTGTTGGCGTCAAAGTGACCGACGGCGCCGTGTCGAAAGCTGAATTATTGCGGGCTCAATCCGCCTCCAGGTTGGCTGAAATTGACTTGTCGTCAGCAGAAGCGATCGCTCGACAAGATCGGTTGGCTTTATCCGCACTCTGGTCCTCTTCTGAGAGTAATTTTCGACTGGAGGGCTCTCTGGAGGACTTGCTCGTAAACATCCCTGATGACACACAATTGTCGCTGGATGACAATCCGGAACTGAAAAGCCTGCAGGAACAAATCAAGGTTCGCGAAGCTGACATAAACTTGGCAAGATCAATGGGAAAACCGGACATCAGCGTGGGAGCTGGGTACCGTCGCCTTCATGATGAGGGCAGCAATTCCTATCTTGTCTGGACATCCATCCCCCTTCCCATCTTCAACCGTAATCGCGGTAGTGTAGCAGAGGCAACCGCGAATGTGGACCTGGCTAGGGCCGAATTGGCTTCAACTCGACAGCGCTTAGAAAGTAGACTTCGCCAATTGACCATATCTCTCACAGTCAGGCGCAACCAAATTGCCGAGCTCCGGGAGAAAGTGGTGCCGCCAGCCAAACAGGCCATGGAGGATATCGACATGGCGTATCGTATGGGTTCACAACCGTATATCAATGTCCTGGATGCTCAGCGAACGCTTTTCGAGCTCGAAGGCGAAGTCATCGACGCGCTTGTTGCCGGGGCGCAAGCCACCGTGGAGATCGAACAATTGCTTGGTCACCGCTTGAATCCGGTGAGGAGATAGCTATGAAGAAATCACTGCTTCTAACCATTCTAATTACCCTTGTGCTCGCGATCGCCGGTTACTTTGTCCTGCAGAGTGAGACACGGGTCGTCGGCGAAGAGCATGAGGAGCATACGGAAGAC
>JBATNE010000300.1:0-30570 GCA_049290195.1 Candidatus Zixiibacteriota bacterium
GTACAGAACGTTTTACGGAGGTTCAGAAGCGTATGATCGACGCTATAGATGCAAAAATACTGACAATCCTTCAACAGGATGCCCGTATCCCCAACTCCGAAATCGCCAAAATGGTCGGTCTGGTTCCGTCGGCAACTTCGGAACGGATCAAAAAACTCTCCCAAAAAGGGCTCATCCACTCCTACGAAACCAGACTCAATGCCCAGTCACTTGGGTTCGGGTTGGTGGCATTCATCCGCGTGTTGACCGATGAACCGGTCAGCGGAATCGGTGTGGGAGACCAGCTGGCGAAAATCGCCGAGGTCCAGGAAGTCCACAACATTGCCGGCGAAGACTGCTATCTGGTCAAGGTGCGGGTCAAGGATGCGGAGACGCTCAGCAAATTCCTGCGCGACAAGATCGGCTCCATCAAAGCGGTCAAGAGCACACGTACAACCATCGCGATGGAGACGTTTAAGGAGACAATCAGTATCCCGGTGGATACTGAAAGAAACGGCAATTAATGTCTGCGTTTCAGCCGGTTGTTAAGTCAAGCCGCCTGCAACTCGTCACGGCGTTTGCAGCGGTCTATCTCATTTGGGGATCAACGTATCTGGCAATCCGTTTTGCCGTCGAGACTCTCCCACCATTCTTCATGATGGCGACCCGCTTTCTTGCGGGTGGCCTGCTCTTTTTCCTGTACGCTCTCTCCAAAGGTGAAGCCAAGGCTACAGCGTCGCAGTGGCGCCACGCCGCCGCCATCGGCATTCTCATGCTGTGCGGTGCGACCGGTGTAGTCGGGTGGGCCGAAGTCCGGGTACCATCGGGATTGACCGCACTCATTATCGCGTGCGTCCCGTTTTGGATTGTGCTGATCGACTGGCTCAGGCCGGGAGGTTCGAAACCGACGGCTTCGATGATTGGCGGACTGATTGTGGGATTTGTCGGGATCGTGATTCTCGTTGGTCCGGAGCATTTCGCCGGCGGACACCGTGTGGATCCGATCGGAGCCGTTGCCCTGATTCTCGCCTGTCTTTCCTGGTCGATCGGAACGATCTACTCCCGTACGCATCATGATAAGCTTCCCAAATCTCAATGGATGACCGCCGGGATGGAGCTGTTCGTTGCCGGTTTGGTTTTGTACGGCGTCGGGTTCGTAACGGGAGAAGCCAGCAGATTGACGGCAAGTGACTTGACGGTGAAATCTATTCTCTCACTGGTTTATTTGATTACGTTCGGGTCGCTTGGCTATGCCGCATATCAGTTTCTGCTCAAAGCTTCGACCCCTGCCAAAGCCTCGACCTACGCCTTCGTCAACCCTCTGGTGGCAGTAATACTGGGGGCGACTCTGGGGGGCGAAGAATTCAACCTGCGCATGGGACTCGCGGCGGTGGTCATTATCGGCGCAGTGGTGGTCATCACAGCCGCCAAGTCGGCCAAGTTCCGCGAAGGATCGGAACCGGCTATTTCAAAATCAGCCGATGATTCCGCTACCCCTGCAACAGAGCCTTCTTAAGAATCCCGATCTGACCGCCGTGATAGGCGGCATGCTGAATTGCCCCTTGAATCAGGAAATGCGCGTTGTAGTCCCGACCCGGTAAGTTATCCTCAAATTGCGTCTGCTTGAGATCATCGAGCGTTTCTTCGAGGTCCTTAAAGCTCCGCGACAATTCCATCAATGCCGCTATCCAGGCGTCATCGGTTGCTTCGCCGGTAGCCAACCAGTCTTCGCCGCTTCCCGGCTCGACAGCGTCTCCTTCGATTCGTCCTCGCACTATATCATTCCAGAGGGTGATGTGCTGGACGATCTCCCAGATCGTGTGTCCGTTGGGAATGGGCCGCGCGACTGCAACCGCGGTGGTGACACCATTCAGGAGTTCCAGAATTGCTTCGCCATGCCAGGCTTCACCATAGAAGGCCCGATGCAGCTGATCCTGAGTTCTCTGTAGTTCGTTCATTGCGTCCTCCAGATCCAGCCTACGATTCCGGCCGGTTCCAGTCCATCACATTTCGGTCTTACGATGTGGCCCCTTTGTGCGCCGGCTTCTGAAGCAGTGCGCGCGCACGAAGGAGAGCATCGTCAAATGTCGGCTGAATATTCTCCTCGCCGATCTTGTCGATCAAGCCTGCCACCGTCAGAGTCGTGCGGGCCTGAGGCTGCAACCCGGAGATGACAAACTCCGTTCCCCGTTTTCGGAACATGGCGAAGACATCTTCGAGCGCCCGTTCTCCTGTGGCATCGATCACCGGTACATTTCTCATTCTGATTATGATCACGCGCGGAGGTTTGTCCACCACCGCCAGCGCCTCTTTGAATTTGTACGCAGCCCCGAAAAACATCGGGCCAGAAATCTCATACACTTTGACACCATCGGGAATCGGACTCATGGCGAAACTGGACAGATCGTCCATATCCCCGTCTTCGTCCATGCTCTTGGTGATGGCGGTGACATTGGCCGATGAAGTCATGCTGCGAAGGAACAGGATGCCGGCTATCAGGATGCCGACCTGAAGCGCAAAAGTGAGGTCAATGATAACCGTAAGTCCGAATGTCACCAAAAGCACGGCGGCATCGGAGCGGCGCCCATGTGCCAGGGCACGGAAACTCCGCCACTCGCTCATGTTGTATGCGACTACGACCATGATCCCGGCCAGCCCCGCCAGGGGTATATGCACCGC
This sequence comes from Candidatus Zixiibacteriota bacterium, assembly GCA_049290195.1. Taxonomy (GTDB): domain Bacteria; phylum Zixibacteria; class MSB-5A5; order GN15; family FEB-12; genus FEB-12. The sequence continues at coordinate 2,659 of JBATNE010000300.1, forward strand.
CCACTTTCCGAACAGCAGCATGATGGCCAGAAGGACCACGGCGTGGAATATGCCGGCGACAGGGGTTCGACCGCCGTTCTTGATATTGGTCGCAGTACGGGCAATGGCGCCGGTGGCAGGAATGCCGCCAAAGAGAGGCGAGAAGAAGTTGGCTGTCCCCTGTGCGACCAGTTCCATATTCGAGCGGTGTTTCCCGCTGATCATACCATCGGCAACCACGGCAGACAGAAGCGCTTCGATCCCGGCCAGCAGCGCGATCGTGATAGCCGGTTGGATCAGCTGTTTGATCATTCCCCATTGAATGTGCGGAAGACTCGGCAGGGGAAGGCTATGTGGAATCTCTCCGAATCGGCTGCCAATTGTCTCGACCGGAAGTTGCAACCAGACCACTGCGACCGATGATAGGACAATCGCCACAAACGGACCCGGAATCTTGGTGGTTACTTTCCCCCAGAAGACGGTGATGAAGATCACACCGAGAGCCAGCGCGAGGCTGTATAGATCAGTCGCGCCGAGATGGCTCCCGATCACAATCCATTTCTCGATGAAGTCTGCCGGCAGGGCGTGGATTTTGAGACCGAGCAGGTCCGTCATCTGCGATGAAAAGATGATCACGGCGATACCGGTGGTGAATCCCACCACTACCGGGTATGGAATGAATTTGATGACCGAGCCGAGCCGGAACAATCCCATGGCGATGAGCATGATTCCGGCCATCATGGTGGCGATCATGAGGCCATCAACACCGTACTGCTGGACAATCCCGTAAATGATGACGACAAAGGCGCCGGTTGGTCCACCGATCTGGACCCGACTACCGCCAAGAACGGAAATAATGAATCCGGCAATGATGGCGGTATAGAGGCCTCGTTCCGGCGTAACACCCGAGGCAATGGCAAAGGCGATCGCCAGCGGCAGGGCGACAATACCGACAATCGAGCCGGCCATCAGGTCGGCAAAGAACTGTTTTCTGGTGTATGATTTGAGAGTGTCGAACAGCTTGGGGCGAAGCATAACTACAGCGATTTCCTTCGATTGGCAGGTGGAATTTTCATTATGCGACTGAATATGGTGTAACAAGGTACCGATTATCAAGGTTTTAGCAAATGAGACCGGGGAAAGAGTTTTGTTGCTCTCGTTCGTCCGGGGAAATACCTTCGCCACCAGATATGGAAATGCCTGTGATCAAATGGCCTGAAGGGAAGCGATTCGCTTTCACTATCTTCGATGACACCGACTTCGCCACTGTGGAGAATGTCGGGCCGGTGTATCGCTTTCTCGCCGATTGCGGCATGACCATCACCAAGTCGGTCTGGCCGTCTCGCGGTTCGAGGGAACCGATCTGCGGCGGAGAAACGTTGGAAGACCCTCATTACCTCGCCTGGATACGTCAACTGCGTGCGCAGGGGTTCGAGATCGGGTACCACATGGCGACCTATCATACGTCGTCGCGCGAAGAAACGCTCATCGGTCTCAATCAGTTCAGATCCCTCTTCGGTGACAAGAGGATCATCATGGCCAACCACTCCGGGTGTCAGGAAAATATCTACTGGGGGGACAATCGACTGACCGGTCTCAATCGGATGCTGTACAATCTCTCGACCCGGTATCGGTTCAAAGGAAGATTCCGGGGGGAGAAAGCGGCTGACCCGCTTTTCTGGGGGGATTACTGTGCCGAGCGAGTGGAATACGTTCGCAATTTTGTATTCTCCAACATCAACACGCTCAAAGCCTGTCCCTGGATGCCATATCATGATCCCAAACGGCCATACGTGAAACAGTGGTATGCATCATCGGAAGGTCCCAAACTCGATTCATTTCTTGCAACGGTATCAGAGGGAAATCAGGATCGGCTTGAAGAGGAAGGAGGCGCCTGCATCATGTATGCGCACCTGGCGTGCGGGTTCTTTGAGCACGGATCGCTCAATAGCCGGTTTAGAGAATTGATGACGCGGTTGAGTAAGAAGAACGGTTGGTTCGTGCCGACCGGCGCATTGCTTGACCATATTCGCACCCAGCGCGGCGAACATGTGCTGACGGATCGGGAGCGAAATCAGCTGGAACGAAGTTGGTTACTTCACAAGTTCAAGGTCGGAAGGTCCTGATATCTACAGGTCATTTCAGTCGCATTGTCTTTCCTGTAAAAAGCACGATTCCATCTTTCTGTAACCCCAGCGCCGCCTTAATGACATCGTCTTCAGATCGATCGAGTGATCCGGCTATCGCTGCAACCGTTACCCGGTTACGCGTGACCAACTGCCGGACTATCTCCCCCCGTATTTGACGCAGCGAACCCTGAAAGCGGGATTGCTTGCTCGTAGGCGGAATCGCCTTGATCTGTTTTGGAAGAACCAGCCGGCTGTAATCCATGAGGGCATTATGCCAGTCGCGCGATCTTTTTCGCGGCAGCACCGCCAGAGCAAGTGCTTCGATGTTTTCCTTTGAGATAGATGCCGGGTATCCCAGTTCATGAAGAAGCACTTTGCGGATGTTGGTATCAATCGTCACCAGCGGTTGATTGAAGGCGAAAATCAGAATGGCGTGCGCCGTGTACGGGCCGATACCCGGAAGGCTCAATAGTTGCTCCGGTTCGCGAGGCAGGTCGCCATCGAATCCGGTTACTACTTCCTTTGCAAGTTTACCGAGATTCAGCGCCCGGCGATTGTATCCGAGTCCGGACCATGCTGCCAGCAACTCCCGGTCAGTGGCTTTTGCCAGCGCCTGCCAGCTTGGCCATTGTCTCAGCCATGCTTCATACTTGTCAATTACCCGTTCAACCTGCGTCTGCTGGAGCATGATCTCTGAGACCGTGATGGCGTACGGGTCGGTGCTCTTTCGCCAGGGGAGATCCCGGCCATGGGCGCGGTAAAACCGGAGGATCCGCTGTTGAAAGGTCTTGATCTGGTTGGTGTCGGGGAGTCGCACAGTGACAGTATATGAAATAGGGACTCTCCTTTCCAGTGGCAGTTCTCCCCGGTGTTATTCGACCGTTGACGCCTTCCGCGCAACCGGCTATGTTACCAGTGATGTCGACCCTGAATTCAGTCACTCCACTCCCTGCCACACTGAATCGCAAGAGCCTGACCGCCTACCTCATTCTGGTCGGTCTTCTGTATGCCGCGCTGGTCGGTTTCCTGGCGTATCAGGGGAAGACCATCCCAATGTTGATTGTGCTGGGATCTCCCGCACTGCTGGTACTTGTGACCCATCCCAAACTCGCCGTTTACTCGTACATCTTCCTCCTTCTGGTTAAAGTCGATCTGGCAACAACGATACCGGTTATGGCCAGCGATGTCGGCGCACTCATTCTGATCGGTGCCGCCCTCTTCGATCTCCTGTTGACCGGAAGTCCCGGAGAGAAGTTTCCCCGCTTCACGCTGAATTATGTCGCACTTCTGGCGGTATTGGTTATAGCCGGGCTGTTTGGGTACAGCTTCATGCTCTCCATTCATCCGATCGCACGCATTTTCCTCTTGTTCATAACCTTCCTGGCGCTCTATCGCCTTGCCGACAAAGTGGAAATTCTCAAAGCGCTTAAGCTGTTCTACTGGCTGGTGGTCGCGCACTCGGTTATTGCCTTTGCCGATTTCGCGGCCAAGGGAGGGCATTTCCGGTCCTTTGGTCTGGTCGATGATACCCTCGATGATTTCGCGATGCTGGCATTGCCGATCGGTCTGACACTGTATCTCTGGCAGGAGCATGGGTACCGTAAGTATCTGATGGGAACATGGGTTGTACTGGCCGGATTGGTGGCCACCCAGTCCCGTGCTCCGCTATTCTTCACCCTCTTGGCCGGGTTCCTGGTAATCTGGTTCTCGCGCCGAAGGGCCAGAAAAGAAGGGACGGCATTCCCGCTAAGCCGCATCAAGACGCTGATGGTGGTCACGGTCGGGCTGACTGTTCTGGCAGTTATTGCCAAGCCCGGGCTGTTCCTCAGTTTCAGCAATCGATTTGAGCGGCTGCTGACTACCACTCCGGGGGATACCTTCAGGCTACGCCTCATCATCTGGGGGCAGGCACTGTCGGTATTCGCGCAGCATCCGCTATTGGGGCTTGGACCTGGAACGTACAAACATTATGCGGAAATTTTTCCCACCGCCCACATGGAGCCGCTGGGATATTACATCCGCGGCCTGTCGGCCCATAATCTGATGCTACATTACCTTGCGGAGACCGGGCTGGTGGGATTCAGCACGCTGTTCGCGCTCTTTGTCAACGTTTTCATAGCGTCCCGACGGATGGCCAGAGAGGCGGTCGGCGACAAAGAGAAGCTTCTGGCCGTGATCATGCTGGTGATGGCAATTATTTTCCTCTATACCACGCCGCTTGAAGCGGCCTGGATGTGGGGGGAGTTGAGCTTTACCTGCGTGTTCTTTGTCGCACTTATTGCGCGGCAGTCGCAAAAGATTGGGAGACAACGACAAAACGCTTGACGCAGGGTGGACCGGAGGATATACTTTACATAGAATCGAACGAACTTCGATTCTTCCCCTCCTCACACGCTCACGGTTTGCCATACGCCTATATGTAAGAAATAGAAGTTTGTATCCATAAACCAAGGAGTGTTAACCATGAGAAAATTATCGATGATCCTGGTGATATCACTGGTGCTCGTTGTCGGGCTCTGGGGATATTCCAGATCAGAAGTACGACCTACGGTCGATCAAAATATCGACTTGTCGACCGGCAGCACTGAAGATCACCCATGGGGTGGCGATCAGGGTAGTGGCGGCGGAACCAATCCTTCCGGCGGCGGCCTGACTCGTCCGAAACCGCACCTTCAAGTTTACACCGGCAACGCGATTGTGGACATGGTGATGAACCGCTTCGTCCTGCGTTCGGTGCGCATGCAGAAGCTTCTCTTCTCGATTCCTGACAAGAACGTAACCATTACCCCCGGAACTGGAAGCAGCACTCCGACGGGCACAAACACTGGGAACGGCGCAAACTAAGGTAGCAGCCATATGATGAAATCAAGTAATAGTCACGGATTTATAGAATCCCTGATTCACTACATGGCTGGCCTTCTCGACAAGCGGGAGTTTGCCTCAGCCATCAGGCAGTTCGAATTGAATCGCGAACTGGTTGATGAAGTTGGCGGCACTTCGGCAGCTTCGGTCCTCCACCTGGCGGCGCAAGCCTACTCGGGTGTTGAAGATCTGGCAGCTGCTCTGCGCGCAGCGCGAAAAGCACAGGCACTGGCTTCCGAAGGTGGCGACAGCCCCCTGTTGGCCGAAGTGTTTGTGACGGTCGGGAATGTATTGCGCAAAATGGGTGAATTGCGGGAAGCTGAAAAGGCGTTTCGGGACGCGGAATCCATTTTCCGCCGCAACGATGATGCCGATGGACAGAGCCGGGCGCTCAACAGCCTGGCCGGACTCTTCTTCCGCCGCAACGATTATCGCAACGCGCTGTCGATTTTGATCGAAGCGATGGAAATCGCGCGTCGTCTGGGCGACAATCGGAAGCTGGCATTCATGATGGGAAATATCGGACGTATCTACACGTTCCTCGGTGATATGGCCCAGGCCGAAAAGCACCTTCGGATCAACATTGATCTCTCCGGTGAACTCGGTGACTCGCTCGAAGTCGCTCGTGCGTATCTGTCGCTCGGATATCTCTATCTTCAGCAGGCCGAATATGTCAAAGCGGAAGAAACCTTCTCCCGCGCCCTGCCGTTGATCGAGTCCATGCAGAGCCGTCGCGATGAAGCGATCTATCTCACCTATATGGGTGAATTGCTGTATCGGACGGCCCGTTTTGACGAGGCTCGTCAGACACTGGAAAAGGCTGTCTCACTGGCCGAGGAGATCGGTCCGGAAACGGCCCTGGTCGGTCGCGCCATGCGTCATCTGGCCGAGCTGTCGGTTCTGGAAAAGAACTTCCGTCAGGCCGCGCGACTGGTGCATCGGGCACTGGCGATTTTTGAGAAAGTCGAAGACAAGGTCGAGGCCGGCGCTCTCTGGAAACTTCGCGCGATGATTGCCGAAGCTTCGGGGAAAGCGGCCGAAGGGACCGCCGATTTCAAGCGCGCGCTTGATCTTTTGGCCGAATCCGGTGTGCGGTTTGAAAAAGCCGATGCCCTGGTGGCGGCAGGATGTTCCACTCTCTTCCCTGTGCGGGAGCGGATGACGCTCTTGTTCCGGGCCGAAGAGTTCTATTCACGGAGTTCGATGCCGATTCGACAGGAATACGTCGCGCGCCTGATCGGCAATCTGGAGATTGAATCTTCTCCGTCGACTCCCCATCTTCGGGAATCATCACCCAATAGCGGAGAGACTCAATACATCACTGCTAATGCTCAGATCAAGAAATTCCTGGGACAGCTGTCGATTCTGGCCCGCACCGATCTTCCGATTCTTTTGACCGGTGAAACCGGCGTCGGCAAAGATCACCTCGCGCGCCATTTCCATGCGGTCGTCCGTCCCGGAACTCCTTATCGCGCGATCAACTGCGCTTCCCTTCCGGAAACGCTGTTGGAATCGGAATTGTTTGGATATCGCCGCGGGGCGTTCACCGGCGCTGACTCGCATAAACCGGGACTACTGGTCTCGGCCAACGGCGGTGTCGTCTTGCTTGATGAAATCGGCGATATGCCGCTTTCCCTTCAGGTCAAGCTGCTCGATGTTCTCGAGAAACGGAAACTGACTCCTCTGGGAAGCACGGTTGAAGTTCCGCTGGACATTCGTCTGGTGGCGGCCACCAATCGCAATCTCGAAGAGATGGTGGAGCAGGGGACATTCCGTCGCGACCTGTACTATCGTCTCAGTGGAATCTCTTTCCATATTCCACCGCTGCGTGACCGCAAAGAGGACATTCCGTTACTGCTCGAGCAGTTCATGATCCGGCGCGGTATGCTGGCGGAAGGGAAACGACTCCCGATTGAACTGGTTCGTCAGTTTGTGGAATACGACTGGCCCGGCAATATCCGGGAACTCGATAATACCGTGAAACGGCTTGAAGTGATGGCGCAGATGGTTGCGGAAGGGGATCTGGTTGAATTGGCCCGATCCATATTCCCGGCCGACGCGGTGGTCTCGATCAAAGGAACACTCTTCGAGCGCGTCCTTGAATTCGAGAGACGCATCATCATGGAAGCGTTTCAGAGTGCCGGCGGCAACAAGAGCGAGACGGCGCGCATCCTCGGGGTGCACGAAGCGACCGTGCGCATGAAGTTGAAACGGTACGGGATCGGCGGTTCAACCGGCGCTCTCAACTAGGTTCATTGAGAACCGACCGCCTGGTTAGCGGTAGGTTTCGGTGAACTATACGAACACGAACACTTTCTCCTTGGTTGCGGTAAGCATTTGATTTTCAGGTGCTTACCGCTTTTTATTGGGTGCGACTCGTATGAACATACGAACCGTACTTTCCACGCCGCTCTTGTCGGCCACCCCAACACAATTGTAATCCATTAAGTGACAATGAGTTTCCTGTGTGAGTGGCTTGCGCTATCAATATGGCATGGGCATTGCATATGTGCTTACTGTCATTTTTTACTCCTGAGTGCTGAGCGCAGCGCTTGGTGGGTCCTCTTTTCTTTGGTGTATCGAATTCGCCCGTACTCGAGGGGAGTACGGGCGAAATTGTTTTTACCGCTATAACCACGGGCACCCCAACAGATTAGGGTTGCATTTGAATTGCGGACGGCTATTATTGCTCCATGCCACGCGAAGCTCTCGGCCTCATTGAAACCCGCGGAATGATTGGCGCTATCGAAGTCACCCACGCCGCTACCAAAGCTGCAGATCTGGTGATTATCTCCGCCGAACAATCCGACTCCGGGCGTGTGACGGTGAAAATCGAAGGCTCGTGGTCATCGGTCCTCTCGGCGATCGAAGCCGGAGCACGCGCTGCGGAGCAGGCAGGACAACTGGTCTCGATGCATTTGATCGGCAATCCGGACGAGAATCTCTCGACTATTCTCCCCTATCAGATTTTTCTCGAGCGGTATCAACCGAGCGATGTCTCTGCTGCTCCCAGAAAAATTGTCATTCCAAAACCGGTCGCACCAAAAGTAATCAAGCCCAGCAAACCAGCGATTGCCAAGAAGCCGGCGGCGCCACAACCGGTCACACCCAAGCCGCAGCCGACAAAGCCTGCTCCTGCTCCCAAGCCACAACCGGTCACACAGCCGGCGCATGAGGTGACAGTAACTATGCCGTCGATGGCGGAGCTCGAAGCAATGCCGGTGGTGAAACTTCGCCAGTTCGCCCGCTCCCTTCCCAACCTCCCGATTCAGGGGCGGCAGATATCCATGGCGAATAAGACCCAGCTGTTGGAAGCGATCAAGGCGATTCACAAGTAGACGAATCGTCTCCTTCCCCTTGCCGCGACAATTCCTGTCATCTATACTCCCGCCATGCCGGAACTTCCCGAAGTCGAGACAGTCGCGCGCGGTCTGCGCAGCACCATCGTTGGTCGCACCATAGCGCGCGTCGAACTGCGTGCTCCCAAAGCAACCACGGTCGTCAGCAAATCACTCAAGGGGCAGCTGTTTCATGAAGTCCTGGTCGACCGAACCATCCTGGACATCACCCGCCGCGGCAAGAACATCCTGATCAGACTCTCCGGCGAAGTCACCCTCTGGGCGCACCTCAAAATGACCGGTCATTTCTTCTGGAAAGAAAAATCCGAGCCGGTCGAAAAGCATGACCTGCTCATTGTCGATTTCACCAGTGATCTCGCCCGTGATCCCAAAGATCAATTGCATCTCAGGTTTAACGACTATCGAAGATTCGGGAGACTCCGCCTTTACCAGGACGATGAGCTCTGGTCGCAGAAGGGATTGAAGGAACTTGGGCCGGAGCCGCTGGAGATTTCTCTCAAGGATTTCGAGAAGCTGTTCGAACGCCGCCCTCGCATGATCAAGGCTGCTCTGTTGGATCAGTCATTTCTGGCGGGGATCGGCAATATCTACGCCGACGAAGCTCTCTACGCCTGCCGCATTCATCCCAAGCGGCTCACGACATCCCTGACTCGCGCCAAAGTTGGAGAACTCCACAAGGAGATTCAGCGGCTCCTGAAATGGGCGATCAAGCTGAATGGAACATCGGTTTCCAATTACACCGGTGTGAACGGACAGACCGGCGCCTTTCAAAAACACCTGAGCGCCTATGGCAACGAAGGTCAGCCGTGCAAGAATTGTGGGAAGAAGTTAGTCAGGGAGAAGATCGGGGCTCGCTCCGCCCACTACTGTCCGCGCTGTCAGCGGTTACGCTAGCGGGGTGTCAGCCGTTTGCCGGTAGCCGGATCAAACCAGAGCAGTTCAGACTGATTCAAACCGAACCGCACGGTAGCATTGTTCGATGGTTCCTGCGTCAACTGCGATACCGTCAGCGTATTCTCACCATACTGGATCACCGCGACATACTCATCGCCGAGATATTCCGAGGACAGCACCTTTGCTTCATACGGCCCGGTAGCATCGACCTGAATCGATTCAGGTCGAATTCCGAGCGTCACAGTTCCATTGGCGGCCGGGTTTGAAATGCCAAACGGATCGGTCTTTCCATCGCGGCAAGTGGCGGTCACAAAATTGATCTTGGGCTGGCCGATAAAGCCGGCCACAAACATGGTCGCCGGCTCGCGATAGAGCTGTTCCGGTGATCCAAGTTGAACCAGATCTCCGCCATTCAACAGCGCGATCCGATCGGCCATGGTCAATGCTTCCACCTGATCGTGCGTGACATGCAACATGGTCCGCTTGAGCGTTTGCTGAATCTTGACGATCTCCTGCCGCATTCGGAGACGGAGTTCGGCATCGAGATTGGAAAGCGGTTCATCGAGCAGAAACAGCGCAGGCTCCCTGATGATTGCTCGACCAAGCGCTACGCGCTGGCGCTGGCCGCCGGATAGCTGGGCCGGTTTGTCATCGAGTCTCCCCTGCAGCTCCAGCATCTCGGCGATTCTGGCGACCCGCTCGGCGATTTCTTTCTTGGGAACACCGGCGACCCGAAGCGGAAAGGCCAGGTTCTTCTCCACGCTCATATGTGGGTAGAGTGAATAATTCTGAAACACCAGGGCGACATTCCGGTCGCGCGGTCTGAGCTTGTCCACCCGGCGATCATCGATATACACTTCGCCGATGTCCGCTTCTTCCAATCCTGCGATAATTCGAAGTAGTGTCGATTTGCCGCATCCCGATGGTCCCAGCACAACCAGTAGTTCACCGGCGGGCAATTCAAGCGAGATGTTATCGAGTACCTTCTTCCCGCCGAAACTCTTGCTGAGATTCTTGACGCTCAGTCCAGACATCAGCTAATCTCCAGTACCGCGCCACCGGCGATGCGAAATCGTCGGGAGTTTTCGCGCAATGCTTCCGGCGGTTCGGAGGCGGTGGTCAGGAACAGCTGGGAGAATCCGGCGAACGCATCGATCAGTCCAAGCGCCCGCCCCGGATCCAGTTCGGCGAAGATTTCGTCCAGCAGCAGTATCGGTGGAGTGCGACGGCGCTCCTTAAGCAGTTCATACACCGCCAGCTTGAGAGAAACAGCTGCAGTACGCCATTGTCCCTGAGAGCCATGGGTTCTGGCTGGCTCCCGGTTGATCAGAATGAGAACTTCATCCCGCTGCGGTCCAACCAGAGAAATCTCCGCGGCTGCTTCGCGGGGAGCATACTTGGCCAGTTTGGCTTCGAATCGCCGTTCCATATCGGCAATTTCCATCCCGGATGGATCGATGTCAACCGATGGTTCATAAACCAGTTCAAGTTTTTCGCCCGATGCAATCTCCGCGTGATGTTTTCCCGCCCTGATGTTCAATTCCGCGATGAAGTCTGTACGCGCCTTCATAATGCGTGATCCGGTGGTAACCATCAGCTCATTGAACGGCCCCGGATCCATCGCCGCCTTAAGCGCCGCGTTCTTCTGGGCCAGGGTGCGGTCAAAATCCTTCAAATGATCCAGATAGCTCCGGGAGAACTGTGAGAGATACAGGTCGATGAATGACCGCCTTGCCGAAGGTGACCCCGAGAGTATCTCGCTGTCTTCGGGACCGGCGGAAACCGCACAGAATGTCTCAAACAGTTCGGTCAAACGACTGGTGACGCCGTCGATCGTGATTTTCTTCCGTCCCCCACGCTGGTATGCCACTGCGACCTCCAACGGACGGCCGTCAGCGGCAATCTCCCCTTCCAGACGATACACATCACACCCATCGCGTACAAGCACACCATCCGGCACGCGGCGCTGTGACCGCCCCAAACAGAGTACAAAGATAGCTTCGAGGAGATTAGTTTTGCCGGAGCCGTTGTCGCCGAAAAAGACATTGACCCCGTCGCCAAAGCCGGCATCGAAACGGTTGAAATTGCGGAAATCCGTGAGTGAGAGCTTTTTGACCAGCATACCGCTAAAATAACAAGCGGCAGACCAACAGATCTGCCACCTGCCTGTACGATTAGTTCACTCTCATCATTCAGCCAGCCGGAGAGGCATGACCAGACAGAGGAAATCTTCTTTCGGAATGTCAGTCGCGTACACCACGCCGGCGGCTATCGGTGTCGACAGCTCGAACACCGCTTCGCTGGAGTCGATCCGCGACAGGATATCGGTGATATAGACCGCGTTATAACCGATCTCGACTGGCTCGCCGTTGAAATCACAATCCACCGATTCCCGGCCTTCGCCACCGACATCGGCGTTATTGGTCGCCAGGGTCAGCGTTCCCTTGCGAATTGAGAACCGAACCTGGTGGGTCAACGAGTTGGACAGAATTGACACGCGTCGTACTGCGCCGGCCAGTTCCTCTTTGGAAACGGTCATCTTCTTGTCGTTGGTGCTCGGAATCACCTGCTCGAAATTCGGGTAAGGACCTTCGATCAACCGCGATGTCAGCACCGTGTCACCGAGATTGAAAATAATATTGTTCTCACCAAAAATGAGTCCGACTTGTTCCTTTTCGTTCGTGACGAACTTCGGGATCAGATTGAGCACTTTTGGGGGAACGATGATATCTTCGCTCAACCCTTTGAGTTTCGCGTTTTCGACCGACATTTTGGCCAACCGGTGACCATCGGTAGCCACCATCTGCATCTTGTCCCCCTTGGTTTGCCAGAGGACGCCGTTCAATGCCGGTCTGGTTTCATCGGTGGAACAGGCAAAAGTGGTCTTGCGGATCATTCGAACCAAATCACCTGCTTCAATCTTGATCTCTTTCTTCGTGTTGATAGCCGGCAGTTTGGGGAAATCATCCGGAGAGACCGCGGCAATTTTATATGACCCGTTCGGAATCTTGATTTCCACACGGTTGCCAACAGCCTCAAAAGTAATTTCTGACTCAGGCAATTCCCGAATAATCTCGAAAAGTATACGAGCCGGCAGAGCCACGGATCCCTTTTTTGCCACCGTGCAGTCTACCGCACCGGTGATACTCATATCGAGGTCAGTAGCGCTGAGTTTGAGTTTATTTTCCAGCGCTTCAACCAGGAGATTGGTGAGAATCGGTAAGGTTGATTTGCTGGGGACAACCTGAAGAACCGATTGCAGTGTTGCGCTAAGTTTTGATTTCGGCACCGAAAATTTCATGCGGACTTTCTCCCGTTGCGATCTACCCACACACAAAGACTTAGATTTACTCTCTGTATATATGGAACAATACTAATATACGGTGTTGAGTTGTTGAGAAGTCGGCGGTCCTGAGAGAGCATCAGGCTAATCTCCTTACCACCGAACGACTAAACAAATCGGTACTCACTTTCATCTGCCCACAATAGGCAGGTAGCACTGTCCACATGACAGACAACTTACCCACAGCGACCAGACCAATTTGAGTTACCATCATACTACCCACGTCTTATCCCCACAATTTGTTAATATAGAAGAGACGCGGAAATCTTGTCAATTCTTTCACGAAACGCCGGGTCACTGGCCATTCGCCGTGATATTAAGTCACAGGCATGAATGACCGTGGAGTGATCTCTTCCCCCAAATGCCGCGCCGATAGCTTTCAGCGAGCTGTCGGTCAGCGAGCGGGAAAGATACATCGCCACCTGGCGGGCCAACGCAATCTTGGCCGTCTTCTTCTTGGCAACCATCATATTCGATTCAATCCGAAAATGGTCGGCGGTCTTCTTCTGAATCGAGTCGATCGTCACTTCTTTCTTGTGCTTGCCAATAATGTCGGCGAGCACCTTCTGCGCCATCTCCAGGTCCACCGACGCATTCTTAAGTGATGCAAAGGCGAGGATCCGGATCAGGGCCCCTTCGAGGTCCCGGACGTTGGACGTAACGTTGTCGGCGATATAGGTCACGACATTATCCGGCATGGAGATTCCTTCGGCCTCGAGCTTCTTGAGGAGAATAGCAGTGCGGTTTTCGAGATCTGGTGCCTGAAGGTCGGTCACCAATCCCATATTAAAACGGGAGAGTAACCGTTCTTCGAGCCCCTTGATCTCTTTGGGCGGTCGGTCCGAGGTCAAAATGATCTGCTTGCCGGAATGATACAGGGCATTGAAGGTATGGAAGAACTGCTCCTGCGTCGATTCCTTGCCGGTAAAGAACTGGACATCATCGATAATCAGCACATCGCCGTCCCGGTACTGCCGGGTGAAGTCGGAGATGGTCCGATCACTGATGGCGGCAATGAAATCCGAGGTGAATTTCTCCGATGTCGCGTACATGACGCGCTTTTCGGGGAAATTCTCCAGGATATGATTGCCGATCGCCTGGGCGATATGGGTCTTGCCGAGCCCGGTGCCTCCATATATGAGGAGCGGGTTGTACCGGGTCATTCCCGGTCCTTCGGCCACTGCCATGGCGGCAGCGCAGGCGAATTGATTGAAATCGCCAACGACGAGTGACTCGAAATTGTAGCGTCGGTTCAGATTGTGCTGATTCGATTCGGTAATGGCCCGCTGGGCGGCCGCCCGGGTGGCATTGTCGAAATCGATTGCCACCTGGTCGCTTGAATCCTGCTGGCCGTTGAGGACAAAGACCAGATCATACTTGCGGCCAAGGACTTCCCGAAACGCTTCTTCGATCACATCGCGAAAATGACCATTAATCCAATCCGCGACAAACTGATTTGCCACCCCGATTTTGAATTGGTCACTTCCGTTGGGTTCCCCTTTGGTGTTTCTCAACCAGATATTGAAGGATTGCTCCTTCATCCGGTGCTTCATGTACTCCAGACAGTCGTTCCACTGTGTGGAATTAGCTATTTTTTCCAACAACCTTCAATCCCCCGAAGATTGGTTATTAACATTTCAACTCCTGTTAAGCCGGTTAATCACACTGTGATTGGCAGCACGGGCCGGAATTCCCCACACGTTCTCCACAGTTTCTTCCACATTCGCGATGAACTTACAAGGTGATAAGCCGCTGGCGGACACTAGGGTCGGTCACACGCCTGGCGATTGTCCACAGACTATGCACACTGATGGTCTGCGCCGTGTTCATACGCCTATTTATCCGCTGTCCACACTCGCGTCAAGGAGCGACCAACAAAAAACTAACAGATTTTAGAAATGTAAGGCTGATAGCACGTTAGAAAAAGAGTAGTAGTAACGCAACGAGCGACGAGACACTCGTTGCGTTGAACTTTTGAGAACTGCGTCGTGATACTGTTATCGCTCGCAAACAGTTATCATCACGACATACTGTGGATACGTTTTCCGATCTCTTCGAAAAGCTTGATTTGCTCGTTCGTTCCGTTCGATGCGACCGGTCGACCAGTGTCCGCACCTTCGCGAATCGACGACATCAGCGGAATCTCGCCGAGGAATGGAACATCAAGCTGCTTGGCCAGATTCTTGCCGCCATCTTTTCCGAAAATATATTCGCGATGACCGTTGGTCTCGAAATAGGCCATGTTTTCAATTACGCCCAGCACCTGCAACTTGGTACGCTCAGCGAGTTTGGCAACTCGGCCGGCAACATGCGTTGCAGTAGCCTGCGGCGTGGTAACCACCAATAATTCCGCTGCCGGAATCGCCTGCGCGATGGTCAAGGTCACATCGCCGGTGCCCGGAGGAAGATCCAGGAAGAGATAATCCAGATCATCCCACATGACATCGGTCAAAAACTGGTTGATCGCCTTGTGAAGCATCGGACCGCGCCAGATCACCGGATCATCTTCGTTGACGAAGAATCCCATCGACACGACCTGAAGATTGTCCCCCTTGCGAAGCGGAACAATTTGCTCATCGATAATGGTCGGCTGGCCGTCCACCCCGAGCATGCGCGGAATGGAAAAGCCGTACACGTCGGCATCCAGAAGTCCGACCTTATACCCCTGACGGGCCAGGGCCACAGCTAAGTTGGTGGTGACGGTTGATTTGCCTACCCCTCCCTTGCCGGAAGAGACCGCAATGAAACGTTTGGCAAAATTGATGATAGTTACCGGTTCGCGTCCCGGAGCCGCGCTGCGCGACATCCCCAGCTTTTCACGGAGACTCTCGCGTTGCTGCTCGTTCATGACATCGAAAACCACTTTGACCGATTCCACTCCGGGGATCAGGCCGACCCCTTTGGTCACATCGGATGAAATCTTCTCTTTGAGCGGGCAGCCGGGCACGGTCAGGGTAATCCCGACCGTCACGTTGCCTCCATCGATTTGAACGAATTTGACCATTCCCAGGTCAGTAAGCGGTTTCTTGAGTTCCGGGTCCTCAATGCCGCTGAGAATATGCATGACGGTTTCTTGGTTAAGCATCACGTCCTTTCGTATGCTGCTTAAACCGTACATCGGAGAGTTTAGTTTCCCCAAATACATGTTCCAGGGCGGACTGAGCTTTGGTATAGGTCTCCTGAAGCCCGCAATGCGGGAGATTGATGCATTCGTATTCCCCCAGCTGACACTCAAACATGGTCAACTTCCCTTGCATCGCTTCAATAACATCAAGAAGCGTAATCTCCTTGGCGGGACGACTGAGACGAACACCGCCGCCGTATCCTCGGACAGAGAGAATCAGGCCGGATCGACTCAACTCGGATATGATTTGCGGTAAATATTTTGGCGGTATCCCCTGGCGCTGGGCGATTTGATTAGCCGTAGCAAGATGCTCTGGATTATGCGCCAGTTCCCAGAGCGCGCGAATTGCATATTCAGTCTTTTTTGTGATCATAGAGTGAAATATATGGTACTTGACGAGTTACGACAAGGAGGAGAATTCAAAAAGTCGACCGATCATCTCCCGAATGCTCCCCAATACATTACATAAGGGATTGATCTTATCCACGATCGTTCCCGCGAAATTTTGGGCTCCTCCCGCGGCAGATCAGCCCAACTGCTCGACCAGATAATTCTGAATCCCCATCTGTTTGACCTGATCCAGCTGAGCTTCAAGCCAGTCCAGGTGGGCTTCTTCATCTTTGAGAATCGACTCCAGCATCTCCCGCGTCCCGTTGTCCCCAAGATCGGCGGCTTCGCGAATAGCGGCGTTGTAAGCCGTAATGGCCGCAACTTCATCTATCCGGTCGTGGTCAAGCTGGGCGGTTACATCGGCACCGATGTGAATTTCCCGAAGTTTGCTGACAATCGGCGTCCCTTCGAGAAACAGCAGCCGGGCAATATGCTTCTCGGCGTGCTTCATTTCATCGATCGCCCGCTTCTCGATTTTGGCGTGCAGTTTCTCATACCCCCAGTTGGCGCACATTTCCGAGTGCACAATGTACTGATTGATGGCGGAGAGCTCATCGCAGAGTAGCATATTCAGGGTCGCAATAATTTTCTCGTGGCCTTTCACAACAAGGCTCCTTTCTGATCCGACACCGAGGTCGGCAATGATAAAGAGAGACGAACCAGTCCGTGTTCAATATAGACGATGGCACATTGGCTGTCAAAGCATCTTGCATGCGATGTCCGGGAAGGGTATCTTCGTTGCACGGCCACGGATAACCCGGGCCGACATCCATCGGGGAGGGAGAAATCAATGAACACAGCCATGAATACCCAGACCGACCTCGTTGTTTCGCCTGCCACCTGGATTGCCCCGGACCTGAATTCAGCCGGCCCGCAGAACGGCAAGGCCCTCTGTCTTTCGGGCGGAGGCTATCGGGCCATGCTCTTTCATCTGGGAGCAATTATCCGCCTCAATGAAGCGGCTCTATTGCCGCAGTTGAAGCGAATCTCCAGTGTGTCGGGCGGGTCAATCCTGGCCGGCGTGCTGGCCACGCGATGGAATTCCCTCACCTTTCGCGACGGGATCGCTGAGAATCTGGACACGACCGTAATTGAACCGATCAGGCGGATGGCCTCGAAAACCATTGATGTCCCGAGTATTCTCAAGGGAATATTCACTCCCGGTTCAAGCATCAGCTCCTATATCGTCAAAGCGTATGACAAGTGGCTCTTCGATGGTGCGACTCTTCAGGACCTTCCGTCGGATGAAGAAGGGCCGCGCTTCATATTCAATGCGACGAGTCTGCAGTCGGGAGCGCTCTGGCGCTTCTCCAAACTGTACATGGCAGACTATCTGGTCGGGAGGATTCCCCACCCTACCCTTGCGGTAGCGGCTGCGGTAGCGGCGTCATCAGCCTTTCCCCCTGTATTGTCGCCAGTAAAACTGACTTTGGATCCGAGTCAGTTTATTCCCGATGCAACCTGTCCGCTCCAGCGTCCGCCGTTTACCACCACGGCTCTTCTTGCCGATGGTGGCGTGTACGACAATCTCGGATTGGAGACTGCCTGGAAACAGTACAAGACTGTTCTGGTGAGCGATGGCGGAGCCAAGATGGAACCACATGGTGAGCCGCGGCACGACTGGCCACGTCAGGCGATCCGAGTGCTCAGCGTGATCGATAATCAGGTACGAAGCCTTCGGGTACGGCAATTGATCGCCGCATATAAGGACACTACCGACGATCACGATGGTGCTTATTGGGGAATCAGATCAAATATAACCAGCTTCGGAGCTCCAAACTCCCTGGACTGCCCGCATGAAAAGACGATGAAACTGGCGGAAACAGCCACTCGACTGAAGGGGCTCAGCGATCAACTCCAGGAGAAGATCATCAACTGGGGATATGCGGTAAGTGATGCCGCTTTGCGGAAGCATGTTGACCCGGCACTCGCGGCGCCAGGTCGATTTCCGTACGATATCGGAGTTGGGTAGACGAAATTTCAGCTGCTGATGAGTTACTGGAAATTTTGCATGGTCTGATCGAAGCCGAAAAAAAATGCGCCATCAGGGACTCGAACCCCGGACCCGCTGATTAAGAGTCAGCTGCTCTACCAGCTGAGCTAATGGCGCATATTCCTGGTGTGTTCTGTCAAGAGACCGCTCTGAAGCGGTATCCGAACAGGGCCGACAATATACGGTCTGGTCCCCGGCGGTTCAACAGGTTTTTGCACGAATGCCAAAGTAGTCTCTCTGGGCCCGTTCCGTTTCGAAACCACCGGCTTAAACCGGTTACGATCGACCGGGCTAAAGGGCGCCATAAATCTGCTTGAAGCCGTGAGCCCGCAGGCGTACATTGCCGATAACTGTATTGGTCGCATAGCCCTCGGGGTCCTACGCAGGGTCTATTCCCCGTGCCGAAGGAAGCTTATTCGACTACGGGACGCAGTTACTCAGCAATTCGGAGGAAGCTCGTGGAAGTCAAAATCATTCCGTTTGATGAAAAATATCTGCAGGAAACGCTGGCCATGATGCGCAAGTGGAGCCCGGATCACCCGGAATTGGGTGAGAAGTCGCTCTACGATTGGCAGCGCTGCAGCCGGTATCTTGCCATGGCCGGCGACAAAGTGGTCGGTCAAATTGGACAGGTATCCCATGAATTTCGCTACGCCGACAACCGGCCATCGGTGAAACTTGGCTGGGGTATCACCCTGGTGATCGATATGTCCGATGATGCCACGAGAAAAGCAGCCGGACGACAACTGCTCAAGGCCTGCGAAGAAGCACCCGGTATCAAGTACGCCGCGGTTGGTGTGGTACCGACCATCGAACCTGCGTATATCCGACGGGGACACCAGATTCTCCGCGATGCCAGCTGCTACTACGCCCGGTTCTTCCAGCCGGCCAAGGCGCTGGCCTATTGGAATAAGTCTGGTGCACTGGCACCGATCGCATCGATCGCCAATCTGTTCTGGCGCCCCGAAACGGAAGTCCGATTTGGCACGATTGAGAAGATCACCAAATTCCTGCCGGAATGGGACCCGATCTGGGATGGCATCATGAAAGGGCTCTACGAGTTCTATGGCGCTCGCGATGCCGAATTCCTCAACTACAAAATCGCCCAGCCCAATCGCGACTACCACACAATGATTCATCGGGAACCGGGTGGCGAGATCGACGGCTACATTATCTACCGCCGCGCCAAACATCTGGTGAAGGACATGGATCTGGTCAAGATCTGCGATTTTGTAGGCACTCGTACCGCCAAGCGTGATCTGTTCGCCGACGCGATGCGGTTTGCGGTCGAAGAAGCCAAAGGGGTCTACGGAATCGTAGGACTCAGCTCAGTCGCCGATGAACAGGAATTCAAGTCGACCGGGATGTATATCGCCCGTCCGTATCCGGTGGTAGTGGCTGCTGGTGTGGAAGGAAAGATCAGAGTCTCGTTCTTTGATTCCGATCTCGACAATCTCTGGTAAGACCAAACGAAAAGAGGACAGCGAACCACTGTCCTCTTCTTCGCTCTCTCAGTCTCATCTATTAGTCTTCTTGGGGCACCGATCGCCATAGGGGTAGATTCAGGTTTCGCCAAAGTCGTCGTCCGACATTGTCCTTGCCAAGCGCGGACCCCTTGCGTTATTTGATCGGTAGTCAAGCCTATGAAAGAACTGAACATAGTAATAGCCTGCGATGTCGACCCGGATCGCGAGAGCTTCATTCCCGGACAGAAACTGGACCGTCTGGAATGGAAGGGAATGCTCGAAGGAATCCCGCGCGGCAAGGACGCAGTCCACATACTGACTGATCGTGATGGTCATGCGCCGATCTTTACCTGGTGCCTGCGCGTGGACCATCAGATAAAACAACTCTGCGGCAGCTATGAACATGTTCTGGCCACTCATGCCGGCTTCTTGAAAGGCCTCGAACAGAGCGGCGATGAACTCGGATGGCACCCCCATTTCTGGCGACGCGATGATCGGGCCGGCAAATGGTACCAGGAATTGGCCGACCGGGCGTTTCAAATCAGCATGCTCGAAGAAGCTTCGGCGGCATTCAAGAAGGAGATTCCGAGCGGTCCCGTTTCAGCTCGCATGGGTTGGGCCTACCATAACAATGATACGTACGCAACCATGGCCAGGCTCGGAGTCAAAATCGAGTGCAGCGCCATACCCGGTATGCGAATTCTTCCGCCGAATGAGCAGATTCACGATGACGGTTACTATGACTGGTACGGGACGCCCGATGAACCTTACTATCCCTCGGGAGCCGACTTCAGGCGGCCGGCACGACCGGGAGAGACCGAAGTTCGGTTGCTCGAAGTTCCGGTTTTCATGACCCATTCAATTATGTGGGGATTGTTCGCCGGCGCCATTCTGTCGCGCAAGAAGAAGACGCTCAGTCCGCTGACCGGCGCTCTGGCTCGCCCGTCCTATATCGTCAACATCACCGGGAAACCGACACTTTTCAGTCCGATTCTGTCTGCGCTTAACCACCGGCTCGCCAAGGCACAACGGACAACCTTTCTCACCTACTTCCATGCCGATGAACTCGTGGTGAACGCCCATCCGGTGTATAAACTTGAGCACATGATGATCAATCTGAAAGCCGTCCTCGCCGCCGCTGACCGGCACAAGGTTGCCGTCAAATTTATGCGAGCCCGGGATCTCGAGGCGCTTTACTGAAATGACCGACGCCAACGCCACCCCCGCCAAACCATCGACCCTTCGCTCAGCATTGATCAAGATTCTCAAGATCGTGTTGAGTCTGCTGGTCATTTACTATGTGGCCTCCTATGTCGTCCGCAACTGGGGGGAAATCACCGCCTATGAGTGGGAGATCAATTATCCGCTCTTGATTCTCTCGGTGGTAGCCCATCTGTTGACGCTGACCATACAGGCGCGGGTCTGGTGCATGGTAATGGAAGGATTCGGCCATCGGGTTAAGCTCAGCACGTCATTCAAAATTTCGTATATCGCCAGTCTTGCCCGTTATGTCCCCGGAAAACTGTGGCCGATGGTCGGAATGGCTGTTCTCGCCAAGCAGGCCAAGATAGACGAACGGGAATCGGTCGCCTCCTGGGCGATCGCTACCATGTTCGGTATGCCGGCATCGTTTGTGGTTGGAGGTATTTGCCTCTTGATTCACTCATCGGAGAAGGCGGCCGAGATCAGCAACCGACTGGGACCCGGCATGTACATTGCCGCCGCGCTCGTGACCATTGCTTCGCTCCTGTTGCTGTTTGCTCCCAACATCACCCTCTGGCTCTATAACCTGCTCTTGAAATTGATGAAGAAGCCCGGAGTGACGTTTTCTCTGACGATCAAGCAGGGAGTCATGATCTATCTCGGCTATTCCCTCAGCTGGATTGCCTACGGCGTTTCCTTCTGGCTGTTCATGATTTCAATTCTCCCGCATGCCAACGTCCCGCTTGTCGCGGCTATCGGAACGTTTGTCCTGGGCTACATGATTGGGTATATCGCGATCTTCACACCGGGAGGGTTTGGCGTCCGTGAACTGATCGTGACGCTTCTGCTGAGTCCCTATATTGGTGCCGTCTCGGCAGGTATTGCGGTGGCGTCGAGAATCTGGAACCTGGCAGTCGAAATCATCGCGCTGGTGATCGCCTGGCGCATCAAAATCCGACCATGATGTTCTGGGGGGTATTTCCTGAAAGCCGGCCGGTGAAAACTGGTGAGGGTGGAAGGGATCGAACCTTCGACTCCCTGCTTAAAAGGCAGGTGCTCTACCACTGAGCTACACCCCCGGCCTTTACGAACAACCACAGTGATCGAATCACCATGGGGGTGCCGAATGGGGTATTCAGGCGTAGATTTCCTCTGAAGAACCTCCGAGCGGCCTTCTAAAATATCCCTCCTCGACTGAATGTCAATCGGTTTTTCCCTCTGAAAACAGCCATCTGGCGATCCTGTACACTGGATTTTCCCTCTGAAAGTCAGCCCTTGAGGTAATTTCGATTGACGTCATACAGCAAGAACGACCTCGCTTTGATGACCATTCAATCACCATTCCACCGATTTTGTTCGATTGGTCAGCCCAATTTGGATCGCTTGACGTGCAATGGGGACGAATTTGATCCCACTCATAGTTGCATATCGACCGAACGCTGAAAGAGTCGTAACTTATTGCAAGGCAATGAATAATCTGTTCCAGTGTAGGTTGGAGGAATTTTGTTGAGAAAAAATGAAAAAATTATGATCGGTGACACTGCGGTGACAAACGGCCGGCTGAGAAACGTACCTTATTCTCAGCTTTTTCATATTACCTAATCAAATATAGAGGCGCTGTCACCCAACAGCGCTTTTATTTTTTGCCTCGATTTCAAACCCCACCTTGCGATTCAGCGCCGCCACTACAATAGGAATCAATGCGAGCTGTACGGCGATTCCGGGAAGTCCTGACCAGAGCGCCCCGCCGCTGGCGAAGAACGCCGACGCGGTATAGGGAAGATCCATGAACAGTCCAAGGGCAAACAACCCCAGGCCAAACATCAACCGCCCGACCAGCATTGCCGCGACGAGCGCGATATAGACATTGAGATGTAATTTCCTGTATGCAATCCCCGCCACCAGGCCATACATCGGGAGTTCCATCGACATAAGCGGCACTGCATAGGTCGGCGGCATGCCGGTCGTGAGATAAGATAGGAGCGGAGCCAGAAGTCCCACCACCACTCCCCCGACCGGTCCCATCAGGAATCCGGCCAGAAGAACCGGAATATGCATCGGGAGAAACACTCGTCCCCCCATGCCAAAGGCATGGAATCCGATAGGCAACAACACTGACAGTGCCAGGTAGAGTGCGGCGTGGGTGATAAACCGAATGCGATCGGCGCGCGATGTCATGATCTGCTCGCTTACTTGGCGTTGGTCGCGGAGGCGATATACAATCCCGGGTGATCTTCGATCGCAACGTTCGCAAAGCGACTCTGCGCAAACATCCTGGAGAGCTTCTCTACCGTCGGAAGGGTATCGTGCGCCACCACACCACCAACCTTGCGATGAACGTCGGCGATCTCTTTGGAGGACATCAAGTGAATGAGATGGAAACTCGCGCCCGGTTTCAGCACCCGGTGCGCTTCATCGAGCGCCCGCTGTTGATCGGAAAAATGCGGAAACGCCGAGAACGCAACCGCCATGTCAAAGCAGGATTCCTGAAATGGCAGCATCGAAGCATCGGCATCCACGACATTGACATTCTTGAACGGAAAATTCCGATGCGCCAGCTCGGCCATCTCAATGGAGAAATCCACACCCACCACCATGCCGGTCTCCCCGACGCGGCGACGGAGCAGATCAAACAGGATGCCGGTGCCGCACCCAAGGTCCAGCACACGCCAACCCGATTTGACCGTTAAATTCGTCACGAGATGGGCGAGCCGCTCAAAGTCCTCCGATGTGAACGTGAGGTCCCATTCGGCGGCGAGGCGGTCGAAAAACTCCTGGTGTTGATCGTGCATGACGAGGTCAATAAGGGGGGAGCCGATGCATTAGTCAAGCAGAACGGCGTGGAGAGCGCACTCCTCGAATCTGTGAACAGTTTCACTCACTCCGACGTTATACCTGCACATAAATAACCCCATACGGAAGCGAGTTGATTGGGATGAACATTGGAATACTGGGGACTGGGGAAGTCGGCCGGACCCTTGGAACCGGATTTATTGGGCTGGGGCACGACGTTATGATCGGGTCGCGCGACGCTCAAAAACCTGAGCTGCAGGAGTGGGCAAAAAAGAACGGCGGCAAAGCCGGTACCTTCGCCGATACCGCCACATTTGGCGAGGTCATTCTGTTGTGCACCAATTGGAGCGGCACCGAGAACGCCATCAAACTTGCCGGCGTGAGCAATTTCAACGGGAAGCTTGTGATTGATGTCACTAATCCGCTGAGTTTTGCCAATGGAGTTCCGCAACTGGCGGTCGGGTTCTCTGACTCCGGCGGAGAAATCATCCAGCGACTCCTGCCCAATGCAAAAGTGGTAAAAGCCTGGAACACTATCACTGCGAAATTCATGACCGATGGCCGCTTCCCCGAAGGGAACTGCGAGATGTTCATCGCCGGCAATGATGGGCCGTCGAAAGAGAAAGTACGGGAATTCCTGACATCGTTTTACTGGAACACCCATGATCTGGGCGGGATTGAACAATCGCGGTTGTTGGAGTCGTTTGCGATGCTCTGGATTTGGTTCGGTGTCCGCACCGGCATCTGGAACCACGCCTTCAAGCTGGTGAGAAAGTAATTCGTTCCAATTGTAGGTCGGTCCCCGTCGAGGGGCCCGACACCCGAATTGGCAGAGTCGAAGGATGACATTCTATCCATTCCTCCAATCCCGACAAATAACTAGTCACACACTGTATTGGTATCGATTAGAATTAATAGAGGACCAATACACTCCGCGCTTGTGCGATTTTTATGCATATGCATGTTGCCATTGCAGCGCAATAAACATAGATTCAGGTGACCACTATAATCGTAAACGCTTTCGTCACCAAGGAAAGCTCAATGAAACGCATCAGCATCATCATGTTTGTCCTATTGCTGGCACTTGTTCTGGTAAGCCAGAGTGCCTTCGCAGGTACGACATCGAACCGTACCGGTTCCACTTCTGACCTGAAAGCCACCGACTCCACCCGCGCTGCCGCGGTCGCCAACAATATTCTGCGTTCCGTCAAGCCGGGAGGGAAACAAAACAAAGCGATAGATCATATCGACACTGTCAGCGCTACCTCCGATATCGCTGACAATGCCAGTCTCGATATCACCATTGCCAAGCGGGACCTGGTCTCCTGGATCTACCTGGACACTACCTGTACGATCATTAAGCTGTTGTTCAATGACACGCTGGAAGCCGGCCGTTACCGGTTCCACTTGAATCCGAAAGTTGTCGGGCAGTATTTCTATTCGTCAGATATCGCGACCGCGATACCGGCCAAGTGCTGGCAGGTTCTTCGTGTCGGCGACAAGCGGACAATTGAGAAGACGATGGTGCCGCAGTAGGGGGGCGCTCACTTCGGGAATTGACACAGACTTCTGTGTCGGCTAAGTTGCGTGGGAAATGTTCAAGCGCCTTTTGCGAAGGAGAGGGAATTGAAGCACGCACGCATACTTATTGTCGCCTTGTTTTTTGTCAGCCTTTACGGATTTGTTGCCGCGAGAAAAGGGGCAACTCGCAGTGGCAACATGAAGGATAATGTCTACGCTGATGCTACTTATCATTTTCGACTCACTCTCTCCGATGACTGGAAACCCTCGCTCTTTGACCAGGACAGTCCCAGCCGACTACTCCTGATTCATAAGGATCTGAAGTCGACAACCAAGGCAAACGGCCGCGAGGTGGTGCAATCTGTAACGCCCGTGAAAGTCGAGTTTTGGGCAATTGTTGATTCCACCATTGATAAGGGACTTGTCGATTCCCTCGTCTCCAGCACTTTCAAGTCCGACATCAAGGACAAAATTCTGGCCTCGCCGGAAGGATTTTGGGATGTCACGGGGTTTGAGCGGATCGAAGGAGGCGTGCGCAAGATCAGAAAGTTCGGCGCCGTCGACGGTGTGGTCTGGAAGGGTGGGTTTGTCTACAAATCTACGATTGTCTCCCCCCTCGCGATAGGGGTTGCCTTGATTGGGGCTGATTGTGGTTCGTATCAGTTACTCGCCTTGATGTACTGCAATCCCGCCGATCTTGACGTAGGCGCCGAAGCCGCCATCAAGGTCATGTCGACACTGGTTTTGCCGTAAGGCATTTGGATTGGGGCGAATCTCGCCGACGATCGAAAAGACCATGGTGCCGCAGTAAGGGGAAGCTGAGTTTGAGGTCGCAATTTGCGACCTCAAGACTAGTAGTAGGGAAGGAGCCCTGCTCAAGCTGAGCATGGCGAAGCGAAGAGTTCCCGCCTTCAAGCGGGAAGCTCCTGCCACCGGCTGTAAAAAATCGGCTCGAACGCCGGGCTCGTGCCCTACTTGGCCGTCAAGATGTGATTGCCAATTCTGTTAAAGGTGGAATTCCTTTGGGGGACTATGCCTACCAATAAATCAGTCATCCCACAGGAGCGGATTGAGAATCAGATTCTGATGATCCGCGGCCAGAAGGTCATGCTGGACAGCGACCTGGCCGCTCTCTATGGGGTATCGACGAAGCGTCTAAACGAACAGGTAAAGAGAAACAGTAGTCGTTTTCCGAAGGACTTCATGTTTCGCCTCAGTCAGGCGGAAAAAGGGAAGGTGGTCGCAAATTGCGACCACCTCCAGAAGCTCAAATTCTCCCCAACGTTACCGTACGCATTTACCGAGCACGGAGCAATCATGCTTGCCAGCGTCGTCAATTCTGATCGGGCAATCGAAGTTAGCATCTTCGTGGTTCGGGCATTTGTCCGCCTCAGGCAGCTTCTTGCTACACACGCTGACCTTGCTCGGAAACTCGAAGCAATGGAAAAGAAGTATGACTATCAACTTGGCGCAGTATTTGAAGCTATCAGGCGACTAACGACTCCACCAGAACCCAAGAAACGGCGCATCGGATTTGAGAATGCACCAGAGAAGGGCTAGAAGTCGTGAAATCGAACAATCCAAAAGTAGGTCGGTAGCGGCTCAGGGGCCCGACACTTTCCTTTTGCGAGCGGCGAACGCTCGATCCATCGCACTGAACAGCGGCGGCCACTCCTACTGCGCGGCCGAAGGTTGGATGCTTCGATACCAGTCATCAACCAGTTCAAGCAAGGAAGCCCCCGTGTTGGCAGTGGTCTTGAGAAAAGAAGATAACTGGTCGTTGTCTATGCTCAAGGGGCCTCCTATTTCTGTTGCACACGCCGTCTCTAGCTTAAATTTGGAGTCGACGCGGCCAGCTCGATGAACTACCAAGTGCCTGCACCGCTCCAGGTAACTTATTGTCTCATTGGCCAAAAGGCCCAAGCGTTTGTCGGAGTTGCCAATTAAAGAAGCATAGGCCCTCTTGGCGCTCTCCAAATCCGAGAACCTGAATTTAGGTTCGAGAAGCGTACCGAGATTACCTCGCAAATCAAAATTGTACTTGGCGAGCACATTGACCTGAATGTGCTTGCTTCCAATCCCATCGCGACTATCGTCGTCATCAATTGCCCTCAAGATGCGGTGAGCTACCGAGGTATTCGCGTTATTTAGCGCCGATACCCAAGTGTCCCTCAAGAGACACTCCAAACCTGTCCAAAGCAGGGAAATTGTAGTATGAGAAAGTACCTTTATTGAAGCAACATATTCTGGACTGGTTTCAAGTCTACTGAATATAAGCTCTATCCATTGTCCAATGTCAGCCGAGGATCGCTCTCTATCGCTGAAGAACTCTCTATACAACTTGGACGCCAACGCCCACTGCTCCGACGTATTATCTTTTGGAGGAACCCCGGAAAACGCGGAGGTATCGGTCGTACTTCTTGTCGGCAGGGTAGTTCTTGCTCTTATAAACATGATCGTCTGATAGAGGACTCTTATACATTCGCCAACTATCTGAGCAGGCATTTGAGTCATCGAATAAGCGACGGAAATGTTTGACCAAAAAGCATCAGCCGGCTCTCTCAAGAAAGGTGCATTCAACTGCTCAAGTTGGTGTTTGAGTTGTTGAAGGTCTACGTCTGGAATGTAGATCAGATCAATGTATGAGCTCTTGGGGAGTTGAGGACTGTCTTCGCCAGAGGATTTACTCATATCTGCTCCTTTAACAACTCAATTGACGTGCTCAGTAGAATTTATCCAAAGCTCGGCTGGAAACCGCACTCGGGGATGTGCAGTGATCCTCCTGATTGAAACTCGTGCGGCCCCCCCTATAATACTATTTGTACTGAGGAAACTATGGAGTCGAATATTTGATCG
>JBATNE010000301.1:0-1760 GCA_049290195.1 Candidatus Zixiibacteriota bacterium
GACGACTCCGGTTCACTTTGTTTCTCCTGGCGAACATCTCCTGGTTTTTGGAAGTGAACGAATACATTGTACGGCTCATATGGATACGACCGAAATCCTGTAGTGAAAAATCGCCGAGTTGACAAAAGCACTAAAATAATGTACCATACGTTGTCTGTCAATTTGCTTCGTTTTCTCACTCCATGAGTTTTCATCAATTAGGTATCGCGCCGCAGCTCCTCACGCTTCTCGATAAGCTGGGGTTTACGGTGCC
Organism: Candidatus Zixiibacteriota bacterium; assembly: GCA_049290195.1. Taxonomy (GTDB): domain Bacteria; phylum Zixibacteria; class MSB-5A5; order GN15; family FEB-12; genus FEB-12. The sequence goes on from JBATNE010000301.1 coordinate 254, forward strand.
TACACCTATCCAAAAACAATCTATTCCCGTTGCCATTCAGGGGAAGGATATTATGGGTATCGCTCAAACTGGAACGGGCAAAACCCTCGCTTTTGGTGTTCCAATGGTGCAACTCTTGGCTCAAAAGAAGGGAAATCATGGATTGGTACTTCTCCCAACTCGTGAACTCGCTCTTCAGGTCGAGCAGGCACTGGAAACTTTGGCTAGTCCTCTTGGACTCAAAACTACCGTTTTGATTGGCGGCGAATCCATGAGTCCACAGCTTCGGAGTCTTCGGGCTCATCCGGACATCATTATTGCAACTCCAGGTCGTCTTATTGATCATCTCGAACGGAAGAGTCTGTCACTTTCACGGGTAGCCATTTTGGTTTTGGATGAAGCTGATCATATGCTCGATATGGGGTTTGCTCCCCAGCTCAAGCGGATCATGGAACAAGTCCCGAAGAATCGTCAGACCCTTCTTTTTTCGGCTACCATGCCACCAGAAATTGTCCGAATAGCGACGCAGTATATGGCGACTCCGGTACGCGTGGAGGTGACGCTGCCGGGGACAGCTGCACAATCCATTACCCAAGAACTCTTTTTTGTGGCGCATATGGAGAAACTGTCGCTTCTTGAAAAACTCCTCAGCGAATATACGGGAAGCGTCTTGGTGTTTACTCGGACGAAACATGGCGCCAAACGAATTGCGCTTTCGCTTCGCAATAAAGGTCACAGTGCGGCCGAGATTCACTCGAATCGTTCACAGAGCCAACGCCAGGAAGCGCTCTCTGGTTTTCGAGTAGGGCGTTACCGGGTGCTCGTCGCCACAGATATTGCTGCGCGCGGAATTGATGTCTCGGGTATAGAATTGGTGATTAACTATGACTTACCAGAAAAAGCAGAGGATTATGTACATCGGATTGGCCGTACTGCTCGAGCAGGGAAAGAAGGCCGTGCAATCTCCTTTGCCATGCCAGATCAACGCGGAAACGTGAAAGATATTGAGCGCTTGATCAGGCTAACTCTCCCAATCATTGGCCATGTTGGTGTGACGCCTTTTGTACTTGGGACGCCTACAGCTTCTCATCATCGCCCAGCTCGCCGTCGCACTGGTTTTCATTCACGTCGACGTCGGTAGCACTGGATCTGTTAGAATTCTTGTATGCTGAAACTTCTTGGTGCAATCACCTTCGTCTTTCTTGGTATCAGCGGACTGGCTTGGACGCTTTTTCACGATGAGCGAGTCATGAGAATAGAACGTGAAGAAGTTTCGCATTCTCTTTCAACAAATTCTTCAATGGATCAAATCATCGCCCCTGAACCGGAACCAAAACCAGATACAAAAGTGACCATTACTCTTCCAAAGATTATTCATCACAATGTGCCGTTCACATCACAAGCACCGACTGCTGAGTGGGGAAAGCAGATTTTTCAAGACGGCTGCGAAGAAGCTTCGGTGCTTATGGTCAAGGCATGGCGTGATGGTGAAACGCTTACCAGAGAATCAGCGTTCAAAAAAATATCA
>JBATNE010000302.1:0-15273 GCA_049290195.1 Candidatus Zixiibacteriota bacterium
ATCCGCCACCGTTACCGGACCGTTCAAGGTTCTGGGCGTGTTGGTGAAGTTCAGTGACAAGACGTCGTCCGTCTCGGCGCAGTACTTCGATTCGCTGGTGTTCGATTCGATGGGAAACACGGTAAAGAACTTCTTCAAAGAGATTTCCTATTCGCAGCTCGACCTCATCACCGTCAACCTGCCCTCTTCTATGGGCTGGCGGACCGCTCCGCAGACCTACGCCTATTACGTCAACGGCAGTTACGGAACAGGAAGCTATCCGCACAATTCGCAGAAGCTGGTCGAAGATATGGTTGACGCCATCGACTCCCTGGTCGACTTCTCGCAGTATGACAACAACCATGACGGCTATATGGATGTCATGCTGGTGATCCACTCCGGAACCGGCGCGGAAAAGTCCGGCAATGTCAACGACATGTGGTCCCACAAATGGGGGATCAACCCGCGTCTCAAAGACGGCGTGTACATTTCAAGCTATACGGTTCAGCCGGAATACTGGAACAATCCCGGCGACATGACCATCGGCGTCTATTCGCACGAACTCTGTCACGGTTTCGGGTTGCCGGATCTGTATGATACCGACAACTCCTCCCGCGGTGTCGGTCGCTGGTGCCTCATGTCCTATGGCAGCTGGAACGGTACCAACGGTAACTCCCCTGCCCATCCCAGCGCCTGGTGTTTGAGTAAGATGGGCTTCAGAACGCCGATCAATGTCACCGGTACCATGTCCAATCAGCTGATCCCGAATATCGAACAGGGCGGACCTATCTACCGCCTCTGGACTGCCGGTGCCGCCAACTCGGAATACTATCTGGTGGAAAACCGACAGAAACTGCTGAGCGATGCCGGTCTTCCCGGTTCAGGGCTGCTTATCTGGCATTGCGATGATTCCAAGGGCGGTGCTTCCAATACCCAGGAATGGTGGCCCGGACAACCGGCGGCCAATCACTACGAGGTTGCCCTGGTTCAGGCAGACGGCCTCTATGAAATGGAGCACAATACGGATGTTGGAGATGCTGCCGACCCGTTCCCGGGGACCGGCAACGTCGTGACCTTCAGCGATGCCACCAGTCCTTCGGCTAATTCCTATGCCGGCGGAATAACCAACGTCCAGGTTACCAACATTTCCCCGTCATCCGGATTCATGACGGCGACCTTTGTGGTGAGTATTGCGGCGGACGTGAACGACAATGATCACAACCTGCCGACCACAATGACGTTGGGGCAGAATTACCCCAATCCGTTCAACCCGTCCACGACAATCAGCTACGAACTGCCGACTTCGGGTAACGTCAACCTCGATGTCTACAACCTCTTGGGTGAGAAAGTCCGGACGCTTTACGACGGTTCCGCCCAGGCTGGCGTTAAATCAGTGATCTGGGACGGTACCAACGACCATGGCGAATCGGTTTCGTCGGGGGTCTATTTCTATCGACTGACCACCAAACAGGGAACGGTTGTTAAGAAGATGGTAATGCTGAAGTAGAAACGATGCGCCGTCAATGCGGCGCTTGCGGTGTGTGTCTTCATGCAACAAAAAACCCCGGATTCCTCCGGGGTCTTTCTTTAGTTAAAGTCAGGCAGTCCGACGTCCTGGTGGACCGGATCGTGATTGTGCGGATCACGCTGCGATTTCTTATACTGCCCGTGACAGGTTTTGCATCGTTTTGGATCTTCCGTGTACCCTCTCTCAGCAAAATACTGCTGAGCCTGGATCGTAAACACGAACTCCTCGTGACACTCACTGCATATAAGAACCCTCGGTTGATACCGAACTTCCATAGGGTTCACCCCTCTCAGTGATCTAAGTCACATTCCGTGTGACCGGAGCGTTGATTCAGTTTTGCTAAACAGGATAAATGGACCTCAATTTGCAGTCAAGCTAAAATTGAGGTCCGGCAGTTGGCTAGAAAGGATTACATGGGGGTGTAGACGCCGAACCGGTCAGATACGCCACCATGGCGGACAGGTCGGCCAGGTCCACCGTGCCTAGGCAGTTGAAATTGCCGGCTTCCAGAATCGGAATCGGCGCGCCGCCACTTCCTCCCAGATAGGCAACCAGATAGGACAGGTCAGCCAGATTGATCACGCCACTGAAATTGCAGTCCCCCCGCTGAACCACCGTCACCATGGTCGCACTGTCGGTCATACTCACCGAGAGATCATTCAGCGAAACCACCTTGACCCGCAACATGGACTGGAGTCCAAGCGGCGTCGCCTGCGGAGGATGGGAACCAGCCGTTACCGTAGTAGTGTCCCCGGCGTTGAGAGTCCGGGTAACCGAGTCTTTCTGCACCCAGTTCAAATCATCCCACCAGACAATCTTGACCACATCGTTGATGGGGGCGGTGTTCTTGCCGACAAACGTCAATGTCCGCGTCGCACCCGAATAAACCTGAGAATCGGTAACAATACTCGACGTCACCGCATATGGCAGAACAACCTGGCCACTATAATTGAAACTGGCGGCCGATGAATTGGGGGTGATGTTAATCCCCACCAGCGTTACCGTGACGTAATTCTCAAACCCCGGAATATCGATCGTGTCGGCATTGTTGCCATTGAGGGTCAGTTTTTCAAACTGGTGCACATTGGCAGCAGTAGACTTGATCACGTAGGCGGCCCAGGTCCGTGTATCAGTACCATCGAAAATCAGCCTGAGCGATCCGGCATAACCTCCCGGCAGAAACTGAACATAACTGGCGGCATAGCCGCCGGGATTGGTCGCCGATGTCTGCGGGCCAGTGGGAAATACGGTGTGCGTCCGGCCGATGGTCATCAGGGGATAGTTACTCGCCTCCTGGTGGTGCTGCCCGTCATTGTGGTAGTTGGTGCAGTAATTCCAGACTGCGAAATCGGCAATCGCCGAGTCCTCGGTCCATCCATACCGCCCCATCAATGAGTCGTTCACCGCCGTGACCATTGAGGTATACCTGGCCCCTTCCCAGACGGCGACCATCAGGGAAGTATCAAACTTCTGCGCCAGATACATTCCCCAGGGGAAGCTGGCATACTCATGCGCTCCGTTGGCGGTCATCAGCGAAGTCTGCGGAGAACTGAAGAACGTTGACAGATAGTTGTAATTGTCATTCACCTGGTCAAACACGATGTCTTCCATGTAGGTAGCATCGAGTTCCATGAACCAGCCCGACTCGTTGACGTCATAGGCGAATTGAATCGCGTGATGCAATTCGTGGGCGCACGTCACCTTGGCGGCACCCGCTACGTTGCCTTCCGGATCGGTGTTGGGGGGAAAGCCGATAAAATCTCGGTGCAGAACGAGATAACTCGTATAGTCGCTCCAGGGCTGGGGACCCGGATTCTCCGGCTGGGTATAGCCGTAATACCCCATCTCTTCAAAGTAAACATCGTACTTCGAATCTCCGCCGTTCGATCCATCCGACGGCGGGGGGAAATATCCCAGAGCCAGCTGACGATTCATCGAACTGTCAGAATACGCGGCACATTTTTCGACATAATCCGGAATGCCGTCAAAATCGAGATCAGTGCTGGACACTTTGTTGGCGCCGGTGGTATCCCAGTGAAGCCGGAAAGAGCCTCCCGGAGAAACGTACGAAAAAGCGGATGTTGGCCGCGCCATCGCCTGTTGAACGACCATCCGCACTGAATCAGAAAGCAGATTCTGGTTAACAACGATATCCCTCAATGCCATCGTCAATTGGCGGGTCTGATAGCGACCGGAGGCATTTCCCGCTATCTGGTATTCGGCAGGGAGAGCCGATGGATTCTTAAGGGCCATGATGGTAAGCAAGGCGCGTTGGTCCGCACTCAGGGTATGGTTGTCAAAATTAGTGCTGATGGCTGTGATCGGGTCACTGGCTCTTACCTTGTCGGCCGCAGCAAAACCAAGGGAGTAACTCGACAGGAAGCAGACGATTCCAAGTACAGTCGCGCGTGCTGTTGTTTTCATCATGAGACTATTCCACACCTCAAGTGTTCGTCGAAGGACAACTACTATCCATCAAAGTTAATATCGGAGCTAAAATCCGGGCGGTTAGTAATTTCAGCGAGTAAAGCATGGCGCCGGTCCAAGCCAGACCAAATCAGGGCTTAAGGCAGGCAGGCCGCGCAAGCTCAAGTATATCGCAATGTATTGCATTCCAACGTTTTGTCAAGACTTAAGACGACTCAGAAGTACTGCCCGGTTCCAAATGAAAATTCCCACCGGCTGTCGCGAGTACGAGACAGGTCTACTCGAAGAATATCTAGTTTGGACGCTTTTTCCGGAGAGATGCGGAGCCCAAGCCCAAAACTCCCGGCGGTCCCGACCTTCCCCCCTCTATCCCGATCTTTCCACGTCCGGCCGATATCCCCAAACACCGCGGCGCCGAACATCACCGAAAGTATTTCCACATTAGGAAAAAAGCGCAATTCCAGATTTGCCAGGGCCAGCCGGTTTCCGGTCAGATAAAATAGATTATATCCGCGGACACCGTTGGCACCGCCCAGATTGAGCGGCTCAAGGTTATCGGCACCCGAATCGTAACGATATGACAGCCTCGTCGCCACCGTCATGAACCGAAGCGATGTGTTATAATATTTGGCGGACACACCGACCGAACGCCGGAACTGCGATGTCCCGCGAAACCAGACGGAACCGTCCACACTCCCCAGAAAGAGGTTGCGATTGACGAGAAACCCGCTGGTTGCATCCCCCGATACCTGATCGAACAAATAGCCCGCCATGCGCGCCTTGAACGCCCGGCCATAGCGGAGCTGGAATGATTCCCCCAGTGTAACGTCTTCGACATACGAGAATCCATTCACCTGACGCACCTGACGGTACACAATGTTTTCCATCGATCCGCCGGCATAGATCATGTGATACAACGAATCCTTGGGAAATACGATACCGGTTCCAGTCTTGTCGAAGAATCGCCGGTACTGGTACTGATATCCCCCGAGGACACCAATCTTGCGTCGATAACTTCCCCACCGATAATGCGTGGTGAACTCAAACCGATCGCCGTCGAGGTGGGCATCGGCAACCTTGGCGCTATCGAAATAATAGTCAATTCGCCCGCCGTCATCCTCCCATTGGACACCGTACGACAACGACTGACTCAGACTGTAGTATGGTCGGGAAAGCCCTATCCGCGTGTAGAGGTCGGTCGGTTTTGAACTGGAGCTGATCTCGAATGAGTACGGGCGGCCGAGAATGCGCTGATCACGGAAACTGGCGACCACGAAGTTTTCGTGGTCCTCCTGCGCATGGTAATCAAACGAGAGGAATTGGTTGAGTCCGATCAAATTGCGGTCTTCGATACTGAACTGATAATCGAGCAGGTTAGCATCACGCTTTATCCGCGCCCCGACCAGAAGGCTCCATTGATCCTGGGTAATAACGCGCAGGAGCAGGCCACCCGAGGGCAGGCGTTGCGGCACCACCCAGGCATCGTACAGATCATACCGGGTTCGCAGGTTGCGGGCGGTCTCGGCTGCCAGATCCCAGCTGAAATTCTGTCCCGGTGAAAACAGAATCTCCCTGCGCACGACATTCGGGCGGCTGACAAAATGCAGCTTATTCGCGGTCCGGGTGAGAATGTTGTTGTACTTGGGGTCGGCGGTATTGAAAACGTTGCGGGTTTCCACCACGATACTGTCTATCCGGCACCCCTCAAAAGAGGCGCTGTCCCCAATCAACTGCGGGACAAAGGATGGCGGAGACGGCAGGGTATCCGGGGCGGACGCTTCGGTTGCCAGACCGGAAGCGCGCCACAGACATACGACCGCGAGGCAAATAAGCCAATAAGGGGTAACATATCTCATCTTCTTCTTGTAACCGAAAATAAGTCACTAATGTGCGTTATGGCAACCCTTTAACCGGTTAATCGGAGCTGAATTTGGCCGATACTAGAACTGATATACATGGACCGCTAAAGAACCAATGATTGCACGCAAGAAAATCGGCGACCTCCTCGTCGACAGAGGCTACATTACGCCTGATCAGCTCGCGGCCGCGCTTGCCGAGCAGGTATCCACCGGAAAACGCCTCGGTCAGCTCCTGATCGAACATGGTGACATCACCGAAGATCAGCTGATTGACACGATTTCGGAGCGCCTCGGCATCCCGCAAGTGTCGTTGTCGTCGATGGTTCTTGCCCCGAACGTCATCCAGAAAGTGTCCGCCGAGACCGCCCGTCGCTATACGGTCATGCCTATCTTCCTCATCGGGAATACGCTGACCCTGGCCATGGCGGATCCGCTCAATATCATAGCCATCGACGAAATCAAGTACCAGACCGGCTGCGATATCAAGCGCGCCGTGGCCCGTGCCTCGGAAATCAAGCAGGCGATCGACCAGTACTACTCGGTCGGTGATTCTCTCAATGACATAGTTGGAGCCCGCCGCGACGAGGCCGCTATGGCCTCCAGTATAGCCGCCGGCTTTGAATCGGCCGAAGCGGAAAGCCCGATCATCAAACTGGTCAACCTGATCATCGCCAAAGGGGTGAACGAAGGTGCCAGTGATATCCATATCGAACCGGATGAATCCGCCCTTCGGATCCGCTACCGGATCAGCGGCGTGATGCGCGAAGAAGCCGCACCGTCCAAGTCCATGCAGAGCGAAATCCTCTCCCGCGTCAAGATCGCCGCCAACCTCGACGTCTCCGAAAAACGTCTCCCGCAGGACGGCCGCTTCATGATGAAAGTCGATGGTGCCGCGGTGGATCTCCGCGTCTCCACCCTGCCGACCATCCATGGCGAAAAGATCGTCATCCGTATTCTCGATCGCCGGAACCTGCTGTTGTCATTCAGCCAACTCGGCTTCCGGGAATCGATGATTGAATCCTGGAACTCCGTCATCCGCAAACCGGAAGGACTGATCCTGATCTCGGGACCCACCTCGAGCGGTAAGACTTCGACGTTGTATGCATCATTGCAGGAAATCAACTCTGTCGAGAAGAATATCATCACAGTCGAAGACCCGGTAGAGTATTCCCTCCCGCTGGTCAACCAGGTGCAGATCAACGAGCGCGCCGGACTCACGTTCCCGATTAGTTTGCGCTCGATCCTTCGCCAGAACCCGGACATCATCATGATTGGTGAAATCCGCGATCGCGAAACCGCCCAGATGGCGATCCGCTCCGCCCTGACCGGCCATCAGGTGTTCTCGACTATTCACACTAACGACGCCCCTTCCGCCATTTCCCGTCTGATTGATATGGGAGTGGAAAACTATCTCGTGACTTCGGCCGTCAAAGGTGTGCTCGCCCAGCGACTCTTGAGAGTCAATTGCCCGAATTGCACCGAAGTCTACACACCTCCCGAAGCCACGATTAAACGTGCCGGATTGACCGACCTGAAAGATGCCTTCGAATTCCGTCGCGGCTCCGGCTGCTCGCAGTGTCGCGGCACCGGCTACGCCAAAATGACCGGCATTTTTGAGTTCATCGATCTCCGCCCCCGCCTGGTCGACCTGTTCATGGCCAGCGCGCCGTTGCACCAGATCCGGGATGAAGCCCGGCGGTACGGCTACATCCCACTGTTCGAGGCTGGCCTCGAAAAGCTGGCAAAGGGAATTGTCTGCCTCGAAGAATTGCTGAAGGAAACGACCAATATCGAAGATTACTTCGGACCTGCCGAGACCTCCCATTCGGAAGTGAACCATGCCAATTCAATTTAAGTATCGGGCCGTCACGGTCGAGGGAATCGAGCACAATGGCGTGCTCACGGCAGATTCAGGCGATCAAGTCGAGAACTACCTGTCCGACCAGAACCTGATCCCGGTCTCGATTAACCAGGTCTCCGAGGGCCGTTCCCTCTCGTTCTTTGGCATGCTTCGCGGCCAATCATATGAGAACCTGATCTCTTTCACCAATCAGTTGGCTACGCTCTATCGCGCCGGCGTTCCGCTCCTCAAAGCGCTCAGCATCATTCGCATCGGCGAACCGAAAAGCCGATTCAATTTCGTCATCGATCAAATCCGCGCCTCCGTGCAGGCCGGTAAACAGCTTTCCGAATCGATGAGTGAATACCCGGACATCTTCACCCGTGTCTATATCGCCGGTGTCGCCGCAGGCGAAGAATCAGGTAAACTGGAAGAAACGCTGGATGAACTCTCCGGCATGCTGGAACGAGAGATGGAAATTGGCCGTCAGCTGAAGGTCGCCACCCGCTATCCGATCATCGTTCTCTCAGTCATCGCCGCAGCCTTTACCGTCATGATGACCATGGTCATTCCCCGGTTCGTTGATTTCTACAAGACATTCAACGCCGACCTTCCCCTTCCGACCAAAATGCTCATAGCTTGCAGTAACGCTATTACGCACTATTGGCCGCTGGTCATCTTAGGGGTAGTCGCGATCGTCTTCATAATCCGTCGCGTTCTGTCGATTCCGGCCGGGCGGGACTGGCATGACCGCCAGCTTCTGGCCCTCCCAATCTTTGGCGACCTGATCGTTAAGAGCAACATGGCGCGGTTCGCCCTCATGTTCCGTATTCTGTTCCGGTCCGGTATTCCGATTGTCCGTTCTATCGACATTCTCACGTCCACTATCAAAAACACCGCGGTCGCCAAGGATATTCGGAAGCTCGAAGAGCTGTTCAGGAGGGGGCAGGATGTCTCCCTCAACCTCAAGGAATTCCACTATATCCCGGATATGGCGCTGCAGCTCATGGCGATAGGGCTCGAATCCGGCTCGCTGGACAAGATGCTGGCCGAAGTGGGCAATCACTACTCCAAGGACGTCCTCTATCGCTCACGCCAGCTGACAGCCGCTCTGGAACCGGTTTTGACGGTCGTTCTGGGCGCCTTTGTCCTGATTATGGCCCTGGCTATGTTCCTGCCAATGTGGAACTTGATCCGGGTGTTCAAGGGCTGACCCCCGTCAAGTTTTTCCCAATTCCTCCGATAATTAGATCAAAAATCAGTCTCTAAACTTTTCCTTTTGCAAGGAGGACTCATGCGTCTTTTAACTGGCAGTAACCAGAAGGGTTTCACGTTGATTGAACTGGTAATCATCATCGTGGTCCTGGGAATTCTCGCCGCCGTCGCTATTCCCAAATATCAGGATATTACCGCTCAGGCTAAGGAAGCTTCCTGCCGTGCCTCTCTCGGCGCGCTTCGCTCCGGCATCACCATCTGGTACGCCAACAAGGCTGTCACCACCGGTACTGCCGCCTGGCCGAGCTTGACCAATCTGGCCGCGGTTGATAGCGTCATGGCTCAGGCTCTGCCGCGCAATCCGTACCAGTTGAGCACCAACGCTCCCGATTCCATCGTCACCGGCGTCACCAAAGGTACCATCGTTGGCGCTCGCGGCGGATGGGCATACAAAGCATCCACTGGAGAAGTCTGGCCCAACACGAATTCCGCAGGCGAAAATAGCTGGTAAGCTAAGGACTGCATGAAGTCGCACAAGGAAAAGTGCATCGACAGGCTCGGTCAGGCTGGATTCACGCTGATCGAGCTTGTCATTGTTATTGTGGCCATGGGAATCCTGGCCGCCTTTGCCATTCCCAAATTCGCCGACATGACCACCAGTTCCAAAATCACCGCCACCAAGGATGAAATGATCCTGTTGAAAAAATCGATCATCGGAAATCCGGCCGCCGTTGCCGGAGGAGAATATGTCGATCGCGGTTTCGAAGGAGACATCGGCTATCCGCCTTCCCGATTGCAGGATCTCGCCGTCCGCCCCGAATCCATCCCGGCGTACAACAAGCTCACGCGAATCGGGTGGAACGGTCCCTATATCGATTCCAGCGGGAGCCAGTATCTCAAAGATGCCTGGGGCACTGTCTATCAGTACAGCTCGGCCACTCGTACGCTGAAATCAACCGGCGGTGGCGCCGACAGCGTGGTCATAACGTTCTAGTGAGGTCCGCATGTTGGGGCTGTTAACGCGCAAGAAACCATCAGCAACCGATGCCCCGTCCCCTGCCCCTGTCACCAAGGCGGCGGCTATGGACGAAGTGTTGATTGCTCCCAAACCGGCGCGTCGCTCCCAACGGCACATCACGTTCGCGATCGATCAAACCGGCATCCAGATGGCGGTCTCCAAACGCTCGACCGGGCGCCCCAAACTCCTCGACATCCGCAAAGTCTATTTCCCGGCCGGGGCCGATATCGATCAGACCCGTGCGGCATTCATCACCCGCACCGTTGACGACTACATCAGACAAAACGGCGGACATCGCGCCACCATCTCCATTTCCATCACCGGTGGCGATACCGCTTTCCGTACCTTCCACATGCCGGCGATCAAGGGAAAAGGATTTGCCTCGGCCGTCTCGTTCGAAGCCAAGAAACAGCTTCCCTTCCCGGTGCAGGATTGCCAGTACGATTTCCGTCCCATCTATCGCACCAAAGTCGAGGGCCGCGAAGGAATCCGGGTCGCCTTGCTGGCCGCTACCAAGCGACTGGTGGCCGACCAGCTCGCCCCGTTCGACCAGATCGGCTTCCAGATTCACCAGGTTTATCACGCTCAGGATGTTGTCGGCGCTCTCTTGCGCAACCTTCCAGATTTCGCCGAGGACCGTCACTATACGCTGGTCAATGTCGAACGCCACCGCACCGAAATTTCTTACTATCGCGGCACAACGCTTGAGTTCTATCACATCTGTTCGGTGGGATCATCGTTTCTGGCCAACCGTTCCGACCTGACCATCTTTGAATATTTCGCCGAATCTCTCGCTGGAGAAATACAGAATTCACTCGATTACTATTCCGGCCACTATTCCGGCGTCTTCACCACCCGGATTTACATTTACGGCGACCTGTCGTACACCGATGAATTGATCAATCTCCTGCACGAACACTTCGGCTATGAGTTCCGTCGCTTCCCGACCGAGGAACTCACGGTCGATATGGGAAGCGATCCATCTACCGCCGACTCACTCTCGGTCAGCCTCCCGGTTCTTGCGGCGGCACTGAATACGACCCAGTTAGCCAACCTGCTACCGCCGGATCGCCGCCAGACAATCGAGCGAACCCGTAACAACCGGACAGCTGTCTTTGGACTGGTCGGCCTGGTCGCCTTGCTGGCCGTCATTTGGCTTGGACTTCGTGGTGATCTCTCCCGAACTCAAACGGAGTTTGCCAATACCACCCATCAGGTCGATACCTTCAAATCATCCGAACTGTACAGCACGTACAATTTGCTCAAGCGGCAGATTGTCTCCCGGCAGGCGTACCTGACCAAGTCCGCGCCGACACCAAGTTATCTGGCGCTCTCGCTCAAAGAGCTCTCGCTGGTTGCTCCGCGCACGGTGAAATTCCGCACGCTCAATTTTAAGGAAGAAACGCCTGAGAGAAACCTGCTCTTGATTGGCACTATCAGCGCCAGCCCCACTCCCGGCGAAGTCACGCTGGCGGAATTGGTGGAGAATCTCTCCGCCTCTCCCCTGTACAGGAATGTCACGGTGATCGGCTATTCGAAACATCCGTCCGCCAACGGTCAGGAACTTGATTTCCAGATCGGCATGAAGGGGCTGCTATGAAGAATCGCGTTCCCCTTATTGTCGCCCTCGGACTTGGCTTGATTGCCGGCTTCTACGTCGTGGCGCTGAAGCCGTATCTCGCGCAGAAAGCTACGCTGTCCCAGCAATTGTCTCAGTCCAAAGCTGAATTGGCGGATTTCAATCAGACGCTCAGTCAAATGCCGAACGTTGTGGAGACTCGCAAGCACCTGCAGAAACAGCTCGATGAACTGAATTCACACTTGTACGCCAAGGCCGATCTGGTCAGCCTGTTCGACGAACTCAAAGGACGGGCGCGGGCCAATCATCTCGAAGTTCTTGAGATTTCCCCGCCGGTGGCGGAACTCCTCGCCCTCAATCGGCAGGCAGCCGACTCGCTGAGTCCGCAGTTTCTCAACCTCTCGGTTGGCCTCAAAGGTGAGTATCTCGAATTCGGTCAGTTTATGGCCGACCTGGAAAACGCCCCCTACTTCCGTGGTGTGACCGCCTGCTACCTATCCGATCCGGTCGGTTCTCCGCGCGAACTGCAGATAGTGGTGGAATTTCGGGCCATGCTCGGTCTGGCCCAGGAGGCTTCTTCATGAACGAAGCAACCCGCAAAAAAGTAATGTACGCCATACTCGTCGCCGCAATCATTTTCGGCGTTTGGAATTTCACCCATCCTACCAATCGCAGAGGCCCTGGACCTACTCCCGAAGCAACAACCACCGGCTCGGCTCTGGTCGACTCCACGGCTGTGCAGGTCGCTCAGGTCTCGGCACTCGATCTCACGGCCAGGCAGAATCAGGCCTGGGGACGCGATCCGTTTACCGCGAACAGTAATGTCACCGCCCGACCGGCAGTGGAACGACCCCGAACCACCGCTAAACCCACCGCAACCGCAGCTGTGGTGCCCGGATTCCGCCTCTCCGGCATCATCTACAACAAGAAGACACCGATGGCGGTAATTAATGGGCAGATGGTGGGAGTCGGGGACGAAGTCGATCAGGCCCGCGTGAAGTATATAGACCAAAGTAAAGTGACCATTATCTACAACGGCTCGGCCATAGACCTTCTTGTTTCCAAAGGCTAATCTATGAAAACACGAATCTTTACCATAGCATGCACCCTCCTGCTCCTGGCAGCATCGGTTGGCCACTCGGCCGACCCGGGTGACAAGATCAGTCTGTCGCTGGAATCAGTGCCGTTGATCAAAGTACTGAACATGATCGCCGTTCAGAACGGCCTCAACCTGGTCATCTCTGACAACGTCAAAGGGGATGTCAGTGTCAGATTGGATAATGTTGATCTTCGCACGGCGCTGAACGCCATTCTCACCGCCAACGGCTACACCTATATCCTCAAGGATAATATCGTAATCGTGAAGCCGGTGGCCGATGCTACCGCCGGTGACTTCGATACCCGCGCCATTCTCCTCAAGTACATCGATCCGGTCACCGCCAAGAAGGCGCTCGACACCCGCAAATCCCCCAAGGGGATGGTGGTCGTTCTCGACAAAGTCGCCGAGGGTGCCGACAAGCAGCAGACCTACAAGCCGAACAAGATCGTCATTACGGATTATCCGTCGGTCGTCGATGATCTGGTCAAGATCGTCACGGAGATGGATGTTCCTGAACGAGTCATACTGATCGACGCCAAGATTATCGAAACCAAGATCGATGACAACTCCAAGCTCGGCTTCGCCTGGCCCAGCAGTATTTCATCGAAAATTTCGGGTATCAGCGATGGTTCCTCCGGCGGAACTTCTTCTACCACCAACAGCACCGCCATGTCTTCATACGATCTGGAAAACGGCCAGTGGACCTGGGGCAAACTGTCGGTCGGTCAGGTTGATCTGGTACTGGACATGCTCAAGCAGAACGGCAACAGCCGCCTGGTCTCCGACCCCCGTATCACGACGATTGAGAATAACGAAGCAGTGATCAAGATCACAACCATCATTCCGATCCAGACCATCAACCGGTTTACCGAAGCTGCTTCGACTCAGGATATCGTCACGTTCCAGGACGAAGAAGTCGGTATCACCCTGAAAGTGACGCCGCGTATCAATGAAGGTGGCCGGATTACACTCGATGTTGAACCGATCGTGGAAGATATCATTGGTTACAGTGGAACGGCCGGCAATCAGAAGCCGATCAAGGCCTCCCGTTCGGTCAAGACTCGCGTGACCGTCAACGATGGTGAGACGGTGGCTCTGGGTGGATTGGTCAAGGAAGACAATATAATAAAGACCCAGAAGTTTCCGCTTCTTGGGTCTATTCCGTTAATCGGTTCGGCCTTCTTTACGAATCGGTCAAAAGAGAAATCCACGACCGACCTGATCATCATGATCACGCCGCATATCCAGCAGTAATCAGCGCGCGCCGATCATCCATCGGCGCGACTTGGTGACCATCAGCTGAATCGAGAGTACCAGAGCACCGACATCCCGCCAGAGCGCTTCCGACGCCGAGTGCGATGCCGTCCCGCCCGCCTGGAAACAGCCACAATCAATGTTGATCCCCTTTGAGATCGTGTAACTCAACGCTATGATGAATATCACCAGCAGCGCTGTACTCCAGAGCGCCGCGCCCCGGAACCAGAACCCCAGCACCAGAGCGACCGCGATAACCATCTCCAGCCAGCTCAACACCAGCGCCATCAGATTGATCGCGTATCCCGGCACCATGTGGTAATACCAGATCGATTTGGCAAACGCCGCCGGATCGAAAATCTTATACCACGCCGCGTAGGCGAACATGCCGGCGATCACCAGCCGGGAAAACAGGGTGAGCCAATCGTTGTCGATTACTTTTCGCACTGTTTCCTCCGCTCCATCTCCAGACCGAACTTCTCCCACTCCCTTGCGCCGCCGAAGAAGATCATCAGATTCGTATAGTCGAATCGCTTCAGGTTGCGACCAAGGTGCAATGAAAGATCACACTCTTCCCCGGAGCAGAACACCACGATCGGGTGATCTTTGGGGACATTCAGTACGCTATCGACATAATGCTGCAGGCTGTCGGCCGGCAGTTCTTCGAATGCAAGATTGATCGAACCGGGAATCGTCCCACATTCGAACTCCTCTTTGTTCCGGGCATCGACAAAAAGCGTCTTGCCGGTGGCATATTCCATCTGGGCGACATCGATCCCGATAAACGGCGGGTCGTTCGGATCAGCTGCCGGAGGGACAATCGGTCCGCCCCCGGTCGAAAGATCCCGGTACGCCCCGATCATCTGAATACCATTGGGCGAAACCAGGTTTACGCCGAGTCCCAGTACTGCCGACACTATCAGCAGCAGGACCCCTTGCTTAAGCGCTGTTACCACGTTCTGTTCTTTCGTCTTGAGGTTTTCACTTATACTCACAAACCCGGCGTATGATCGCGATTATCGTCACAATTCATGGACATGGTGTATGCCGAAACTGACCGCCGCCATCGCCATAATCCCCAGCAAAAGCAGGACCAGATTCTGCCATCTGATCTTCTTGGAGTGGAATACTTCCGGCAATAAATCCCCGGTCGCGACATACAGAAACGTCCCGGTCATCAGCCCGAGGATAATAGCGAATGAGCTTTCCGATGCCCCATCGGCAAACGGCGCAAATATGAGCGCCCCTATCGGGGGCGTCGCAGCAAACAGGGCTAAGAGGATAACAGCTGTCCGCTGTTTGATTTTCGCCAATGACAAAAGTGATGCCAGTGAAAACGCCGCCGGAACATGATGCGCCAGTATCGACATGAACACGGTCTGCCCCAGTGCAGCCTCGCGCGAACTGACCGCCATACCCAGACCATCCACCAGCGAATGGACTGAGAGACCAATCATGGCGGCTATCGACACCAC
>JBATNE010000303.1:0-10558 GCA_049290195.1 Candidatus Zixiibacteriota bacterium
CCGCTCACGCTCTCCCTCATGGCGGACAATCGACCGAAGTATCGATATGCGGAGAATCCATCAGATAGGATTCTGCACGTAGAAGTAGTCGCCAAGGGAACGCCGAGTGAAATCTGGCCGATGTGGACGACCAACGAGGGACTCAAGTCATTTTTCGCCGAAGACTGCAATGTGGAACTTCGTCCCGGTGGGCCGTTCGAAATATACTTCAGTAAGACCGAGCCGTACGGGCAGCGTGGATCGGAAGACTGCAAAGTGCTCTCTTACCTGCCGAGTCGATTGCTGTCGTTTGAATGGAATGCTCCGCCAAAATTCGGAGAGCTCCGGGATATTCGTACGATCGTGAATGTCGAACTGACGCCGGTTGGCAGTGACAGTACCCGCGTGACGCTGGATCAGTTGGGCTGGGGAACCGGTGACAACTGGAATAGCCTGTATGATTATTTTGACAAAGCCTGGCACTATGTGCTGGATAACCTCAAGACTCAGAGGGCGGGCGAACAGCCTCCATCGGGGAAATAACGTGTAGTCACAAGCAGCCCGGAATGACGAGCTGCTTATTGTGATTTTCTCGAACCAAGCTCTGGGCTAGCGCCCTTCCCAACTGAGGAAGTTCTTGAAATTGGAGGAGTCGGCGAATCCTCCCGGATCGGCCATGAACGAAAGCATGTTATCGATCAGGTAAACGTGGTTCTTTTCTTCGTCGGCAATGCGGCTGAGCAGTCGCTTCTTTGTGGCGTCCTTCTCCTTCTCGGCCTCTTCGCGATACATCTTCTCTACTTTTTCTTCGATTGCCAGAGCTTCGGTCCAGACCTTTCGGACATCGGCGCCAAAGGACGCACTCTTCCCCTGTTCGGCCAGTTGGCGAAAGAGCGTCTTGTTGAGATCCATGGTAGGCGAACCCGACTCCAGTTCAGCGCCGGCAATTCTATCCTGCCCTTCCTTGAGACGCTTGAAGAATTGGTAATGCCGCTGCTCTTCTTCGGCGAGATTGATCAGGATCTTCTTAAGCTCAGGATGGGCAGCTTCGGAGGCGCTTTTCAAATAGAACGCCTTGCCGTCAAGCTCCATCTGCAACGCAAAATAGATAATATCCACGTATAACTCCCGGTTCAAGTGTACGGTCGAAAGGTAAGATGGGGGCGGGGTTCTGACAAGGGGGAAAGATCATCGAGCTGGACGCGGCAGGGCCGGATCTACTGTCGATCTTTAAACCAGTTGGCGGGATCTTCAACGAACAAGACGCATGACCGGAGCACCCGGGCGTGCATGGCTTCTTCGTTGATAAGCCAGGTGTAGAATTCCTTGATTCGTGGATTGCTCGACTCCGCCACTTGACGGGCATAGAACTCTTCTGCGCCATTCTCAAACTTGAGGGCGGTCTTATAGGCTTCGAGATCGCTGATGGTCGGGTTGATTTCGTCGCGGAGGTGAGCCATCCGATCGTTAAACGCAGTCAGGCGGGAATCAGCGTCAGACGCTTCGGTTTCCGGAACCACCGCCCCGCCGGAGTCTTCGAGACTACGATAGATTTCACGAATTCTCTGAATGTGCTTGTCTTCTTCGGCCGCGAGGAACTCAAAGGTCTGTTTGGCCGATTTGGATGTGACCCGGGCTGCTGCATCGACAAAGAAGCGCTTCCCTTCCTCTTCGAGACGAAGAGCGATGGAGAGTGGTTCAAGCAGGCCGGCGAGGTTTTTGTCAATTGTCATCGGTCTCGGTCTTTCCTTTGATGTTAGAACAGATCCCATTCGGGAATTGTTCAGAGCTCTTTTCGGTTAAAGATCATAGCGGCGCCGAACAGAGCAAACAAGCCGAAGGCCAGGGTAGCCGGCGTGGTCAACCATTGGTCCAGTTCGCTGTCCATCGCCAGCGCAAGGCCGTCTTTGGAGAGCTGTGACGTTTTCGGCACTATCCAGTAGAGGGTATCGAGAATATATTTGACTGCCTGCGAATCGGTGAGAGCCTCGATGAATTGTCGGGCGCCGAGCAGGGTTTGAGTGATCCAGAAGAGAAATGCGGTCACGATAGCCACCGTAGTCGAACCAGTCATCAGTCCAACGGCTGCAACGATGCTCAGCCAGACAAACAATTCGATCAGGGCAAACAGGAAGATATAGAGCACACCGATATTGAAGGGCTTCATGATTACGGCCAGCAGTGAGTAGACGATGCCGCCTGAGATCAGACAGATCGTGCCAAAGACGATGACCAGCCCGAAAAATCGACCGAAATAGAGACCCGAGCGCGAGACCGGTTTGGAGGCGAAGAAGTCGATCCTCCCCCGGGACAGCATCGACGGAATAGTTGATGCAGCGGTCATAGCGGAAACGAAAATCAGCAGCGACAGAAAGGTCGATACGCCGCGGGCCGGGAGATCGCCGAACGGGTTCTCGGGAGCGTGGTCCATGCCCGGCTGGCTGATTTTGATTTGAATATCGGAGGCGCTGATGAGTGCTGAGATAAGCATGGCAAAGAGCGTGATCGCCAGAAAAATCCAGATCACCTTTCGGTCCATCAACTCATCAAAGGTATCCCGTACCAAACCGTGCATGCTCAGATTCCCCTTGGTTGATGGATCGATTCCATGAAGGACTGTTCCAGCGATACCGAGAGCGGCTTGACGGAACGAATCGATATTTTCTGTTCCCGGAGCAGATCGATAACGGCGTTGATGTTTTCATCGTTCACCAGCTCTACGGTCATCTTCTGAGCCGAAACATGGACAATCTGTCCTATCTGGGGAGCCAACTCCAACATCGTATCCCCTATTTCCGCTTCGATTTCATACTGGTGTCGGCGGACGGTCAGTTCCTGAGTGGTACCGATCCGGACCAGTCGGCCGTAGTTCAGAATGGCGACTCGGTCAGCAGCAAGTTCCACTTCGGACAACAGGTGGGAATTGATGACGACCGTCTTCCCCTGGTCCCTCAATTGTTGCAGGAGAGCCCTGATTTCGAGCTTGCCGACCGGATCGATCCCATCGGTCGGTTCGTCCAACAGGAGTACATCCGGGTCGTTCATGAGGGCCTGCGCCAGCCCGATCCGCTGAGCCATCCCCTTGGAGTACTTCCGCAGCTTCGTCCCGCCCCACTTCTCCATACTCACCAGACGCAGCAGGAGCTCCGCTCTTACGCTGATCTGGTCTTCAGGCATGCCATAGAGTCGACCTGCCAGCTTGAGCAGCCCCATGCCGGTCAAATGCCCTGGGAAGCGGTGGTTTTCGGGGAGATAGCCAATTTTGTCGCGGGATCGGGGATCATCCGGCGTCAGACCGTTCAGACGAACTTCACCGTCTGTGGCCGAAATCATGCCCAGCAGAACTCTGAAAAGGGTAGTCTTGCCGGCCCCGTTGGGGCCGAGGAGCCCAAAGATTTCGCCGGGACTAATAGTAAAGCTGACCCGGTCCAGGGCCAGAACTGAGCCGCGAGAGCGGCCATCGTATACTTTGGTGACTTCGGCTAATTCAACTACTGCCATATTGAGAGCGATCCGGTCCTTGAGACCTTCCCGGAGCCAGAGTAGGGCCAAATCGATCAAGACACAAGCCTAAAACGCTGCAGGCTTGACGCCTCCGCCCGGGGCTGTTATACTAATGATTCCTTGGAACCTTTAGGCACTCAGCGGTATAAAAGGACACAATGCGATCACTGATAATTACCATCTTACTTGCCCTCCTGACAGCACCCGCAATGGCCCAGCCAAAGCTGGTTATTGCCAATTCCGATTTTGACTTTGGCTCGGTGCCGCAGAACTCGACTGCAGTGAACTACTATTGGTTCAAGTCAATCGGCACGGATACCGCACGGATCACGCAAATCAAGACCGGCTGTGACTGTGTTACCATGCCACTCCCCCGTTCGACCATGCCCCCTGGCGACAGTATGTTGGTCGGATTCTTCTGGGAAACTCAGCATAAGATTGGCCAGACCGGGCGATACCCGTACATTTTCGTCGAAGGAATGCCGGATCCGGTTCGGATGGCTTTGAAGGCGAATGTCATGGATTTTCCGGACTCCGCCCGGCCGTTGTCGATTATGCCCTTTCGGGTCGAACTGTCCCAAATTCAGGGAACGTCGATAGACAGTGTCGTGCTCAAATTCTCAAATTTCGGTTCTGGCCCGGTGACGCTAAATATGGTCTCGACAGTACCGAAGGAATTCAGCTATGCACTTCCGGACACCCTTCGGGCCGGCGAAACCAGGCAGGGGATCGTGCGGATCCTCCCGGGTATGAAGGACAAGGAATTCAAGAGCTCAATGACCATAGAATGGAAGAGCGCCGACGGTCAGAGCGGGCGGTTTACCGTTCCGGTCCGAAGAAAACTATTTGGATAATTTCGATTGTGGCCGATATTTAGGACTACTGACGTCCATGAAATTAGAGACGACGATGGAAAGGAGTGCCTCCAATTCGATGAACCAGGCAAAACAACTTGCAGTCATGTTCTTGGGCATTCTCGTGATCGCTGGAGCGGCTTCGGCTGCCCCTCGGCTGACTATTCCGGTCGGCGAATTTGATTTTGGCTTCGTGCCCCAGAACTCATCGATTTCTCATGTCTTTTGGTTGCACTCTTCCGGCGAGGACAGTCTCAAAATTGTTCGTGTAAGCCCTGGCTGAGGATGCACGCAGGCGCCCTTGCAGAAGGACGCACTTGCTGTCGGTGACAGCACACAACTTGAGATCATCTTCAGTACCGGAATGTACTCAAACCGGGTGACCAAGACTCCGCGCATTACGACCAACGAAGGTCCGCCGGACAAGATGGTCAAGATCACATGCGATGTAGTTGCCAGGCCGGACTCGACATATCCGATAGTCATAAAACCGTACAAGGTTGACTTAAGCCAGTTCGGTGACAAAGAACGGACCGAAGTAAAGTTTACGATCCAGAACGTGTCCGACAAGAGCATCGCACCGGTGCTGGTCTCCAGCGCCAGCGACTACGTGACTGTCAAATTGCCGAAGTCGATCCCGGCAGGAAAAACGGCCGAGGCGGTCATTAAGATCAAGAAAGAGGCGGAAGCCAAGCCGTTTAACAAGTCGATAACGCTTCAATTGAACGATGAAAAGAGCAGCCGGTTTACCATTCCCATCACCCGCACAATCCGCGGGGCAGCCGGTGCCAACCCGGCGATTGCTCAGCCGGTTCCGCCCAGCCACTAACGCTTTTTTGAATCATAATTGTGTAAGGGTTGCCGTATCGGCAGCCCTTTCTTTTTTTGCCAACCGACCGGAAAGGGCATTGAGAAGAGAACAATTAAGGCTTGTGTATAAGAGATTTGGAAAGGAGAACCAGACAGGAATATGAAGACCCTACGTGCCACAGTCGTCACGGTCGCGATAGCGTTGCTTGCGGCACTTGCCCAGGCTGCTCCCCGTTTGACGATTACCGATGGCGAGTTTGATTTTGGATTCGCCCCACAGAACTCACAAGTGACCCATGTCTTCTGGCTGCACTCGACAGGCGATGACAGTCTGAAGATAGTCAAAGTCACTCCCGGTTGCGGCTGTACCCAGACCCCGCTTCAGAAAGACAATCTGGCGGCCGGAGACAGCACTCAGCTGGAAGTGGTGTTCAGCACCGGGTTGTACTCCAACCGGGTAACCAAGACGCCGCGAATTGCCACGAACGAAGGTCCGCCGGACAAAATGGTTCGGATTACAACAGACGTGGTGACAAACCCGGACTCAACGTACCCGGTGGTTATCCACCCGTACAAACTTGATCTTTCCCAGTTCGGCACGAAAGTCAGGGACGAAATCAAGTTCACCATCCGCAATATGTCGGACCAGACCCTCTCTCCGACCCTGGTGTACTCCCCGGCCGACTTCCTTGAAGTCACTCTGCCCAAGCGCATAGCGGCGGGCAAGACGGCTGAAGGAATAGTCCGGGTAAGGAAAGAGCACCTGGACAAGCCGTTTGTCAAATCGTTCACACTCCAGATGGACGATGAGAAGAGATCTCGATTCACAGTACCAGTGACGCGGTCGCAACGTTCCGAAGGTGCGCCGACGACGTTAGCGGTACCGGCCGGCCATTGACCCTCGCATCAGCATTAATGCAAAAGAGCCGAGCGTAAGCTCGGCTCTTTTTCTATCCGGTGGCAGCTCTGCAAGACTAAGGGAGCTACTCGACGTCCAGCATGTCTTCTTTAAGGCGTGTCTCCCAGTCCTTGTCGTACGGTTCACCATTGACATTTGAGTGGACGAGACGATAATCATTGTCCCCCAGCTTATCTTCAAAGACAAACAGTTTCCCCTCTTTGTAGGTACGGTAGTACCAGATCGCAAAGGGGTTCCCTATGCGGGGCGCCGGAACATCTTTGTGCTCATCAGGAGGTCCGTAAATGATGTAAATCCGGCCACGGTCGGTATTCCAGCCGTTCGTCTTCTTGAGGTCCTTTGAGTAGCGCGTGTTCGCATACTGGTACCGCTGCACGGTCTCAGAACGATTGTTAATCGGGTGATCGGCATTCCGGAGATCGTTTTCTTTCCAGAATTGATCGAGGAAACTGGCCTTACCGGTCTCAGTCAAACGAGACAATATTTCACGCTGGCCGGGGGACAGAAACCAATAGGTGGCGTTGCTCTTCTCCCCCAGACTCAGACTATCCCAGAGATCCATTGGCTTGGACGATGCCTGGCCGGACGCGCCTAAGGGGGCGATGATTGTCAAAGGAATCCTGGTAGTGTCGGCCTGATTGACCGATGAGTCTACGGCAACAAGCCGGAGGGAGTAGCGTCCTGCGCCAATCTGGGCCAGGTCGAGTGCCTGGGTGATCACGGTCGAGCGGCCCGGTTTGCTCTGCATCTTGAACCCAAAGTCCCTCACCGGGAAACCAGCGGAATCCAATAATGCCGTAGCCACCCGAAGGGACTTCCCTCGGCCAGCCGTCGTTTTCAGCCCATATAACTCAGCATACAGGTAGGCCACCGAGTCTGAAGTCCCATACAACCCAAGCGGATTATTGAGTACTCGAAATCCGTTTTGGTTCATCCGATCATTCTTTGCCTGGCCGGTATCGCCGACGAACCGGATACTGTAAGCCAGTACCGGACTGCTGAAGTTGATGCGGTCCTTGACCGGTTTGCGGACTTCGAACATGCCGAAGTACAGGTCTTTGCTCCTCTTACTGGAAACATCGATTACCGACAACCGGGCCGTATACATGCCGGGGCGAAGTTTTAGAGCCAACTTGTTGAAGAGCTTGTAGTCAGGAATGGCGGCTTCAGACTTGCTGGAGACCTTGACTGTGAAATAGGTGTTCGTGGAGTCAATCGCCGTTTGTCCATTGGCCAGCAATACTACCTGGGCAAATACCCGGCTGTAGTAGTTCGTGTCGGCCGTGTCGGCCCGAAAGAAGTCCAGTTCCGACCGATTCAGGACGAAGGGAAATTCAACGACCGCCATGGAATCGTACATCGGGTTGTTGAACACAACGGGCCCCGAGTAGACCGTCAACTGAGGCGTTCCGATCTGCGCGCCCACAAGTCCGGCCACGAGGGTGACAGCCAGGAACAGAACCGCAATGAACAGGCGCATCGGGCTAGAAGTCAGGCCGCTGGTTGAGGCCGTCATACGGGAACTGCAGGCGGTAGTCGCCGTCTTCGTTGGTGTCGACAAAAGCGAATCGGCGATATGAACCGCGCTGATAATAGTGCCATACCTGGTACGGCGGCGTGTCGGAGGACATGGGGACATCATCAATTTGATCAGGTTCTCCAAATTTGACGTAAACGCGACCGCGATCGGTCCGCCAACCTTCCTGGCGTAGGTGTCTGAATTGACGATTGGCGTACGTAATGCGTCTATAAAATTCACGTTTAATTTCGTTTTCATGCGTGCCGATGGTCGGGTCACGGCTTTCCCAGAATGCATTGAATGCCGCCACCCGTTCATCCAGCGTCTTGAGCTTCTTCATTGAACCGATTTCGCTGCTGGTCGCGATCAGGCCAAGTTGTTCGATAGCGGTTTTGAAATCGTGGCGGAGAATTCGGCCCTGTGACCACTGAATCGAAAACTCCATAATGCGAGAGTCCAACTGCTTGGCGCGTCGTCCTCGCAGGTATATCTCAAGCTCATAATCTCCGGGAGCGAATTCGTCTATGGCAATATTGCGCATCTGACGGACCGGGCCAAATAACATATCGATATAGAGGGTATCGCGATAAACCATCCCTTTGGCATTGGAGCGGATGATGGTCTCGACATAGGGGCGTTCCTCTTTGTCCGGTCCGGGATACACTTCCATGTAATAGAGCAGTTTGGTCGAGTCGTCCCCTCCGTACAGCCGCGAGACCGACGGAATGACAATCATCTTGCTCTTGGAAAACACTGAGCTATCATGCCCGTCCTGGGCCGCCTGAGTAAACTCTACATCAGAGAGCGATGGACGCTTTCGGTCGTACTTGCGGAGATCAACATCCAGATCCTGCCGGCGGGAACCTGTTCCTCCATTGTCTTTGAGCAGGCAGTCCAGCTCATACTTGCCGGGAGGTAGATTCAGGTTAAACTGACTGGAGCGGAAATCGAAGCGTGAGACGGTCTTATCATAGGTCGGAACGCTGACCTTCTTGTTCTGCTCGAGCAATTTGATCCGATTGCCATCACCATCGGTCACGACGATGGTAAACGTGTACTCGGCAACATACTGGTTCGTGTCCTTTTTGAACTGAAGGCCGAAATTGTAGATCTGGTAGTATATCTCAAGGCGTGTCGAATCGGGGGAATCGGTTGCAAAGCCGGCATAATCGACAAAGAAGATGGGCTGGCCGCTTTCGACCGGATGTTCCAGGAGGACATCCCGTGGCAATGGCATGCGCGCACTGCAACCTGCGAGGGCCAAACCAGCAGCCAAGAGAACAACGGTTGTGCAGCGCATATTGGTACCTTCCTAATTCCTATAACCGGAAAGGGTTATAGCAGTTCCAAATTGGCCGTTACGGTGAGGATTGGCAAGCAAAAAGAGGCGGTTGCAAGCGGCTATTCGTAGCGAAGGGCTTCGATCGGGTCGAGCCGCGAAGCCTTGATGGCAGGGTACATCCCCGAGACCATACCGACTGAGACCGCTACTATAAAGCCGATTGCTATCCACAGAACCGATACCGAGAGTGGAAAGCCAAAGAGCGCATTGATCCCTATGCCGAGAAGTACTCCAAAGATGATCCCGATCAGTCCCCCCGAAGCGGATAGTGTCATCGCTTCCGTCAGAAACTGGAGCAAGACATTCATCCGCTTGGCTCCAATTGCTTTGCGGATACCTATCTCACGCGTACGCTCTGTCACCGAAACCAGCATGATATTCATGACGCCGATTCCACCCACCATGAGACCGACCGAAGTTATCACCAGCGCCGCAATGTACAAGACATTCGTGATTTTACCGGCAGTTTCCTTGAATTGCTGTTGAGTCGACAGACTAAAACTATTGTCCTTGTCGAAAGGAACCTTACGATAGATTCGCAATGCGCTGATAATCTCTTCCTGAGCCGTTTCCATTTTGTCAATCGAGCCGGCACGGGCGATGAGCATCAATTCCTTCTCCCACGGATACATCTTGGTGAAGGTCGACAGGGGAATGAAAGCGGTTGTATTCTGGCGGTCGTTGGTCAGCTTGGCTTTCACCTTTTCGAGGACACCGACCACTTCAAATTGCTCGCCGTTAATACGGACTTCCTTGCCGATCGGTTCCTCGTCTTCGAAGAGGGCGGTCGCCATGTCGGCGCCAACCACGCAGATTTTCTGGCGATTCTGCTGATCTGCTTCCGACACAAACCGGCCGGAGGTCACGGTGCGGTTATTGACCTTAAGGTAGTCCGGCCAGACCCCCATGAGAAACGGGCTGCTGGCCTTTCGGTTCTTATACTTGACCTCGTTACCACCGGGCGCAAAATAGTAATTCTGTGGGGATACACCCTGAACTGTCGGGCAGCCCTTCTGGATTGCCTCTGCCTCACCGACCGTAATTGGGTCACGATTGCGCTCGTCTTCGGGAATTTCATCATGGTCGACATTCATGGCGTATTTGGTGACCATGATGATGTTCGAGCCCATTGCATCAATTTCGTTTGTCAATTCGCGATTGAGACCGTCGATAACCGAGGCGATGGCAATGACCGAGCAGACGCCGATCATGACGCCAAGGACCGTCAGTCCCGAGCGAAACTTGTTCGCCGAGAGCGAAGCCATGGCCATGCCTATGGCGTCTTTGATTTCTACCCACGTCAGCATACTAGCATTACTCGTAACTCAGCGCTTTGACCGGTTCCAGGCGCGCCGCTTTCATGGCCGGATAAATGCCGAAGAACAACCCGACTCCCGTTGAAATGGACAACCCGAGGATAATAGCCAGCGTCGACACCGCAATCTCCATCTGGAGAAATCCGACCAGGATCCGTGCGAGAATAAACCCAAGTACGGTGCCCATGAGCCCGCCACTCAAAGTCAGCAGCAGCGATTCAAACATGAATTGCAGCAGAATATGTCTCTGGGTGGCGCCCAGCGACTTTCTGATGCCGATTTCCCGCGTGCGTTCCGTAACCGAGACCATCATGA
>JBATNE010000304.1:0-17214 GCA_049290195.1 Candidatus Zixiibacteriota bacterium
GCTCCAAGGTGAGCGATGGCGGCATCCCTGATTTCAGCATAGATGAACTGGTCCTGAGCCAGTGCGCAGTGCTGATCGACGGACCTTTGGACACGCTCGCGTTTGACAGTATCAATTTCGATGGTGCCGTGAAGTCCGATCAGAACACCCTTGCGATGGATATTCATCAGGCGTCCGCAGTGTCCAATCGACCGGCGCTGGGTGTTCCGGGAATCAGCGGCAAGTTCACCTACTCCAATGGAGCGGTGATCGCGCAGGATATGGTCATCGCTCGCGGTGGAAGTCGGACAAAGGTCAGCGGTGCCTACGACACACATTCAAAAGTCGGCCGCGCGACTTTCAATCTGGATGATGTCGATGTTGGGGAGATCGGGGAACTGGTACACGTGAAATTGGCCGGCAAAGTCGATGCCTATGGCAGTGTGAACTTCAGCCCGGACACGCTTTCAGGGACGGTCTCGCTTGGCGGCAGGTTCATGATGGCTGAGCTGGACAATCTTACTACCAGGTTTGTACTCAGCCACGGCCACCTGACGCTTGACACTCTGTATGGGACAATCCTGGGGGACTGCGCTGTCGATGGCCACGGAGAAATCGACTTCAACGCCCGCCCAGAGATCTACACGGTCGACTTGAACATGAAAGGGTTCGATCTGAAGCAGATGGTTCCGGGCACGTTCAATACAGACCTGAACGGCAGAGTTCACCTTGATGGTGAATCATTCCGGGAGAAAACGCTTGTTCTTCGCTTCAAAACCGACCTTTTCGAATCGGAGTTCGACGAGTATCCGATCCAGCGCGGTTCGGGAAGCCTCGTGGTGACCACCGATTCGGTGTCCTTTCCTGAGCCGTTTTCAATTTCCTATTTCGAAAATGAGTTTCTGGTACAGGGGGCTGTCCAATACTCACATGAAATCGACCTGAGCGTTATCGCCCATTTGGCCAATCTGGACCGTTATCGCGGGAAACTGTTTATCGACCAGCCCGGAGGTCGCGGATATGGCGAAGCAACGCTGACGGGGAGAACGGCGGAGCCGGACTTGAAGGGGTTCTTCACGTCGGATTCGTTGTGGCTCTATGGGATGTATTCGGACAGCATGGATGTGACCTTCGATATCGAGCGGTTTCTTACCGGTCAACATGGCGCTGTAGTCGCCAAGGGGTTTCGCGGTAAGTTGTGGAATGTCCCGTTCGATACCGTCTTTGCCGTACTGGGACTCGATTCCAATTTAATCCATGCCGATTCTTTGACAGTCTATTCCCCTCATGGGGCGATGACCGCACGTGGTGTGGTCGATCATTCGGTCTACCCGCAGACGATACAGGTTGATTCACTCCAGCTCACCTTGTTTGAGCAGACGCTGTACAATCTTGGAAGAATGAACATTGAAATGGATTCGACAGGATTCATCTTCGTCAAGTCGGCTATCGGAGCGCAGGGGAGTATGCTCATGGCGCTCGGGCGGGTGAATTTCGACGAGACGATGAAGTTGGCGCTGTCGGTAAACGATGTCCCAATCAAGACCTGGGCGCGGCTCTATCGCGATGATTTTCCTTCCGACGGCCGGGCGTCGTTCCAGGCAGATGTTTCAGGTTCGTTTATCGACCCATCCTTCAAAGTGTATGGTAAGATCGACTCGCTGTATTATCACGACCTTATGCTCGGCAATGTCCGATACGCCGGGTCGTTTTCCAATCACCAGTGCGAACTCGATAGCGTCGTACTATCTTCCAATCCTGGCGTTTATCGTGCCAGCGGCCGATTTGCGGCCGATATCAATCTCACGGCCGATACGCTGGCAAGCCTGATCAACCAGCCATTTGATATACACGTCACTGCGCAGGATAGCCGCTTCGATCTCGTGCCGGTGTTTCTGCCCAAAGTCGAAGCGCTCGACGGTCACTTTGAAACTGACTTCCGGCTGTTCGGAACTCCGAACAGCCCACACCTTGAAGGGAATGCCTGGATCACCAACGGCCGCCTGAAATATTTCGACATTCGAGAACCCCTCTACTGTGATTCAGCGGGCGTGGTCATGAAGGACAATCGTATCGTCGCTGATGGGTTCACTGTCTATGCAAAGGATCCGCGCCGTCCTACCGGTAGGACGGAGGCACGAATCGATGGAGAAATCACCGTCAAGTCGCTTGAGAACTTCTACTATGATCTGACGGTCGACATTCCCAAAGATATGACCATCAACTATGAGTTGGCCGACATCCAGGCGGTTATTTCCGGAAAGCTCTTTGTCGAAGGGGATACGCCGCCGACCGTTACCGGCGACCTTACCGTCTTGTCGGCCAGGTACGGCGTCAATTTCGCCACCGCCGACGAGGGCTCCCCTTTGATGGAGTTGCTGACCGGCGACCAGACCTGGGATATGGATCTCTATCTTGATATCCCGTCAAACTACTGGATTAAGAACGATGATATCGATGCCGAGCTCTCCGGGCAGATGAATCTCAAACGGGACAAAGGCATCTGGCAGTTTATCGGTTCCATGGATATCATTCGCGGCCGCGGCTTCCTGTTTGACAAGACCTTCAATAACCTGACCGGCACGGTCTCTTACGATAACATCAACGAGCTGAATCCGTCGCTGGATATAACCGGCTATACGCGCATAGCCGGACTCGCCCAATCCGAGACTGGATCACAGGCGGCGCAGGAAGTCGGGATCAGGGTGACCGGAACACTGGAAAATCCGGAAATCAACACCGTTCAGGCTCCGGGCTCAACAGACCAAACCACGTACTCGCGAGAAGAGATTTTGCCGCTGTTGCTTGCTGACTATTCTCCCAATGACCCAGCCAACACCAAGGAGATTTCCAAGCTCGGACTTCGCCTGCAAGGAGTCGTTGGACAGCAGGTATCGCAAGTTGGCACGAGGCAGCTGGCTCGGTTAGGTGTGGAGACCTTCGAAGTTGACCCGTACAACGGAGGAAAATTCGATCCGCTGAAATCATCGGTGACCGTCGGTTTTTCGGACCCTCGATTCCTCGGGCTTTCCGTCCCCAATCTGTACGTCTATGGCAAACCGGTTCAATCCGGCAAAGTACTTCAGGAATACGGATTCGAGTATCGGTTCAACAGGACGATGCTTCTTGAGGGCCAGCGCGATCAGGACCAACTCTACCACTTGAACCTGAAACTCCATTGGGAATTTTGATGCGGTTATCCCGGGCCTTTATAATTGCGACGACCGCTCTTTTTGTGGTGGGATCGGCACAAGGGACAGACCGCAATATCCTCAGGTGGATTCAGAAGGCGCCCAAGATCAAACAGATCAGCATTGAAGGAAATAGTTACTTCACGGACAACGATATTCGGGAGCGGCTCTATGCCAAGACAAGTAACGTCTGGCGCGAGTTTGTTCGTGATGACCGTCGGGTTCGGCTCCAGAGGGAAACCTCGGATCGAGACAGCCTTGAAGTCATGTTCCTGTACCTGTCCAATGGCTTCCTGGGGGCAACCTTTTCCGAGAGAGTCGAGGCGATCGGGCCGGATTCATCGGCTCACATTATCATTACGGTGAAGGAGGGGAAGCAATTCCTCTTTGGAGAAAAGCATATCGCCGGCGAATTTGACGGCCAGTATTCCTGGGGGATGACCAAGATCGGCAACAAGCTCAAGGCCGGCCATCCGATGAATCTGTTTCAGATACGAGATGCCTCGTTCGAAATGAAGTCACTACTCGCTAATGAGGGTTACCCATACGCGCAGGTATCATACCGAATTGACACAGCGTCTGTGGACAGTCTTATTGATATGACTTTCAACATCATCGGCGATTCGCTGGTACACTTCGGTGACGTAACGATCAAGCGCCAGGCGATTGATCGGGATACTACCAAGCATATTGACACTCTGCCTGACTATGTTGTCCGCCGTGAACTCAAGTTAAAGACGGGGGCGATCTATCGCCGTGACGATATCCTTCTTTCTCAGCAGCGGCTGTATGAGTCCGGATATTTCAGCACGCTGGCGTTAACAATGGATGATAAATCGCCGGATCGTCTCCGCCCCAATTTTCTGTTGACGATTCGAGAGCGGAAACCACGGTATCTGACTTTTCAGACCGGTGCGGCTCAATCGCAGACTCGCGATTTGACATGGGATTTCAGTACCGGGTTCGGCAAACGTAACTTCATGCAGTCGCGGCGAATTGATATGTCGTCGTACTATTCATTTGCTATCGGGACCGGCGGCGGGTTGATCGAACACAAGTACACCATGAGTTACACTGAGCCCTGGTTCCTCAATTTCCGTGCGCCGATGACCCTCGCCGGCCAGATCGAACCGAAGCGAAAGTCCGACAAGCAGGATTACGATATCAGCAAATGGGCAATTTCGATCAGTGTGCTCAAGAAGTGGAGCCGAGAACTTCAGACCAGCATCGGGTTTGAGTATCAGTCGGTGAATATTTCCAACATTGACCCGGCGCTTCTTCCGAGCGTGAAGCAGGAAGAAGGGAACTCGATCAAACGTCGCTTCTATTGGGATTTTCGACGTGATAGCCGCAACGACTTGTTCATTCCTGAGCGGGGATCGCTGACATCAATTGATGCGCAGTATGTCGGCGGCTTTCTGGGCGGCGATGACAACTTTAAGAAGATCGAGGCTTCCTACTCCAGCTACCAGCGGGTCTGGCCGGGTTGGATCTCCGCCACACGATTCATGGGGGGATGGGTGGCGCCATTCAACACGTCGTCATTCGTACCCACCGATGACCGGCTCTATTTGGGCGGGGCCAACTCGATTCGAGGATTCAAAGAGAAATCACTGGGACCGGTATTACCTGACGGAAGTCCGGCTGGTGCCAATTTCACCATCGTGTTTAACCAGGAATTCCGGTGGCGGACATTTCCGCTGTTCAAGATTATCTCCAAACGATTCGCGTCCCGCTTTCCTCTCTGGCAGTCTCTCTTTGTCGATGCCGGCAATGGCTTCGGCTCAGCTTCCAAGTTCCGGTGGGACGAAATCGCACTGTCCTACGGCACCGGTATCCAGATTGTATCCCCGGCCGGAC
Source organism: Candidatus Zixiibacteriota bacterium (assembly GCA_049290195.1). Lineage (GTDB taxonomy): Bacteria > Zixibacteria > MSB-5A5 > GN15 > FEB-12 > FEB-12. The sequence goes on from JBATNE010000304.1 coordinate 5,031, forward strand.
CAATTCGCGTTGACTACGCCCAAGTCGTGCCGACCAATGGATTCCACTTTCAGCAACGCTGGCACTTTACTATATTGTACGCGTTCTAAAGATCAGTAAGTAATCCGACGGTTGTCCGGCCCCGTTGAGCTAATTGAACCACAACAAGTTAGGTTTCGCGATGGAATCCATATACCTCGACCACAATGCGACGACACCGGTTGATCCCGAAGTCGTTGCCGCGATGCTGCCGTATTTCTCCGATCAGTTTGGCAATGCCAGTTCGGTCCACCAGTATGGACGGGGCGCCAAAGTAGCCTTGGAAAATGCGCGCGATCAGATCGCCGCATTCATCAACTGCGAACCATCGGAGCTCTTTTTCACCTCCGGCGGCACAGAGTCGGACAACCTTGCGATCTTTGGTTGTGCACTGACTAACCGCACCAGGAGGGACCACATTGTTGTCTGCTCCACAGAACATCACGCAGTGCTGGAACCGGCAGAGCATCTTCATAAGAAAGAAGGATTTCGCCTCGACCTGGTTGGAGTGGACTCTCAAGGCTTCTGTCATGCCGAAACGCTTAAGTCACTTGTTACCGACAAGACATCGATTGTCTCCATCATGCACGCCAATAACGAGTCTGGTTCGATTCAGGACCTTCGCGCTCTGACCGATGTCGCCCACGCACAGGGGGCTTTGTTCCATAGTGATGCCGTGCAGTCGGTCGGGAAAATTCCGGTAGACGTCCGTGCCCTCGGGCTCGATCTAATGACCTTGACCGGTCACAAGATCTATGGTCCGAAAGGGATCGGGGCACTGTTCATTCGACAGGGAGTGAAGCTTACGCCGCTGATGTTCGGTGGCTCGCATGAAAAGAAGCGCCGCCCCGGAACGGAAAACGTTGCAGGCGCCGTTGGCTTTGCCAAGGCACTTGAAATAGCCGGGAAGAGGATGGCCGAAGATCACGGTCGAATCAGCGCTCTGGCCGATCAGTTTATCGAGATGCTGACAACCAGGATTCCGGATGTGAAGTTGAATTCACCGCGCGCCAACCGTATTCCGCAAACAGTGAATGTTTCGTTTGTAGGATTGACCGGCGAGCCGATCATTCTGTCACTGGATATGGAAGGTATTGCAGTGGCCTCAGGTTCGGCCTGTACGTCTGGAGCAACAGAGCCGTCGCACGTTCTTACCGCAATGGGTATCGAACCAAACGTCGCCAATGGCGCCATTCGATTCTCTCTTGGACGGTCCACTACCAGTGAGCATCTCACCAGAGTGATGGCTGTACTCCCCGGAATAATCGAGAGGCTTCGCGCGATGTCGCCTGCTCGCAGGAGATAGTCGGAGGGAGTTCCTGCAAGAATTACTATGGCAAAGCGAGTATTAGTGGCAATGTCCGGCGGCGTGGATTCCTCCGTCGCCGCACTTCTGCTCAAGGAGCAGGGGTACGAAGTGATCGGCGCCCACATGAAATTGTGGGATTATGTCGATGTCGGCGGGGATGTCTACAAAGACGGCCGCTGCTGTACGATAGACTCAATTACTGACTGTCGTTTTGTCTGTGATGCGGTCGGCGCACCGTTCTATGTCCTCAATCTCTCGGCTCATTTTCGCGACACGGTAATTGAGAACTTTGTCGAAGAGTATCGTGCCGGGCATACGCCGAATCCATGTGTGAAGTGTAATTCCGAAGTCAAGTGGGCGGAATTCTATCGCAAGGCCCGGGAACTTGGCTGTGATTTTATCGCTACCGGCCACTACGCGTTCATCGAATCTCTCCCGAACGGTCGCTATGGCATACGCAAGGGAGTAGACGGCACTCGGGATCAATCGTATGTTCTCTGGGGTGTGTCTCAGGAAGCGCTCAGTAAGACCCTTATGCCGCTTGGCGGATTGCTCAAGACCAGAGTTCGCGAGATTGCGTCACAGCACAATCTTCGCACTGCTCTCAAGCCGGAATCGAGAGAAATATGTTTTGTCGCTGATAACGACTATCGACGATTCTTGACCGAATACGAGGCCAAGCGCGGACGGCAGTTCGAACCGGGAGAAGTAATCCACGAGAATGGCGAAATCCTGGGCCGGCACAACGGCACCGCTTTTTTTACCATTGGCCAGCGCAAGGGGCTCGGCATAGCTCATCCCACACCGCTGTATGTTCAGCGGGTCGATGTCGAGAAACACCAGGTCATTGTAGGCGATAATGACAGTCTCTACGTGGGCGAATTGACGGCCAATTCTGTGAACTGGGTAAGTCGTGCCGCCGCCGATGGGGACTTCACCGCCGAAGTTAAGATCAGGTATTTGCACCAGCCGGCGTTGGCAACGGTCTCGCCCTTGACGCCAAACACCGTTCGGATTAGATTTCAGGACAAGCAGAGAGCTGTGGCAGCCGGTCAATCGGTGGTTTTTTACGACGGTGACCTGCTTATCGGGGGCGGGATAATTGCATAGGACGCGAGGTCGCGTCCTCAACATTTGACGAAGAAACCAGGGAGGTTATATGGTCCAGGCACGCTTCTTGGGACATTCTTGTGTTACTCTTACTGACGGCTACAACCGTATTATTATCGACCCCTTCCTAACCGGAAATCCGGCAGCTGCAGCTACCGCCGATGAAATTGAAGTCAATTACATATTGGTTACGCATGGTCACGGGGACCACCTTGGCGATGCCATCGAGATCGCCAAGCGGACCGGCGCGACGATCATTGCCAATTTCGAGCTGAGCCAGCTCTGCAGCAGACTGGGAGCAAAAGTGCACGCTATGCATATCGGCGGCTCGCACAAGTTCGAGTTTGGCAAAGTCAAACTGACAATCGCCCACCACGGCGGCGGCTATGGTGAAGATGCCTCAATCTACACGGGTCCGCCGGTAGGTTTCCTGATCTGGATTGGGGACAGGATAGTATACCACTCCGGGGATACCGGACTCTTCCTGGACATGAAGCTCATTGGGGAGATGAACCCGATCGACCTGGCTTTCTTGCCGATTGGCGACAATTTCACGATGGGTATAGATGATGCGGCAAAGGCGGTCGAATTCCTCCGTCCCAAGACCGTGATACCATTCCACTACGATACGTTTCCCGGGATAGCGGCGGGTGCCGAGGAGTTTGCCCAGAAAGTACAGGGGTCCCGGGTCGTGATTTTGAAACCGGGGGATACCCTCGAAGTCTAGCATAGTAGTACAGACTTTTTGGGCAGGCGCTGTCATTTGCGCCTGCCTTTTTTATCGGCCTCAGGGCGATTTTCATGGACTTCCGGTGACGCACTTTTAAGTTGAGGCCGCAGCCGCCGAACGGTACAATTGCAACGGAATAGCAGAAGAAAGTGTACAAGGTCGTATGCGCAGAGCACTGAAAATATTCTTATGGGCAATCGGCATCTTTGTCGGCATTATCGTCGTCGGCATAGCTGCAATCTATATCTTCTTCCCACTTGAAAAAGCCAGGACGATGGCGGTCGAAAAAGGGAGCGCCGCGCTGGGGCGCCCGATCACGATCGGCAAGGTCGGCCTCTCACTGTGGGGCGGGCTCGGGGTCAAACTTGATGACGTTGTCGTCGGAAACCCCAAAGGAGATTTTGGACAACCAGTTCTGCATACATCGAATGTCGACATCAAACTTCGCCTGTTGCCGCTCTTGACCAAGAAGGTAGAAATAGACCGATTCATCATCAACGAACCTACCATTTCCATGGTCAAGCTGGCCGATGGTTCCAACAATTACAGTTTTGCTACTGCTGACTCGGCCGCTGCCGCCGTGGATCTCAAAGAGGTTCCGGCCGAAGGTAAAGCCGCCGCCGCCGCGATCAGTTTTGAGAAGCTTGAGATTCACAACGGCCTGTTGTACTACAAGAATGACAGCTCCAATGTTGCCGTCAAGATGGAGCGTCTTGAACTGAGTACCAGCTTGGAGAACCCCCGAAGTGGTGTCTATAACTCCACCGGTAGGATTAAGATCGATTCCGTTACGGTTACTTCGACCCAGCCTATTCCGGTCTTTGCAGCTGGACTGAGCTATAGCGCCTCTTACGATCTCAACGCCAAGCACATCAAATTCGAGCGGGCTGACTTCGATATCAATGGCGTAAAGCTGGATCTATCCGGAGATTTCTTCCACGAATCCGGCAAACAGAAGCTGGCGGCACGACTCAAGGCAGAGGAAATCTCCGTGGAAGACCTTCTGACCCTGATTCCTCCGCAGAGGGCACAGGCGATGGAGAAATTTCGCCTGAGCGGGCAGTTTGCGGTTGATCTCGATGTCAATTACCAGGCGGGTCGATCCACCGGAGCGCTTGATTACACGGGCTCGGCTGTTTTCACGAATTGGGCGCTTTCGCGCAAGGATGCGGTCGGTGAACTCAAGCTGAAACGGGTGATCCTCGATGTCAAGAAGGACAATGTCCGGGTCAATATTCAGGAAGGGACTTTCGACGGCAAGCCGCTCAAAGGGAATGTCACGGTGGACAATTTCGCCGACCCGACCATCAGCGGTGGATTGACCGGCTATCTCAATTTCATCTTCCTGCGCCCATTCCTTCCGGCCGCCGGTCGGCACGAACTCGATGGAGAAGCACGGTTTGACGTCAAGTTCGCCGGAAAAGCCAAGGATCCACGCAATATTGATTTCTCCGGAGACGTAGAGATCACAAAGGGGAGATACAACGCGGCGTTTCTGCCTGAACCGATAGAGTCATTCGAATTCGATGCGTATTTCGATAAGCGGGTCGTTGATATCCGCAAGTTGTCGGGAACGTCCAAGTCCGCTCAGCTCTCTTTTGAGGGGCGCGTTGACAATCTGATTCCCTACTTGTTGGCTGATTCAGTTTCCGGCAAAGACATTCATCCCGGTATTGATGGGAAGCTGTCCGGCAAGGTCGATTTTGCCCTGGCCAAACCATATCTTCCGGCCAGGCGAAAGCCCGAGGTCGGTGGCACCATGGAGTTCAATCTCGCTATCGCCGGATCGACTTCGGACCTGACCGCGATTCGTCCACGCGGCAAGGTGACGATCACCAACGCAACCTATACCGATTCGCTAATGCCGGAACCGATCAGGCGACTCGATGCGGAAATGACACTTGCGCCGGATACGATTGCAGTCACACGAATGAATGTCAAATTCGTCTCCAGCGATGCGTCGTTTGCCGGGACTCTCACGCGTCCGTTCCCGTATTTGCTGCCGATCAAGAAGCTCGACCGCTCCAAAATGCAGAAACCGTTTTTCCAGTTCAAACTCGCATCGAGCCGATTCGATACCGACAAGCTGTTCCCGGAAGCGGTGCCCGGTTCCAGCACCGCCGTCACACGCAAAGCCACCGACACGCTCCCAGGGTTATTGGTGCCGGATGTCGATGGTCAGGGGACATTCGATATCGATACGCTGATTTACACCAGGATTGAATTCTCACACATCAAAGGGAAAATCAAGATCGCGGATCGAAAGATTGACGTCTACGAAGCGACCGGGAAGGCGTATTCCGGTGATGTCGCCGGCAAGACCGTCATCGACCTCAGCGATTTCAGCAACCCGAAATACACCGGCGAATTCAAGGGGACGCAGATCGAAGCTGATGACTTTGTCTCACGATTCACACCGTTTGGTGGGCATCTGTTCGGCAAATTCGATTTGAACGGAAGCTACAATGCTGCCGGCTGGGACAAGAATCAGTTCCTCAATACCTTTACCATGGACGGCATTGGCGGGATGATTGAGGGCAAGCTGAAGACCTCGGGAGTCCTCTACAACACGCTCAAGGGACTTGCCGATAAGGTAGGGCAGACGTTTGCACAAGAGCAGGCTCTCAAGCAGCTCAAGACGACCATCAAGATTCGCGATGGCAAAGTCATCGTTGAAGGGCTGAAGTCGACCGTCTCCGAGCTTGGAGATATTGATATTGCCGGTTCCTACGGCCTGACCGATCCGGGGGCGCTGTCTTTCACCGGTTCGATAACGCCGACCAAGGAACTCCTCCAGTCGCTGTCGAGCAAAGGTGGACTGACCGGTGCGGTAGCTGGATTGCTGGGGAACACCAAGGTCAAGTTGCCAATTGCGGTAGGCGGAACGCTGACTAATCCCACGGTTAATTTTGATTTGTCCGGAATGTCCGGCAGTGCGACTGAGGGACTTAAGCAGGGATTGCAGGACCAGCTGAACAAGCTCATTCCCAAGAAGAAATAGGATTCGCGAATTGCCCGGGCCGCTGTTGACGCGGCCCTCTGTTGCCCCTACTTTGAGCCATGCGTGAGGCACACCTGTGGATTGGCTGACCAACCAAATCGGCATTCTCTCTAAGGTATTTTTCTATCTGATCCAGACAGTCCACTGGACTCTGCTGATCAGTGTCCTTGCCTATGTTCTCGCTCTCGCAATCGGTCTGACCCTTGGCATCGCCAGATTATCGCCTAACAAATTCATTCGACTCATGGCCGGCGGGTATATCAATGTCCTCCGCGGAGTTCCGCTCCTGGTTCTCATATTCTTCTTCTACTTTGGACTGGGCAAAGTGGTGAATCTCGATCGCTTTGTCGCCGGAGTGTTGGCGGTGGGTGTCTGTTATGGCGCTTACCTGGCGGAGATTTTCAGGTCGGGAATTCAGGCGATTGATTACGGCCAGCATGAAGCGGCCATGTCACTCGGCATGACCCGATGGCAAACGCTAAGACATATCATCCTGCCGCAGTCGGTCAGAATTGTCGTACCACCTGCCGCCAATGAGTTCATCGCGTGCCTCAAGGATTCATCACTCGTCTCAATTATCGGGCTGAGGGAACTGACCAGAGCAGGGCGGGAATACTCAAGCCAGTACTTCCTCGATTTCCATACCTGGCTCATGGTTGGCGTTATCTATCTGATCATGACGCTTTCGTTGACCAGAGTGGTCAAGTGGCTGGAAGCCAAAGTCGCTGTCCGCGGCTACGGAACGGAGCGGCGATGATCATCAAAGCTACCGATATCTGCTGCAAGTTCGGCGACCTGACGGCGCTCGACCACGTCAGTTTCTCGGTCGAGAAAGGGGATGTTGTCTGCATAATCGGGCCATCCGGTTCGGGCAAATCAACACTTCTACGCTGTCTTAATGCGCTTGAGGATTTTCAGTCGGGTGAGATAGAGATCGATAACTTCCGCATCGAACGAAAGCACAAAGACATTCACCAGATTCGCCTCGAAGTCGGCATGGTGTTTCAGCAGTTCAATCTCTTTCCACATCTGTCGGTACTTCGAAACATAAACCTAGCTCAGCAGGTGGTCCGAAAGAGAACGGCTGCAGAGGCGACCGCCATTTCGCTGGAACTTCTTGCGAAGGTCGGTCTCTCCGACAAGGTCGATCAATTTCCCGCGCAGTTGTCCGGCGGCCAGAAGCAGAGAGTGGCAATTGCCCGCGCGCTGGCGATGAATCCCAAGGTGATGTTGTTTGATGAAGCGACCTCGGCTCTTGATCCGGAGATGATTGGCGAAGTCCTGGAAGTGATGAAACAGCTCGCGCGGGACGGCATGACGATGCTCGTGGTGACGCATGAAATCGGATTCGCCCGCGAAGTTGCCGATCAAATACTGTTTCTCGATGGAGGAAGGATCATCGAGACCGGCCGGCCGGAAGAAATCCTCGTTTCCCCCAAACAGGCCCGCACGCGGGAATTCCTGGCAAAGGTATTGTGATGAATCTCAGGCTTTCGCTGCTGATGGTAATCGTCGTCTTGGTTCCGATGTTGAGTGCGGTTGGTCAGAACACCCATGATCGTCCCGGTTTCCCCCAGCTAGTGAATGCGGGGAGAGTTTCGTACGAAATCAAAGCCACAGTCGACACCAGGAGAGACGTAGTGCGAGGGGCGATGGAGGTTGACTACCGCAACCTCGAGCAAGACACCCTGCGTGATGTCCTCATGGCGTTACCCCGTTCATCTGATGGGGAATCAACGGTTCCCCACATTGACAGCATTCTGATCAATGGCCAGCCTGTAGAAGGGATGCGCGCTATCCGATCACACGTGGTGTCCATTCCGCTGTTCACCCCTTTACTCCCGGGTGGACGTATTCACCTCTATGTCTCGTTCACTGCGACGTTAGACAGGTTTGCCAGCCGCGAAGGAGCCCACCCGATTCTATCGCTTGTCGATTGGCATCCACGTATCTCCAGCCGTTCAGGAGGAAGGTGGATTTACGCAGATTCTGGCGAAGGAGACCGTTGTCTTGTGGAAGCGGCCGATTACGCTGTCGCAGTATCGATCGATACCGGTTGGATGGCGGCCGCCTTCGGCACGCTGATCAACGAGAAAGAAGTATATGGCATTATCCCGCGAACAGGGGATACTACGATCGTTGATCTCCCTCATGACTCGATTGGTGACCCGTTCGCCCCTTCGGCCTACAAACACCCGGATGGACGGGTGACCTATGCATGGCGCTCTCTCCAGCGACCTTCCTTTCCAGTTACGCTTTTCAAAGGGGGCAGATTCGATCGCGTGGTCGCTGACAGCGTGGTGGTAGACCTGTTCAGTCTTTCAGGCGACGGGGAGGACCTGTGGGAAGAGTCTCTCCAGAGTGTGGCGAAATCTGTTCACATCCTCTCAAGATTACTGGGCGGGTCGCCTGAACGCCAAATTGCTCTCGTGGCGGGGATTAGTGCAACTCCCGGCGACATAGACCGGTCCCCATTACTTCCTGCATCGCCCGAAACCGGCACCGTTGAATGGATGGCCGCGCAGATCACTTCGCTCGCTCGGGTCTGGTCGATGCCTGTCATTGCAAATTCAGGAACTCACGCGTCGTTACTTCAGTCCGGCGTTACCAACTACCTTGCAATTGAGCTCGCCCATCAATTGTCTCCCGGAAACGGCTACGATTTGTGTGCTCGGTATGCGGATGACCAAATCGGTCTGGATCATGTAAAGTACAGCGCGTTTGGCCATGGGCCGTTCTCATTTATGAATCGTTTACAGCGCCGGCAATTCGGTGGTGAATCTCAAGAGAGAAAATTCGAGCAATTCTATCGCATACCGGCCAAGCTTCACATGCTGCGCGAGTTGGTTGGAGACTCGCCCTTTTGGGACAGATTGGCGAGCGCAGTACGCCTCGAAAACGGCGGGTATATGAACGAGCATAGGTTTTGGGCGCGTTTGTCCGGTGGAGATGGCTTAGTTGCAGATTTCTGCGATGGAACCGAAATTAGTTCTATCGATTTTGCTTTGATGGGTGTTAGGCAGGAAGACGAAAGTGACAGTATAACGATCTCTGGGTTTTGCGACTCAAACCTGCCCTTTACTGTCTCGGCCACAGTGGCCGCGATTATAAGTTCTCAGGACACCGTGTGGCAGGAAGTTGATATTCAGGGCATGCTGAGTTCGACCATTAAAGGATTCACGCTTCACCTGAATCGAATGCCGCGCGCTATCATACTGGATCCGCAGGGATTGTTTCCGGACAGTGATCGTTCCAACAATGTTGTCAGTTTCTGGATGCCGACCCATTCGTCATCTTCACCCCACGACCTGTTCCCAGGGTACCGACGTTTGCGACTCCCCTGAGCGCTACTATAACCGATTATTGAACAGTTAGTTACGGCCGCGCATCGCTCTCGCTGCCGATTCGTTCGCGCGACTTTCCGACGTCATGCAATTCAGTTTCTAACCGATTACGCCGACATCAGATAGGACAGCAATTGGCCGGGAATTCGGGTCACAGACCGTCAGTTCTTGACAGCAGTCCAAACCTGGAATTCCCGTTACACAACTCAACTTGTCGCAAAATCTGGCGGGACCGATATGACCCCATCTGCGGAATTCGGCAACAAGATCAAACGCTGCGCCGTTTGTAAGATCGACTTCAAAGGACGATTCGTTTTCGTCGACGAAGCCGTCGAACGCCTCTTCGGCTATTCAAGCGAAGAACTTTTCGGCAAGTCATTCCTGGATTTTATCGAATCAGAACAGCAGCCGTTGCTGAGTCGCGTGCTGTATCAGCGCAATCATTTCGAGACATTCTTTGAGAGCATCAGGCTTAACCTGGTTGATCGAAGCAATACGCCCATTCCCGCCACTGTGGTGGTCTCGCTCAATTTTATCGCCGGCAATCCGGTGAATTTTCAGATAATTATCGATGTCGATGCCCCGGTTCAAGGCAGTGTCGTCGATAGCGGACATGATGTGTCCTACCAGCAAATGGTGTCTGAGTTGCTGTCGGTGCCACCGGAAAACTATTATGACGCAGCTCTTACGCTGTTGCATCGCCACGCCGGCACCAAACGCTGTATTCTCTACATGCAGTCAGACAACCAGCTTGAGCCGATCCGATTCGCCGAAGACCGAGTGTACGAACTCACCGATCTTCGCTCCTACGAGCCGATCCTCTGGTCGGTTATCTCAGCGGGCGAGGAGTACTTCTTCCTGGAGCCGGCTGCCGTCCAGCGAGCAATCGAAAAGACCCAGTCTGCACCCAACGATTTTATCACCCGCTTTGAACTGGCTCAGGGGCAGCCTTGTATGATGCGGGTTGCTTTTGGCGAAGATGCGGACCCTTCCACGGTGCAGTCCACTGTCGCTCATATTCGTCAGGCCATTCAGCTGGCACGGCGTCTCGCTCCGGGTAAACTTGATCAGCCTTCGTCCGTGCAGCCCGATATCGCTGCTTCAACCGTTCTCGACATTCTCGCTCATTCCTCAGTGCATTGCTGCCTGACCGGAGCCGACGGTTCAGTCCTTCTGATCGACCGTTCGCTGGTGAATTCACTCAAAGCCAAGGCTCCGATAGAACGCTATCGCGATCTGTTTGTCGCTCTTGCGGAATTCAACAGCCCGGAGGCCATGCAACGCATGGTTGACACCATCTACATCTCCCAGGACGCCGGCCGCGACCTTCGGTTTGACGAAGTCGTCAACATCGCCGGCGGCGGACGCGCCAGACTTGTGATCGCACGGGAAACCCGCTCCCCTCACGACGAAAGCGCCTGCTTCGTCTTGACACCGTTATCGAGACAGGACTCTGAGAAATTCGATGGCTCGATTGACAATCAGAGTCTCAGATTGATTGTCCAGGAACTCCAGTCGACACTGAATGCCGGAGCCTCGATAGCAGAGCGCCTGGCTCACGAGTACTATGATGAACTGGGTCGCGATGGTAATTACTATCTTGTGAGCTTAGGGGAGAAGCATCGCAAGCTCATGGCTATGATGACGTCCTTGCTGACTTCGCTACAGCTGGTTGACGAAGACGAAGCGGCCGAAATCCTGGATCTCAATCTGGTTCTGGCCAATCTCTCCAGCGAACTTCGCAGCTCGTATCCCGGCCTCAATTTCAATCTGATCTATACGGACCTTCCCAAAGTGATCACCCGCCCGCGCAAACTGGCGATGGCGATAAGGCATGTGCTCGTCAATTCTATGAAGTACGGCCATCCCAACGGGGTCGAGGTCACTGTCAAAGCCGGCACTCAGAGCGAGACCTGTTCAGTTAGTATTGCCGACAACGGTCCCGGTATTTCACCTCGGTTTGTGTCGCATGTACAGGAATTCTATTACCGCGCTCCTGATCCGCACACGCAGGGTGTCGATGGTGTCGGATGCGGTTTGGCGATCGTCAGACAGATAATGAAGTCTCTTGGTGGACGAATGACTCTGACCGCTGAACCGGACAAGGGAACAGTGGTAACTCTTGTCTTCCCTGTGGTTTCGGCGGAATAGCGCACACTCAAATCGCCCTTCATTTCGGCAACCCGATTTATAAACGGTTGACAATTCCGACTTCATCTCTATTTTAGGTGCCTTGTTTTAGCAGGGACACATTATATGAATTCAATGACTGGGTTCGGTCGCGCCGATTTGGCAACCAAGTTTGGCGCGCTAACCGTTGAGACATCGAGCGTTAACAGCCGCTTCCTGGAAATGTCGGTTCGCCTGCCGCGAACGCTGGCGGCCCTGGAAGCCCGGGTTCGGGAGTTTATCTCCTCGAAGCTAACCCGTGGCCAGATATCGGTTTTCATCTCCTTTGGCGGCCCCGGCAACGGCTTCGGATCGGCCCACATTAATAAGGAAGTGGCCGCCGAACTGATCAAGGAACTCAAGGCGCTCCAGAAATCCCACAAACTAGCCGGAGAAGTGACTATCCACGACCTGCTCCTGGTACCGGCCGTTGTTGAATCTTCTTCTGACGCCCTCGATCTTGATCTCGTCTGGAAAGCGATCGAAAAGGGACTGACTAAGGC
>JBATNE010000305.1:0-16346 GCA_049290195.1 Candidatus Zixiibacteriota bacterium
GGATATGCTTGCCGCGTTTGTACAGATCGGACTCAGGAACCGAGAGCATTTGCCAGACCGGAATTTCGGTGGTGTAAGTGCCTGCCAGGTAAGCTGCGAAGACCGATTCAAGGAGGGCGAAGGTCAGTTTGTCTGCACGCATCGTGCGGAAAAGCGGGTTCTTCTTGAGTCTGGCCACCATTTCTCGTCCGCCGACAATCAGACCGGCCTGGCTGGCACCGAGGAGTTTGTCGGCCGAAAAGCAGGTGAGGTCGGCGCCGGCGCGGACTGAGTCCTGAACGGTAGGTTCGGAGTATCCCAGAATCGGTTTGGTGTCGACAAAGACGCCGCTGCCGAGATCATTGATCACCGGGATGTTCTTCCTGCGCCCCAGCGCAACCAGGTCTGCCAGGGAAACTTCCTGCGTGAATCCGGATTGGACGAAATTGCTCTTGTGCACTTTGAGGATGATGGAAGTATCATCATCGATAGCGGAATCGTAGTCTTCAAGTGTAGTGATGTTGGTGGTGCCGACTTCACAGAGTTTGGCTCCTGCGCCCCGGAGAATCTCCGGTATTCTGAATCCGCCGCCTATCTGGATCAGTTCGCCTCGAGACAGGATGACCTTCTTGCGGGGGGCGAGTGTATTCAGGATAATGAACAGAGCGGCAGCGCAGTTATTGACTACCGTACCAGACTCTGCTCCCGCCAGATGAGCGAGGTAGTCTTCGCACGCCACACCTCGTCCACCCCGTTTGCCGCTTTCCAGATCGAACTCGACATTGGCGTAGCCGGTCATGACCGGAATCAGTGATTGCAACATCGCTTCCGGGAGGGGCGACCGTCCAAGATTGGTATGCACGAGGATTCCGGAGGCGTTGATTACACGAGTGGTCTGGCGGCGTTTGGTTATCGCAAGAACCTGCTGAAGTCGGTTGAACAGCTGCTTTCGGGAGATCGGAGAGGCGGTAGCCTTGAACCGTTCCTTCAATTCATCGACTGTCTGCTGGATCGCCAGCACCGCGATGGGGCGGGGAAGCTGTTCCACCCCTTTCTTCAGTTCAGGAGACTGAACCAGTTCTTCGATCGACGGGAAATCCCGCAGTTCCTTTATGGTTTGGTCGGCCATAGTGTCTTGTCGTATGCAACCTCTTCCAACACCCGACCGACATTGGTCAGAGCGGTGGCGCTGCATTTGTCCGGAGTGTCCAGTTCGGTATGCCAATAGGGATAGTCAAAGTCGATGATGTCAATCATCGGGAGTCCCGCAGCGGAAAGCGGCAGATGGTCATCCATCACCGCGTATTTCACGGTGTCAATGAAAGTGGTAATGCCGAGTTTTTTCGCAGTCGACCAGACCATGTCATTGAGAGGTTTATGAAATGACTCGGAATAGGACTCTCGATATATCTGCTGGACCGAGTCACCGATCATGTCGATCAGAATTCCAAAGGAGTATTTGTCTCGAACGCCGGTCGAGGCCATATACTGGGCGCCGAGGAAGTAATGTTTCATGTCCCCTTCCCTACCCCAATCTTCGCCATCGAGCAGAACCAGATCAATACTTCGGGCCGGTTTGCCTTTGGCAAACGCATGGCCCAATTCCATCAGCACGGCGACTCCGGAAGCACCGTCGTTGGCACCCGGGAGTGAATCGGCGCGTCGAGCCGGATCGGTACTGTTGTCGCACCGCGGGCGACTATCCCAGTGGGCCGCGAACATTATGGGGAGAATACTCTTGTCCTGACCTTCGACATGTACGATGAGATTGACCAGGGGTTTTTGTTCACCGGAATAGGGATCCTGAAAAGCGATTGCCTGAGAATCGACTTTGAATCCGAGTTGTTCAAAATGGGACCTGATCATTCCGCGACAGAGTTCCCATGCCCTGGACCCGGGGACACGCGGACCGAATGCAACCTGGCGCTCGAGATAGCCAAAGGCCCTGACACCATCGAATCCGGGGCTGACAATAGGTGCCGATTGGCATCCGAACAAGCCGGTAACGGCGGTGAGTATTAGCAAGATCAGTCTGGTCACGCGGGGAATCTCATCGGATAAGGGACAATTGTCAAACGAAAAGGCTTACCGGGTAGTTAGAACCTGATTTCAGCCCAGATCTGAAGCGAGCGGACATGGCTCTTCTTACTGAGATAGTTATCATTGCTGTCCTGCCAGATGGCGGTCAGTCCGCCCTGAATCTGCTGGCTGAAGGAATAGGCGACTGTGGGCGAGACGGTGAGGTCTGACTTGTCTTCGAAGACCGCTCTCGGACCCCGGTTGTTGGACGTTTCCGTTTTGCTGCTGGCGCTGCGGACATCGAGCTGCAGGTTAACAGTTGACGTCACTTTGAGGCGGCCGAGAAGCGGCAGGCTGATTCCGGCAGGAGCCTTGAAGCTGTACCGCGCCGTAACGTTGATCGACGACTGGGTGTTGAAGCTCTGCTTCTGAATTTCCCCCGAGGTAGGGCTGTACTGCTCACTGGTTGAATTGGTAAGCGAATAGGAGCTCGACAGCGAGAGCGCCCGGAACAACTTGAAGCGCAACGAAAGGAGCGGGTTGTACGAAGTGCTCACCGAGTGTGAGGTCCGGAAACCTAAGTCAAGATTCCGGTCTTCCTTCACTTCGCGATTGAATGCGGTTTGCGGTTCAAACACACGGATGAAGTGGTTCAATTGTTTCTTGATGAGCGGGAAAGTCTTGAACTGCGAGATGGAGACATCGAGGTCCGGCCAGCTCGTTCCCCGGCGCTCACCCTTGCTCCCGACCTTGATAACATCTCGCGCGACCTGGGTCTTGTATCCAAGGCCGGTGGAAATGCCCCCCAGGAGGCGGAATTTGGTCGAGAGCTCGATAGCAGACCCTTCCGTAGCGTACGGTGTTCGCGTATCGGCGATTGTGGGAACGTTGGGCACGCGGTCGACACCAAATCGGTAACCCCATGACGGGCGAACCTTCATGCCGGGTACAGTGGAGTTATAGCTTTCAGAGTACTTGTATACGAATGGATCGACCCAGCCGGTCAAGTAACGAAGGACGGCGAAGGGTGGATCGTAAAATGGTCTGCCGTTCTTCTTTTTCTTGGGAGGCTGACTGCCGGTCTTTGGCTTGGCCGCGGGTTTGGCATTGGGCTGGTAGGAAGGCTGCTGCGAGTTGGCAGTCGGGTCAGCCTTTCCGAGAAAGATAAGGTGCTTGAAGTCACCGCCAATGGACCAGCTTCGGTTAAGCGTCGAGTATCGGGAATCGGAGCTGCGATCGTAGTTGTCAGTGTAGTTGGCCGAATAGGAGAGGCCGGTACCTATCCACTTGAAGAATCGAGGTGCATAGCTGGCACTGAAAGCCTGGGAGTAATACGTTTCCAATCCCAATTTCAGTTTGCTCAGGTTCACCTGCGACGGGTCACTGAGGTCTCGCCTGGTACTCCAGTCCAATCGCGCGGTTAGATTGTCAAATACCTTATAGTCAAGGTTGGACCGAAGGTCGAGACCACGGCGTAGCGACGAAACTCTGACATTGTTGATGTCGTCATTGATGCTCAAGGTTCGGTCGAAGGTACCGTTCCAGTTCCAGGTGGTCGGCCAGAAATACAGCTTCGTGCCCTTCGTTTTGTTCAGGATCGGGATCGATTTTCCCCAGGAGAAGAGACTGAGCGAAGGGGCCTTCTTGATGCTCATGTCATATGAGCCGCTGACATTGTAGTTTTCGCCGAACGAGTAGGGACGGTTGACGTCGAAACTGTAGTTGCGGCTATAGGAGAAATTCACTTTCTGTCGGTTGAGCAGCACGTTGAACAGAAGACTTCTCCCCTTGTATTGGAAGCCTTCTCCGGCCCGGAAGGTTTTGGTAACGTTCTGCGATCGCTCGGCTGCCCTCTGTTGCACCGGGAGTACGATATCCGAGCCGGTCCGCAAGACCGGTGTCTGGACCGATTTTGTATAGGAGTATCCAATGGGGATGGATGCCTGCCAACTTCGAGGGAGAAACTTCTCGAAATTCATCGAAGTCGAGATCGACATCGTCTGATCGGTCTGGCCGCTACCGAGGTTGTCTTGAGACCCGCCTCGTGTCGTGGCTGAAATGCCTCGGAAATAGGGATTGCGACTCTCAAAGCGGAAGTTGTAGGTAGCAAGATCGGCAACTGATCCGTTGAACTCAATACGTCCTGCCCGGCCGACATCGCGCCGAACATCGGTAACCCGGAGTTCGTCCAGCCAGATCGTTCCCGAAATGGTGTCGCCGGCGGCCGTGTCGGGATTGGCGACTCCCGCAGCATAGAAATTGACCTCGTTGATGCTCGGATCACCCTTGACACGATAGACGCCGTCGGAGTCATCGACCAACAACCGGCTCTTCCCCTTGGGGAGAGCGCGTTGGGCGGCATCCTTCAGGGCGGTCAGCGCGTTGAAGTCGATCGTGACATACTTGCTGGGATCCCATGATTCGGGTGTGGGATCGGGATGAATTGTCGCGCGATATTCGTAGAAGTTCAAACTGTCTCTTCCGAGACGGAAGAAGAAGCGGACCGAATCCCCTGGGTCACCTTCGTTGATGCTGTGCACGTACATTTTCAGTGACCGATATCCCGTCAGGCGATCGATCGAGGACAACCGTTTCACGGTGAGTCCGGTGTCACGGGGATGAAGACTGCGATAGGTCAGCGCCAGTCCGCGCTGGGGTTCGGCGACATTGGTGGACGGGTCGGTATAGGGAGCAACTCCCGGCGGCGGGACAAAGACGTGATCTTCGGTACTGACGGAAGCCACGACGAACTTAGTGGCCGGATCAGGATCTCTGCCGGTGAGGAGGGAATCCTGCCAGTTGGACTGAACAAAGTACCAGTTGGCGACTTGCAATGTCTCCGGGGTGTTGACGGTATCATCGGCTTCCATCCATACCCGTACATGAGATATGCGCGACCAGTCCGGAAGGCTGTCATCATAGACCAGACCACTCAATGCCAGAGAGTCGCGAATCGGAATGCGGTACGTTTTCCATCCGTTCAGCTGAGAACTGTGGACGTAGAAGGAGTTCTCAGACGTGGTGTCGGACAGATCAATTTGAAACGAGAAATAGGAGTTTATGCGATTGAATGAGCTTCGCGACAATTTTTCGTCATCCGGTTGACCGAGCACGGCAAGATCGGTCAGGTTCTTTTCCGTGCCATTGAGGCGTTCGTAGGACAGCGGCGACCCCGAGATGGAGTATTGGCTGGTAATGTCACTGTTGGCGCAGCTGTCAAAGACGATCGAGTCGCCCTGCATGACCACGCCGAGCGGGCAATACTGTTTATCACCATTGGAATAGAAGTCGTCACCATCGGGATCGCGGTTGGTGATTGGATTGTATCCGGGTTCGAGCGAATCGGGTAGCCCATCCAGCCCGACATCTTCGTTCGGTTCACACGCCTGGTTGTTGTTCTTGTCTTCGAAATTCTGCTTGTTGTCGCCGTTGGCATCTTCGGAAATCTGTCCAAAGTCGAAGTGAATACGGCCACGCGTTCCTCTTACCCTGGCCTCGAACAGCTGGGCCCGATAGGGGTCGACGGCATTTCCGAAATAGGTAGTGATTCCTCCCCAGGACTTGACCGTAGCAGTGTCGGTCGGGATATGGGAAGTGTCGTAATGTACTTCCTTGTTGTTCGCCCGCATGATCATGCGGAAGACGTTAATATTCCCTTCGCCGGACTTGGTCTGGCGGTCGTAGACGGAATCGACAGGAATTCCGTTTGTGACGATATGCCACAGTACCGGACGCCGCTTCATTTGCATGGTGTCGGTGATCTGCACCGGCAGTGACGCGAGTTGCCAGGCGGCGCGCGAGGACGGCAAGTTTAACTGCTCCAGAGCAGATTCGAAATCGTCGATGTAGGCTTCGTTGGCAATGTTGGGGTTTGGATGCGACTCGGCCACTTCCCCACTGATGGTCAGGGTCGAAGGAGCTTCCGTTGCCAGAAGCGGGAGCGCGTTAATCGCCTTGGTGATGAACTCCGGATATAATTTCCAGGTACCGTCGAAATCGATTACCGTCATTTTGGCGGTTTCCTGCCCGACTCGCGGTTTACGGTCCTGGGCCTTGTCGCTCTTGTACAAGACGGTCGACCCGACCTTGAGGTTTTCACTGACAGTGTATTCTCCACGAAAACCGAGCAGAGTCTTGCGCTGGAGGGTCAGGAACGGTGCATACTCGAAATCGACATTGACCGAGGCATTGGGGTCGGTGGCTTTGGCGGACAAGAGAGTCACACGACCGAAGGAGTAATCGATATTGTAGTCGGCCCCTCGGGTGAGTTGTTCTCCGTTGGCAGTGACTCGTTCCGACCCCTCAATGATGTTCGCCCGGTTGAGGTTGATAATAGCACCGCGGACCTTGCTGGAGATCTGATAGTAATATTTACTGAATACGACTTTCTCATTCGGAGATGAATAGTTGTAAATCTTGGGAACACGCTCGGTCAGTTTCGGCGTGGGCTGTCCATTAACGGTGTAGGACGTATCAGAGTCAAAGGGAGTGCGATTCGGGAAGATGAGCAGTCCCCAGTCCTTTCGGTATATTTCGGTTCTGTCGTCGAGGATGTTGTCGGACTGGCTCTGCCCTTTCCCATCGTATTGATCCAGCCCCAGGATTCTGAGAAAGGTGCCGTCCTGTCCCTGGACGTCAAAATTTCCGGTTCCGGATTCCGTTCCGGTGGCTCCTTTGAATATTTTGATATTCAAATCAGCAGCTTCGGCACCGCGCGGGATATTGTAGGCGTTTCGCCACATCAGTTTCCATGTCGGGTGAGACGGGTTATAGGGTCCCATCCCGGCGCGGAGCATAAATAACTGATAGGGAGCGGCCGTGTCTGATCCAACCTGTGCAGTAGTCCCGTCAGGGTGAAGTACCGTATAGACAGTACCCATGGCCCTTTCGCTCTGGGAGGTGTTGAAGACAATGTAGTGCGCATTGCGCACCTTGTCATTCACGACTTCAAATTGAGTCGGATCGACCTTGAGCATGCGCAATCCCGGGTAATCATATTGGACGCTGTTCTTTGTAGGATCAACTCTCAGATCAGATACGAATGCATTCGAGCCGCCGGTAGTGCTCGGGTCTTCCTGGAAGACGTAGACGTCTTTGACAACATCGAGGCTATCAAGTTCGCCCGGATACGCGAGGTCAAAGATTCTGTTTTCGACATACTCGTAATCACGGTGGTACTGGGACTTCTCATCTCCCGCGGCCGAAACCGAGGCGCGTTCCGACGATCCTTTTTCCTGCGACGCAATGGCGGTCAACTTGAGTCTTGCAACCTGCGCTTCAACCTTCAACCCAAAAAGCCCCTGAATCTGCGATGAATACCCCACAAACTGTGTGTTCGGAAGTGACAGGTTCGTGTTGCCGGCTTCGATGCTCTTGAGAATGTCGTCTTCGTCCCCGCGATAACGAAGCTGGATTCGATTGGAGAGTGGAATATCGGTCTGGCTGTCTTCGGAGACTTTCACACTGATCTTGGTGCCGATCGTTCCTTCGATATCGAAACGGTAAATCTGGTCCATGAGCAGCGACGGAAATTTACTTTGCTTGAGGGCATCGCCGGCGGCACCATCGGTCCAGCTAGATCGACCGGAGAAGGTAATTCGCCGATATCCGGAAACGCGGAGGTTACCTCCCCCTTCACCGAATACTTTGTCCAGCTGTTTCGGTAATCCGACACCGATCGAGATTCCTCCCGGTCCGGCGGCTTTCTGCTGGGTATCGAAGCTGCGTTGCCCCATGAAGGCAAAGCGCTGGCGGAGGAAGATATTGCGGCGAAATTCGTTGTATTTCAGGGCAGGAACGGCTACCGGGATGAGCGATTTGCCGGTCATATACTCGGTGTTGAAGGTCAGGTAGTCACCATCGAAGTGGGACGCGGTCACTTTGGGATTGAAGTTGTATTGCGGAATCAGAGCCAGAATGGTGGCGGCTCTTTTACCGATGAAAAAGTCGTTGGATGCCGGTCGATATTTTGAGACCACCTGCGGTGCAGGATCGTCAAACGAGAGCTGAATTCCCGCATAGCTGTTTGAGCCGACTCCCGCAAGAGCGGCAGCCAGCCAAACCAGAAGCACTGTACGTAGCCACGAACGCACGTTTATTTGCACAAACCTTGGATAAACGATCAGTTAGTTACCAAATTGCTCGATGGCTATCCTCCTGGTTAGAACTGCCCGATCTGTTGGACTTCCTCTTGCAGCTCGATGCCGAAGCGATCGCGCACCTTCTGCTTCATAATATCGGCTAATTGCCTGATATCCTTCGAGGTAGCTGTACCGGTATTGACGATGATATTGGCGTGTTTATCGAATACTTTAGCCCCGCCCACCTGCATTCCCTTGGCCCCTATTTCCTCCAGAAGCCGGCCCGCGGGTAGTTTGCCGAATTTCTCCCTGGGATCGGGGATATTCTTGAAAAAACAGCCCGCAGTAAGGGAATCCGGGTGCTTGGTCTGACGTTGGGCCAGAATGTCGTTGACCGTTTCCTGGATCTTCTCAGGGGACTCGGCCCGAAGTTTGAGCCGGGTATCGACAACTACTTCGTGGGTGGTCTTCAGGTATGAATCCCGATAGGCAAACTGGCAGTAGGAACCGGGTTCGGTTCGCAAGGAATTCGTCTGTCTGCCCACCAGGGTGACCTCGGTAATGACGTTGCCAATTTCGCCGCCAAACGCCCCGGCGTTGCCATAGATGGCGCCTCCAACCGAGCCCCAGATCCCGGCGGCGAATTCCATCCCGGATAGCCCGTTCGTGGTAGCAAAATTGACCAGAGCCATCAGCTCTTCCCCTGCTCCGCAGACGATTTCTTCGGGGGCAGAGACCCGGATTCCGGTCACGTTCACCTTGATGATCAGACCGTCATACCCTTCATCAGAGATAAGGAGATTGGTTCCTCCACCGAGTACGAAATAGGGGATTTCCAGTTTGCGAGCAGCCTCCATCGCCCGGACAATTTCGTCCGCCGTGTGGCACTCCACGAAATAGCGCGCGCTCCCGCCAGTCTGGTAGCTGGTCAGGGACCGAAGTTCTCGCGAGAATTCGATATTGGGCCCAAAAGCTGCCAGAAGGGTGGCCATGGGTAGTTTGGGGCTGACAAGACTTTTTTCGGTCATTTTCTCCCTGCTAATATACGGGACCGGGGACCTAAAATCAAGGCCGGAGCAGGAGTTACGATGGCTCCGCCGGCCCAACTGGAGCCAAATGTTATACCGGATGTCACCCCGGAAAAGCTAAAAATCCAGTTCAGGATGGCTCTTTTGAAATAGTATCGGCATTGGAAGAGGATAATTTTGGGCCTGTATCTGGGGTCGGCCCCTTGGCGGCTTCATCGATGTAGTTGAGACGAAGGTCGTACAAAATGGTATCGAGTATTTTGCGTTCTTCGTCGGTAAGATTGTTGATCGTCTTCTTATGCAGCATCTCCAGCAACTGGATTGAGTGCTGGGCCAGCTCAAGATTTCGCTCTACTTTTCCATCGACTGGCGAGGCTGTCTTACCCAAGTAGTGCATTGCCCCCATCTGAAGGGACAACAAGAGCTGAAGGAAATGGACATCTACTTCATCAGTCATGACTGGCTCTCCAACCGAGAAACGTTATCCGCCGACAAACTGCAATTCGCGCTTCCTGGCGCGCGTATCAAGGTAATCATACAGCTTCCGGTGCGGCAGATCAAGTGATGCGGTGGGACCAACAAGTCCGTCGAGCAGGGCTCGTGCTTTCTCCAGCAGATCCCGGTCGCGAGTCAAGTCGGCCGCTTTCAGTTCCGGCAGGCCGGACTGACGGGTCCCGAAGAGTTCACCGGGGCCGCGCAATTGCAGGTCAGCATCGGCAATCTGGAACCCATCGGTGTGCGCCGCAAAATATTCCATTCGCTGGTGGGCGATTTCAGACAGCGGACCATAGGCCAGGGCAACTACGGTCGACTGCTTCTCCCCTCGCCCAATGCGTCCGCGAAGCTGGTGCAACTGCGCCAGGCCGAATCGTTCGCCATGTTCAATCACCATGATGTTAGCGTTGGGATTGTCGAGACCGACTTCGATAACTGTGGTAGCAAAAAGGACTTTCACTTCCCCATCGCGAAACCGGGTAAGGACCTCGTCCCGCTCTTTGGCCTTGATACGGCCATGGACCATGGCTGTGGAAATATCTTTGAACTTCCCTTCGCTCATCTCCTTGAAAGCTTCTTCGACATTCTCAATATCCAGCTGTTCTGAACGGTCGATCAGAGGGAAGATCACATATGCCTGTCCCCCCTTCTGGACCTCATCGTGCACGTAGTCATATACCTTGTCACGGGCATCACCATTGCGCCAGGCGGTGCGGATCGGTTTGCGGCCGGGAGGCAGGGTATCGATGGTCGAAATCTCCAGGTCACCGTAGAGCGTTAAGGCAAGCGTGCGTGGAATCGGGGTGGCGGTCATGACTAACAGGTCTGGGTTGTCTCCTTTGGCGTGGAGCT
The DNA here is from genome assembly GCA_049290195.1 of Candidatus Zixiibacteriota bacterium. Classification (GTDB taxonomy): domain Bacteria; phylum Zixibacteria; class MSB-5A5; order GN15; family FEB-12; genus FEB-12. The sequence continues at coordinate 10,454 of JBATNE010000305.1, forward strand.
TGCTTCGCTGTTCGACACCGAAGCGGTGCTGTTCATCGATAATCACCAACCCGAGTTTCGGGAAGGTAACGTAGTCGTAGATCAAGGCATGCGTGCCGAAGAGAATATCGATTTCCCCCGCGGCACAGGCCTCGGCGGTCTTTCGTTTTTTCGCCGCTGGTTGACTCGAGGTAAGCAAGCCGCAGGTGATGCCGATCTCCGCCAGTTTGCCGGACCAGTTTCGGTAGTGCTGATCGGAGAGGATTTCGGTCGGTGCCATGAAGGCGCACTGAAGGCCGTTTTCAACCGCATAAAGGCCCGAGAGGATAGCGACCACTGTTTTTCCGCAGCCGACATCCCCCTGCAAAAGGCGTGACATGGGGGTCTTGAGCTGGAGGTCTTTGAATATCTGATCGAGCGATTTTCCCTGTCCCGTGGTCAGTTTGAATGGCAAGGCCGCCATGAATGATTTCAGTTTGTCGCCCGGCGGATCAAAAGAATGCCCCTTGATCAGTTTCTTCTTTCGTCCTGCGGACAAGTGAACCAGGTACTGCAGATCGAGGAGTTCATCGAAAGCCAGGCGTCGACGGCTCTCCTCCACTCTTTCCCGATCATCGGGATAGTGAATCTGGGTGACGGCGGTGTGAAGGTCCGGCAGATGGAGGTCGGTCCAGACATCGCGCGGAAGCGGATCAGGGATTTTCTCCGAGAGGCCGGCGAAAATCATGGTGGTTAGTTTTCTGATCCCCTTGCTGTTGAGTCCGACTGTGGTCAGTTCGGCAGTCTGGGGATAGACCGGGATGATCCGTCCCGCGTGGATCATCTGCGCACCTTCGTCTTCCAGACGTTCCAAATCCGGGTGGACTATTTGAAGTCCCATGAAATTGGTCACGATCCCGCTGGCGGCGACGACTTGACCTTTCTTGAAGGATCGCTGCCAGTATTGAATCCCCTGGAAGAATATCAACGCGACTGCCCCGGTTTGGTCCTGAATCAATACTTCGTACCGTCGCCGTTTACCGTAAAGCAGGCCATGGGTCTTGACCTCACCGACCACTGTAACCGTCTCTCCGATTCGTACCTGGCCAATCGGAACGACATTGGTCCGGTCGAGGTAGCTGCGCGGGAAGAAGCGAAGCAGGTCGCCGACATCGGACATCCCGTGCTCCGCGAGTACTTCGGCCTTGCGCGGTCCTACCCCTTTGAGGTACTGGAGCGGCGTGTTGAGTCTGAGTTCACCCATGGTGGCTAAGTAAGGTCGTTCTGGTATTGAGGTCAATGACTTTAGGAAGCATCGGACCCGCCCCCTTTACAGGATTTCTGTGCGATGGTATATTGGAGTGCATAGTCCCTTATAGTGGGTATCATAATGAAGATCCGTCGGTCTCTCCGCATACTACTGATTTCTTTCCTGGCTTTCCTTGCAGCCGTGTGGGCTGATGGTTGCAAGAAGTCCGGGGATGACATTGTGGGGGATGACAATTCAGCCGACCACAGGGCGCCGGCCGCCGTACTCGACCTCACAATCACGAACCTGACAGTCTCGGGAATGAGGCTCGAATGGACGGCTCCAGGTGACGACGGAGACTCGGGACGAGCCTCAGCTTACGATCTGCGCTTCAGTCACAGCCCGATTACCAGTGACAACTGGAATACGGCCCAGGGCATTCCGTTGGCGTCCGCGCCAAAGGCCGCCGGGGCGGTTGAGTCTATTGCGGTCACAGGGCTCACAACTGATTCGAGCTACTATTTCGGGATCAAGACAGTTGATGAAGCCGGCAACTGGTCGATTCTCTCAAATTGCCCCTGGGGGGTCTGTTTCGACAATTTTGAAGTTACCATGGCCGATTCAAGTCTTGAAGATTTGCTGCGATTCTATTTGGGGAAACCGGACTCCGCTCTGCGTCGTTTTGACCTGCTTACCCTTACCACGCTGAATGCACCGGGGCGGCACATAGGGACCCTTTCCGGGCTTGAGTACTGCAAGAGGCTTCAGTCATTCAATCTGTGGAACAACGCGGTACACGACTTTACCCCATTGCTTGGCTTGACGCAGTTGACTGAATTGAGGATAGGGTACAATGGAATAACTGACATTGGGCTGCTGGCATCGATGACTCAAATTAAGGTGCTTCATCTCAATGCCAACAGTATTGAGGATATCACGGCGCTGACCAACTTGAACGGTCTTGAGGAACTGAATCTGACGGCGAATCGGATATGGATTCTGACGCCGTTGTCCGGGAAGGCGAATCTCAAGCGGCTCTATCTCGATGGCAATCAGATCGTATTCGTCAATGCTCTTTACAATCTCTCCGGGATTGAGAAGCTGGACTTATCGAGGAATCAGATCACCGATGTCAGCCTACTTTTGTACAACTCAGGGTTAGGGGCGGGAGATTCACTCTGGCTGACGGACAATCCGCTTGGGGCTAGTTCGATAGATACGGTTCTCCCGCAACTTGAGGCGCGCGGTGTGACGATCATTCAGTAAGTGGTCCGGCAGCTCGGCGTTCGCGGTTCTTGCCAATCGGTCTCTCGCTCCCTATGTTGGGAGTGGAAGCGGATGTCGTCTGGTGGCGGTCCCGGCCTTCAAAGCCGTGTGGGGGGCAATAGCATTGCCCCTGTTGGGTTCGATTCCCACCCCTTCCGCCATGTAGGAGATTAAACGCGGTGGTACTGGCACTCGTCATTGGTTCATCAGGCAAGTAGTTTATGGGTTGGAGGATCTCCTGACGTGGTACCGATGAACTTCAGACTGGGGCGAGTGGTTGCCCTTCCGTTTCTTGTCGTCTTTCTTCTCTCCATCTGCCTCAGCAACTCATTCGCCGTCCATAAGCGACCGTACATTCCTTCGGACCTGAACGACTGTCTCGCCTACCTTGATACGACACTCACACCTGTGGACCTCGATTCGCTGAGACAGTGGCATGAAGACGAGATGCCCAGGGCCCATATGAACCTGGGATTGTGGCTGCGGAACAACTGGGGACTCTGGAAGGGTTCACGACTCTCCGAATGGTTTAACAAGCACGACATCTGGCATCCCGACGACATGTCTGGAATAATACTGACATCCTACTGGCGACACTTGCACAACAGGCCCATAGAACTCGACGCACAAATTGCCGGGTACATCGAGTATTGGAAGGACAACACCTATCCAGACACGCTGAAGTGTCCTATCTGTAGGCACAAAGTGAAGGATGAAATTGAACATGGTCCCGGAGTTGACCCGGACTATCCGAGTGTGACTACATTCGTGCTGTATTGTAAGAACAATCATCCATGGTTCTATTCATGGAGTCACGGGCTGTACGCAATCGACTCGAGCAAGAATCATGAACTCCTCGACACGCTCAAAGTGAGATTGCCGAACCGATAGAAGAGGAAATTCCAATTCCATGAAGAAAGTTTGCATCATCGGCGCATCGGGAAAACTCGGACGGTATATGGTCCAGCATGCGCTGGATCGGGGATACGAAGTAGTCGGTGTCTGCCGGGCAAAAAGCGTGGCCAAACTCGATCAATTCAAAGGGCTGATTACGGTCATGCCCGGCGCCACAGATGACCGTGACGTTATCAAGAAGGCTGTCGCCGGGTGCGATGGTGTATTGACCGTTCTGGTCCCATGGGGAGTACACCAGTATTCATCGGGTACGGCTCAGGCGGTGCTGGACTATGCAGCACCGGATGCACGTTTGATCTTTTCCTGCGGCTGGCACATTACCAAGGACGGTCAGGACGTATACTCATGGAAATTCAAGGCGCTCCTGAACATCCTTACTCCGCTAATACGACTGCTTAGGGTCGCACAGATCGACGATCAGGTGGAAGCCTGTCGTCGGATATTTGCCAGCAGCACCCGATGGACGGTGGTGCGTGGGAGCGATCTTGAAGAGGGTGAGAGTCAGGGGCTTCCGGTCTGGAGCCGGCATGTGGGGGATCCCCTTCTCAAGAGCAATCTGACGCGCCGGACAGATTATGCACTGTTCATGGTCGCGGCGCTTGAGAACGACTCACTGATACATGAGGCCCCGGCCATAGTCGGCTGTCAGACAGAGTCGGCGCTGGCGTTCGAAAATCACAAACAACTTGACGCCTGAGCCCGGACCGGCTACTCTATTATAGGTAAATAGATTGGTCCGGTTCAAATGGATCGCTCGTCTAGACACACAAATCCAGTCGGCTCATCTCCATTCTTATTCATCGGTATCTATGCGATCGCAATTGCTCTGTGCCTCTCCCCGCACCCAGCTCAGGGTAGTCCCACTTGTGGTGATAACGATCGGACCGGGCTGGTTGATATCGTTGACTTCTACGACTTGATCTATTTCCTGACCGACAGCACCGCGACTCTCGTGGACACGGCGCAGGGAGACGTCGATACCTGGAAGGGGCTGACGGTTCGCGATCTGGTGTTCTACACCAGAGAAGAGTTTTGCGCCGCCAACAGCTATGTGAGCATGAGCGACTGCCATGTCAACCCGATGCCGGTGTTGTCGGTGGATTCGAGTATCCAAATCTATTTGAGGGGTGACAAGGTACTTCCCTTGCAATCACAAGTCACCTGCACCCTTGGAGTGGCAACTGCCCGACGATTTTACGGTCTTAACCTACCGGTTCGGTTTACCCAGAATGGAACGCCGATCACTATTCTCTCGGCTGTGCCAATCAGGGACAATCTCGGAAACTTGACGCCGGCCGGAATCGCCGTGAACTGGGAATATTACAACAGTTCAGACCTGTTGGTGTTGGTGAGCACTGGGTGCAGTCAGGTGAAGCAACCCCTGCTGGATTTGGTGGCAATTACCGTGGCTCTGTCCCCCTCTCCCTACTGCAGCGCGATAAGCATGGAATACTGCGCGAGTCCGTGGTTACCCACAGATACCATTCGCCCGTTCAATATTCCGATGGTTGTTGCTTCCTGGGTACAATCACAGGATGCGTTTCAACCGGTCCTGAAAACGGCTACTTCGTTCGGCGATCAGGATGGCGACGGCCATCCGGATTATTGTGACAACTGTCCGCTGGTGATTAACTCCTATCAGGAGGACAGCAATCTTGACGGCATTGGCGATGCCTGCTGCTGTGTGGGATTGCGGGGGAATATCAACGGTGCGGGTGCGATCGACCTGAGCGACCTGAGCTCGCTGGTCAACTACCTGACGGGCGGAGGATTTCAGATTCCCTGCCCTAATTCCGCCAATGTGAATGGTGCAGGGGGTGTCGACCTCGCCGACCTGTCGGCGATGGTCTCCTATTTGACCGGCGGCGGGTACGTTTTGTCAGCCTGTCCGTGAGGTCGCTCAGCGTAAAGTTTGCGTCATCCATAACCGGGTCCATTATTCTCTTGTATGAATCCCCCTCTGATCGGATATTGTCAGTGGGTAAGGAATTCTCATAAACGATAGGAGGGAACCAATGATTCGATCGAATCACTCTGGAGCACCCATAATCGCCATGCTTCTCACAATCATCTTGGTAGGCGCCACGCCGATCGCGGCCGCCCCCAATGTCTCGGCCTGCGGCACCCTCGCCATGCCGCTTGATTGCATGTATTTCCGCCCCTTTAGCGGCGGGCAGTTTTTGATTCAAAACTGGAGTCCGTTCCATATTGGGGACACGGTCTATGTCTCAGGTGGATCCATTTTCGTGCAGTGGTGTGGTACTTTTCAGGAATCTGCCATCGTAGGTAACAGCATTAGCGCCGGTAACACCGCCTGCAGCCAGTACTATCCCTGCTGTCAGGGAACAACAGGCAACCTGGCCGGTAATGCCACAGTAAGCCTCGTTGACCTGGCTCGGCTGGTGACGTATTTGTCAGGCGGCGGGAATTTCATCCAATGTATGGGGGAAGCCGACATCAACGCGTCGGGCGCAATTGACCTGTCCGATTTGGCGTCACTGGTCA
>JBATNE010000306.1:0-13689 GCA_049290195.1 Candidatus Zixiibacteriota bacterium
GGTGTCTTTGGCAGTGAGCGTCTGTCCGGCACCGTCGGCCAGTTCGCCGTTAATCGTTCCGGCGACATCGACGCCTTCAATCGAAGCACCTTCGGCCAAACCGAGGGTAGTGAGGCTCGAATTGACGACACTGGTCACCATCGTTACTTTCGATTGACTTCCATACGAAGGGCTCTGAAAGACGATTCGACCCGTCGTATCAGAGAATGACTCCCACGTGACCTTGAGCCCGCGGGTACCAATACGGGTGTCGGCATCGATTTTGTTCTGAATCTCGGTGACGAGATCGGCTGCCGATGAGTACGTCTTTTCCGTGAGAACGATGTCGTCCGAGTTGAGACCATCGACATTCAGCTTGAGCCGGTTATTTGAACTCGTGAGCGTCAGCGGCGTCGCCGCGGGATCGGCCAGAGTCGAGCCGGTGAATTTCCCCTGCGTGGCGGCCTGAGTGATGGCGACCACGAACTGCTGTCCTACTTTGGTCTTGGTGCCGGACGCAACGAACTGCAGCCCGCTGCTGGTCGATGCTGAGGCGGTAAACAGCTTGACGACATCTTCAAGATTGTTCTGCAGCGCACTGTCGAGAGCAGCCGAATTCTTGATCGAAAGGTTGCCGTCCGCATCGGAACGGATCCCCACGGTGTACAGCTGGTTGAACTTCGATGTAATACCGGCGAGGCGATTGGCGATGACGTTTCTCATGGAGGACTGCATGGTCTGCAGACTCAGATCGCCAAAAAGCACACCCGATTCCTTGGTGTCGGCATTGTATTTATTCTGAGCGTTGATGTAGGTATTGACGTCGTTATACGCCGAGATGAAATCATTGACAAGCGTACGAGCCGCGTCGGTATCGACGCTTGACTGAACGGTTATCGCGCTGCCCGCCTCGGTCACTTTCTTGACATTGATATTGAGTCCGCCGATAACGCTCGTGAAACTGTTAGTTGACGATGTTATCGTGATCGGCGAGCCGCTTCCTCCGTCTGAGCCGACTGCGATGGTCGCATCGGATGCTTCCTGAAGAACCGGAGCAAAGCTCTGTATTTGAAATTTGTCCCCGCCCGTCATGACTCCCGACGAGAAATTCAACTTGAGGCCGTCTGAGCCGACGCCAACCAGCGCCACTTCAGTGTCAGCCTGGGTCACCACGATGGACCCGCTGTTGGTGCCGTCGGTCCAGTTCAGGGTGATGTTGTCCGAACCCAGCGTCTGGGTCCCGGTCCCGGCAACCGTAAAGGTGTAGGTCTTGTTCGAGGTGCCGGAAAACGCGGCCGTTGGGCCGAGCGAAATGGTCGAAGTCGTGTTGGTGCCGGTGCTCAATAATTCCGGAGCATCAAAAGTCGGCGTCGAGAAATTCAGCTGCTGGGACCCGCTCAGGGTAGCGCTGACGGAAATCTTGTTGACCTGACCCGTTTTCGCCGACGTCAGAACCAGACGGTACGGATTGGACTTGCTCCCATCGTTGATGATCGATGCCGTCACGCCGGTCGAGGCGGCGTTAATCGTGGCAGCCACACCCGTCAGGGAGTTATTGGAACTATCGATCGTGATCGTCTTGGCGGAACCGGTACCTACCGAGAGGGTAATCGTGCCGCTCCCAAACATGGAGAGGGACTGATCAGCAACTCCCTGGCTGGCCAGCGTATGGTTATGCGCGATGGATTTGACCTGAACACTGTACGACCCGGCGCCCATATTGCTGCCGGCAGTCGCGGTCAGGTAGGTGTCGTCGGAGACTTCTACGCCGTATTTGTTCCAGTTGGCTTTTTGGGCGAGCTTGCCGGCCTGGGTAGTGAGCGAGAGCATCTTAGCCTGCACCGCCTGGAAGGCCGAGACAATATTCGTCTTTTCGGTTTGTTCCTGGGTGAGCTGGTCAACCGGCTTCTGCGCCAGTTTCATTAAAGAATCGATGATCTGTGTGGTGTTGAGACCCGACACTAGACCATCGATTGATGACGTACCTGGCATATTACTCCTGTATGCGCTGCGACTTCACTGTCGGCTCAGCGACTCGTGTCCTTCGAAAGTCATCAGGGGAGACGGTAGCCGTCTCCCCTGAATCTTGATTATTGACTACTTGAAAAGGGACAGAACAACCTGCGGCATCTGGTTGGCCTGCGCGAGCATAGCCGTACCAGCCTGAACCAGTATCTGGTTCTTGGTAAATTCTGACATTTCAACAGCCATATCGGTGTCACGGATCTGCGACTCAGCGGAAGTCAAGTTCTGAGAAGCGATCTGGAGGTTACGAAGGTTGGATTCCAGAGTGTTCTTCTGGAAGCTACCCAGCGTACCACGGGTCGTGGACACTTCGTTAATGGCGTAGTCGATGATAGCCTGAGCGTCCTGAGCGCCCTGCACGGTCGTCACGTCGATCTTGGAGAGGGACGTGTACATGTTGCCCGGCAGATTCTTGCCCAGAGAAGCAGAGCTCATATTGCGAATACCGATAGCCACGGTCTGACCAACGTTGGCGCCGATCTGGAAGACCAGGGATTCATCGGTATTGTTAATGGTCTCGGTACCACCCTGAGAAGTCAGGGCGTAGTTCACGAGCAGGGACTGACTGCGATCGCCGTTGAACACGGTGGCGTTCACGCCGGCGGAAACGGAAGTAGCGGGGCCGCCGTCCAGACGGACGTCGAACTTCGCAGCCTTCGCATCGAGCAGCAAGTTACCCAGCTTGACGCCGTTGGCAGCCGTGTCGACTGTCATCTGAACAGTTCCCTGTCCAGAAACGCCGTCGGCCTTGTTCTTCAGCGTCACGGTTCTGGTGCTACCATAATTGACGGAGGTAATGGTGTTGGTGTAGTTGTCGAAGCTCACCAGAGCATCAGTACCGGTAGTAGCCAGTGTGTCGGCGGACAAATGCAACACGTTCATCAAGTCGCCGGTGGCCGGGGAGCCAGCGTTGTTCAGCTGGATGCTGTACGCAGACCCTTCGTCCTGGGTGGCGAACTGGATGTGATTCGAGTTGGCTACAGTCGCAATAATATCAGACGGAGCACCGTTCTTCACCGTACCGAACGCGGCGGTCAAACCGGTGGTAGCGCCACCGTTGATGGCGGTCACGAGGCCGGCCAGGCTGGTATAGGTACCGGCGGAGATAGTCACTGCAGCGGTCGTGGAAACGTTCTTCGCCGTATTGACGGTGAAGTTGATTGTATTGGCGGAAGCGCCACGGTTGGAGGCACCGGTCGTGAAATCGAATGCCGCGGTGGTGGCGGTGGTCGTAGAGTCAACCATCTTCAGCGAGTACTGAGCGCCATTGTTGGCAGCCTTGACCAGGATGTTACCAGCGGAAGCGGAAGCAACAACCTTACCGGCCAGCGAGGAGTTCAAGTTGATCTGAGACTGCAGAGCGGAGGCGATGGTCGCCTTGGAGTCGCCGGACGCAACCGCGATCACGAGGGTCTGGTTGCCGGTGACGGATTCGCCGTTTTCCTGATAGTTCAGGGTAACGGTGTAGTTGCCGGCGTGAGTAGCCAGAAGAGCGTTGACCGTGGCGGTGGTCGCAACTTTCGCCTGGGTAGCGGCGGCAGCAACCGTCAGGTTGTTACCAAACGCGTCGGCGAGCGTTACGGCGCCGGAGGTCTTCTTCGCTACGTCGGAAGCCTGGACGACGTCGATCGTGTGAATCTTCTCAGCCAGATTGGTCGGGTTACCGGTGGTCTGATAGAGAGAGAGACCCAGCGACGTGGTGTTCAGGGTCGAAGTAGCATCGGCCGTCTTGGTCGCGGAAACCGAGTGCGCGCCAGTGGTCAGGTTGGACTGCTTCACAGTCAAACCGGACGTATTGGCGGACGTGATCGTCGCGATATTGTCTTTCGTCCCATCAAGCAGCTTCTTGGTACCGAACTGCGTGTTGGCGGCGATACGATCGATGGTCTTAATGGCGTTGGCAATTTCAGCCTGGTCAGCAGCGAGCTGATCGGCATCGTTAAAGCCTTCGTTGGCCGCGTGAATGGCCAGTTCGCGCATACCGGTCAACAGGTTGTTGATTTCGGTGAGCGCGCCTTCAGCGGTCTGAACCATGCTGACAGAACCTTCGGAGTTCTGGATGGCACGATTCAAGCCGGCGATCTGAGCACGGAACTGTTCTGAAATCACCAGACCGGCCGGATCATCAGAAGCAGCGTTAATGCGGAAACCGGACGACAGTTTCTGCATCGACTTTGACAACGAATCCGTTGTCGACTGTAAGTTGCGGTTACCGTTTAAAGCCGCAATGTTGTGGTTAATGCGAAGTGACATCTGTCAACTCCTCCTTGGATGTATTAAGGTTTCCTTACCTTGAGTTACTGAGTTTCCTGATCTTGTCACTTCCGATGTATGCGAATAAACAGGTGTTATGCATCCGATGAACACCCTCTGCGATAATGGTTCTCCTGCCCTCCTTTTTCAGTCTCACCATAGCGACTAGCCCGTAATCTGGTTCTGTGCAATCATAGATTTAATGTCGGCAATCAAGGGTAGACCTTTACCCTTTATTGCACATTCTGTTGGGGTTTCGCGGACGGGGTCAAAGAAGAAGAATCAGGCCTTGGGAATGAGCTCCAGAAGCCCCTGAAGGCGACTCTGCGCCATCTCCAACTGTGGGTCCAACTGAAGTGAACGCTGATAACCAAGAATCGCCGAATCCTTATGCCCCATAAGCAGATAACATTCGGCCAGACGGAAGAATGCCCGGCCGTCATTGGGGTTTTGGCGAAGATATTGCTCGAAATGAGTCAAAGCGTCTGGAGCAGACCCGGCCGACAGATACAAATCCCCCAGGACGTGCTGGACATCGGCGTCTCCCGGGCATTCCCGGAGATACTGCTTCAGCTCTGAAATCGCCTCCGTCCCCCTCTGCTGGCGGGCCAGCGTCAGGCCGAGATTCCGCCGGGTCTCAATAGCGGCCACCCCAAGGTCGAGGGCCTTACGATAAAGCGTCTCCGCCTGATCAAATTCTCCCTGACGGTAATGGCAGTTGGCCAGATCATTTATATAGACCGGGGAATCAGGATATTTCTTTATCAATGTGGTGTAGTAACCGATCGCCTGAGCGATAGCTCCGACCTGCGAGCTTGATTCTGCCAGCAAAGCCAGAACGTTTTCGTCCGAGCATCCGGCTTTCACCGAGGACTCCAGGACGCGCACAGCTTCTGCAGTACGATTCAGTTTGATCAGACAGCGGGCCGATTCAGTAACGGCAGAAACGTGATTGGGAGTAGATTCCAGCACCTGACTATAGTGTTGTAGGGCTTCCTCAAATTTTTCCTTTTGCGTGGCAATAGCGGCCAACGCAAGTCGCGATTCAACTATGTGCTTTCCGACTTCAACCTGAGCGGCGAAATACTTGGCGGCGAGGTCAATTTCATTCTCCTGCAAGTAATATCGTGCCAGGGCGAGGTTGGCGGAATGGTACCGGGGATTGATTCGCAAGGTCTCGGCAAAGTAATCGCGGGCCTGCCGCTTCTCCCCCGCCATTTCGGCGAGAACGCCGAGGTTGAAGAGCGCGTCGGCTCTTCCCCCAAGATTGACGAGAATGATGTTCTCTGTTTCATCCGCCGGGTTATAGGCGGCCTGTGCCGCCAGATACTTTTCAAAATACTCGCGTGCCTTGACGAGTTCGTTCTTGGCATAGAAGACATACCCCAACAGCAGGAGCGGATCGAGGTACGAAGGTTTGGTCGCCAATGCTCTCAAACTGCATTCTTCGGCCTTGTCATAATCCTTGAGATAGTAATGTGTCCAGGCCAGCTGATCCAGGCACATGTAGAAGATGTGCCGGTTCTCCGGGTTGTCGGGTGAAGTAATCTCGATTGCCCTCCCGGCGGCCTTCAGTACCACTGTCGCATTTTCCGGCTTAAACCCATCCGGGCTCGAGCGATGAAGTTGCGCGTAGTTGAAAAGTGCGAACGCATCGTCCGGGTTCACCTCAAGCTGCTTCTCCAGGAGCGCCTTGGTCCGGACAATCTTGGCTTCCATACGCTCTTTGCTCAGACCGTACCCGAAATGCTTGATCCGAATTCCGGTCTTAATAGCCGGAACATTTTCAGGGACCAGCAACTGATTGTGCACAATGCCGCTGTAGCTGAGATTGAGTGACCGGCGAAAGAGCCGCTTCGACGGAAGAAACGTTACGATATCGTCTGACAGCGGATAGTAGTTGAAGACGTTGACGGCTACCATCGGGAACTGGTCCTGGTTGAGCATCTGGATCAGTTGAGGAACATCTTCCTCAAACACCCGTTCGTCGGCGTCAATGATAAACAGCCAATCACAGGTGGCATGCTCAAGGGTATGATTGCGAGCCTCGGAAAAACTGTTGGCCCAGGGATGATGAAATATCTTGGCTCCGTACTGCTGGGCAATCTCGACCGAACGATCGGTGGAGCCGGTGTCGACCACGATGATCTCATCCACCCAGTTACGAAGTGAGTCAAGACAACCCGGCAACATCTCTTCTTCGTTCTTGACCATAATACAGGCGGACACTGTTGCTCGCTTGCGGTAGGTCTCGGCGAGCATCCGAAGCTCATTGATATTCCGGCACTTCTTCAGGCCCTGTTCGATAGTCTGGTTGGCCTCTTCCCACCTCCGCTGGTGGGCCAGAAGCGACACCTTATTGAGATATGGCAGATGCTGGCCGGGGTCCTGGGCGATTGCGTCGCTAAATGACTCAAGCGCGCCTTCGATATCCCCCAGCTCCTGTCGCGCCGTGCCTATATAATTGTGCACTGTAGCGATCTGTCCCACGGTGGAATCCAGCGGAGAGCGCGATGACTTCTCCAGCTTGGAGGCCAACAACAGGAATTTCTGTCCTTGCTCCAGAGCCACTGCATATTCACGCATGGCCACTTTGATGTAACAGGCGGCGAACAGGAAATCCAACGCGCCAGGATGCGTTTCCTGGCCGCGCCGGATAATCTGTTCGGCGTCTGAATATCGCTTGAGGTGGGTGTACACGAACGTCATCAGCCGGTCAAATCGGCCGGTGAGCATACCGTCGGCAAAGGGATACTGCTGCTCCAGTGGCGTCAGAATCGCCATCGCTTCCTGGTGTTGGTTGCGGTCGTAGAGCTTTTCGGCGTGGAGTATGAGATCGGCCGCAGATGTCGGACGGGCGGCCAAATCCTTAGTGGCTCGGACTGAGCCGGAAGACTTCTTTAGTTGCGATTTGCGAGCCACTTACAAGCACCTCCATGTGCCCCGCGCGGCGTAGCGGGGAGTTGTTATACTTCGACCAGACGTTCCCTGCGCGGACGGGCCGGCGTACTATCCAAAACGTCGGTCAGGAAGTGGCGCACCTGATACTGCGAATTTACCAGTACCAGCTGTTTGGCCAGATTGTTCTCCGTGTTCACCAGAATCGGCCCCTGAAGATTGACGGACGTCTGTGACGGATCTTCAGCCAGCGTCACGATAACGTAGGTTTCGATCGACTGCGGCAAGGCGACGCGCAATTCAGCGATTTCCTTGGGATTGATCTCTATGTGGTAACTCGGATAGAATACGCATGGGTTCACAACGAGAAAGGCAGCCGATGGATCTTCGGTTGACTGCAGCCAGAGAAATGGCGCTAGTTGCGGGACATCGACCAGACAAAACGACGTCAGATTTTCAAATCCCAGAATCGGCCGTTCCATGGTGATCAGCTTTTCGTCCGGTACATCGACAGTGCCGAATCTGAGGGTGGTTACTTTGCTCATAGCGTCCTATCCTTTGTCCTGTCCCGATTACTTCAGGAAATTGAGCAGGCTCGGCTGAATTATTTTGGCAGTCGCACTCAACGCCGCCTGGTAGTTATTTTCGTATGTTGCCAGGTCAGTCACCGTCTTGGTGAAGTCTGCATCCTCGGTGTCACTCAACAGTTTGGTGAAATTGAGATTCATGTCGGTGAGACGTGAATCCGTGCTCGAGAGTCGCACGCCCCTCGCTCCGACCGCACCGCGAGCATTGAGGACATGCTGCATGCCGTCATCGAGACTTCCCAGAATCATGCTGGTGCCTTCCTGGTCGTTGTTCTTTAGAGCGTTTATGAGGACCAGCATGGAACCCATTAAGTCACTGGAACCGTAAATACCCAGGTCCTTGGCGGATCGGCCGTTCGACAACTCCTCGATACTCAGGCTCTTCTTGGGATCATCATTGACAATCTGAATCCCGGTGTGAGCCGCATTGAGGCCGGCGGTGACAGTCAACCCGGAGGTATTGATCTTGTCGATCAAGTCCTGGACGGTGACGATTGTCGGATCGGATAAATCGACAGTGGCCGAAGCATTTCCCTGGTGAATGACGATGCTCTTGCGGTCAACTCCGTTTCCGGATTTGAGACTGGTAAGCAAGCTGGTCAAAGAGAGGCTCGGATTGAGATTGGTACCGACAAAGTCGTGAGTGACCTGTCCAAACAGGCCAATGTCCTTGGCGGTCGTTCCGGTCGTCTCGCCGATCGTAAAGTCGACCATCGCCCGAAGATTGGAACCAACCAGCTGGGAGCCGACAGACCCAAGAATTCCGAGATTTGATCCCGTGTTGCTCAGGGTCGAAGCTTCCGTAATCGTCAGCCCGACCGGAACGGCATTCGTATCGGTAATCTGGAGGCCGTTATTCGCCGCGTTCACCGACATGGAGACATTGGCAACACCCGCCGCCGTCACGGCGTTATTGAACTTGGTGATCACATCGTTGACCGTTAGTGATCCGGATAGATCAACGTCGAAGGAATATGCTCCTCCATTGCCAACATGAATCTTGCCGGGATTGAGACTGACACCGGTGCCGGAGTTCAGATTGGTCAGCAGGGTATTCCCTGAAATGAAGTCGTCGCGCGTGGTGACGAGACCAAGGCTGTTACCGGCGGGATCTATCCTCGCGGTCAGATTGGTAATGCCACCGGCAGTAAGCTGGGTATTGATCTTTCCAATTACGTCTCCGACCGTTGTCGCCGGAGGAGCGGTGGTAAGGTCCACCGTTACATTGATTCCATGATTCCTGTCTGATACGGTAAACGTCCCCGGCACCAGATTGAGGCCAGTCCCGCCCTTCAATTCCGTCAGCAGGGTGGCATTGGTAAGACCGACATCCAGATCGGACTTGGCCCCAAGGGCTGCAAACTGTTTGAGGAAGACATCGGCGCCATTGACGTTGATGGTCAGTTTCTGGGAGGCTTCAATGTCAAACTGCAACTCTCCCATATCACCTGCGAATACGACGCCCGTGCCGGTTGCCGTAAACGGTTTGGTCTTGGTCTGGAATCCGGCAAAGATCCGTCGGCCTTCGAGCTCGCTGTTACCCATCTGCATCATCTGGTCAAACAGCGACTGAACTTCGCTGGCCGATGCCGCTCGGGCGGTCGCGTCGTAAGTGCCGTTGGACATGGCAACCGCTATCTCTTTGGCGCTGGAGGCGAAGCCATTGACTTCATTCAGAATGCTGTCGTACGTCGACGTCCAGTTCTGGGCGACCGCGATGTTCTTCTGGTACTGCTCCACATTGGCGAGCTGCTTGCGATAGGTCAGGTCCTTTACCGTGCCGGTGGGATCGTCCGACGGCGCGTTGATGCGACGCCCTGACGACATATCCGTCTGGAGCTGCATATACCGCTGAATCGACCGCTGTAAATTGAACAGCGACCGATTGGTGATCATGTTATCTGTGACACGCATACTGACCGTTCACTTTCAGATTGTTGGACCGTCCACGTCCTTGTCATTTCCGGGTTCCGGGCGACGAGGCGGATTGTCCTTGTAGTCAATCCGGGCCGACGCCGAGTCTTTCGGCGATCCCTTTATCTTTCCCTTGATGGCGTTGACTACATCAAGCAAATCACCCTTCATCGTTTTCGAGGCTTTCCGATTCTCTTCCTGAATCTTGACGTAGATTTCCTCGCGATGAACGACGACTCTTGCCGGCGCCTCGATTCCGAGCCTCACCTGTCGGCCGCGGATACCAAGGACTGAGACCTTGATGTCATCGCCGATCGTGATGGACTCTCCTAACTTCCTTGTTAGAATAAGCACGTTGTCCTCCGTGAAAGGTTGTCTCTCAACGAGACGCCCTGCTATCAGCGCCCAACCAGACCCATTCCATTGATTACTGTCTCAAGCGCCTGATCCATGGTGGTTATGACTCGCGCCGCCGCGTCGTAGGCGTGTTGGTACTTGATCATATTGGCCATTTCCTCGTCCAGAGAAACGCCTTGTACCGATTGTCGCGAATTGTCCACCTGCTGGACCAATAGTTCATAATTACTCTTAAACGATGTTGCCTGCTTTGCCTCGATCCCAAGCTTCCCCACCAGACCGCTGTAGTAGTCCGCCATGCTGGAACTTCCGCTGTTAAGAACCTGCTTGTCCCGAAGGTCTGAAATAGCCAGGGCTATTTTGAGGTTCTTTTCGGCGTTGGAATCCGTGGCGGCGATCTTCGTGGGATCAGACTGCAAATCTTCATTCACCTTGATCGTGGCAGCGTCCGTCAAATTCGGATCGAAAAATGCAATCCCGGTGGAACCGTTGATGCCATACCCGGTCGTGTGAATTGCGTTCACCTCTTCGACCAGGGACTTCGTCAACTTGTTCAGATTGGCTAAATATCCCGGAATGATCTTGTCTCGTGTCTCCAGTAGTCCGTACAACTGGCCATTCAAATTCGTCAGGGAGACTTCCGTCCCCTTCCAGACCAGCTTGTGAATCTGCATACCATTGTCATTGACAGCCTTGACGCCGATATCAAACGACGAAGAACCGTCAACCAGAACCATCCCGCCCATCGCGACCACAGTCTCGCCGTTCGGCTTTTCCTGCATTCGGACATCGACCAGATTGGCCAGCTGATCCGTCAGAAGATCGCGCTGATCGCGAAGATCGTTAGCCTTGGTTCCCCCCAGCTCCAGCGATTTGATCTGCTGATTGATCTGGGCGATGTTGGCCGTAAGCTGATTGATCTCATTGGTGTACGTTTCGAGATCCTTATCGATACCGGTCCGAAGATCGGACAACCCCTGTGCCAGCTGATGAAATGAGTTGGTCAGGCGGTTGGCCTGCTGCAAAACGTCCTGCCGGTTGGTGCTGGAGTCAGCATCGCCGGTGGACATGTCGGACCAGGAGTTGAAGAACGAAGTCAGCAAATCGTTGATCGAGCCATCCTGCGGCTCATTGACCAGCGATTCGATCTGCGACATGGTCTTTTCTTTGTACGTCCATTGTCCCAGCGACTTGTTGGCTTCGCGGTACTGCTGCCCCAAAAAGAGGTCGCGCACCTGCGTGATGTCGTTGGCCGTTACACCGGTCCCCACGAGTCCCTGAGGGGTGTACGATGGACTGGTCGGAACCACCGATACGCGCTGCCGGCTGAAACCGGGCGTATCAACGTTGGCAATGTTATGCCCGAGTGTCTGCAACCACATTTGGTTGGTCAGAAGTGCCCGCTTGCCGATTTCCAATCCCTGGAATAGGCCTGGCATTATGCCCTCCTGTCCAGCGCCACCGGGCGCGAGGAGTTACCTGGTTGACCCGATTTGCCGTATCCCGGCTCCGGGTGACTGAGCTTCGATAGCATGACCATCGTTTGATTCACGAATTCGCGAGACTGGTTTAACAGCATCGCATTGCTGTTGCGAGTCTCCAGAATCTGCTCGTTGAGTGAGAGGATGGCGTCCCGAAGTCGGCGTAAATGATCCGCCTGATCTTGATCGACCATGGCTAAGAGGCGACTCACGGTGAGATCCCCGTCAATGCTCCGGTCGTTCTTGATGGCTGCGATCAGCTCTTCACGCTCGCGATTGAGTCGATGACTCTCCGCCAGCTTCTCGTGCTGCCGTTCAGTCAATAGCGCAAGAGCCGCATGGTCGTTGTTGACCAGCGCCTGTTTCTGCCGCTCTAGTAATTCCAGGAAGTTTTCAAACAGAGCAGCTTCCTTGCTGATGATGTTGATCAGTTGGTCGATCATATCCTATTTCGGCGTCATGCCTTATCTTCTTTGTTTATCGGAGGTTTGGGCCGTTACTTTAGCCGTCGTCACACGCGACTGGTCCTGTTTGTTTGCCAGGTCAGTCACTTTGGCGACATAAGCTTCTGTCTCTTTGAACGGAGGGATCCCTCCGTACTTATCCACGTTACCCGGGCCGGCGTTGTACGCCGCCAGGGCTATCTTCTGATCCTTGAATCTGTCGAGCAGTTTCTTGAGGTACCGGCTGCCGGCCAGAATATTCTCGGCCGGGTCAAACACATTGGTCACCCCCAGATCCGATGCTGTTCCGTCCGTTAACTGCATGAGCCCCTTCGCCCCTGCCCTGGAAACAGCATTCGGGTTGCCCGAGGATTCAACCTTGATGACCGATGCGATCAGCGATGAATCCAAGCTGGTGTCCCGTGCGGCTGCCTCAATGTGCTCCCGGTAGAGCTGGAAGACCGGATCGATCGACGTCTGTTTCTGCGGCTGAGCTTCTGCCTTCGCACTGGCTTGCGCTTGCAGTATGGCAGGCTTCGGTACATCGGAGATTGAAGGCGACCTGTGTGGCGCCTGTTCCCGCTTGGGGTCAATCTGTATTGGTTTGGCTTCTTCACGGGCGGGTACCGGGCTGACCTTATGCAGCGGCATTGGCTGAACGGGCGGCTTGCCGAGCGACTTCATCACCGGGAGCGCTTTCACCGGATCATCTTTGATCCCGTGCTGCGCGGAGAATCGCGCCTCGACGTTCTTCTCAAGAGAACGATAGATCACATCCGCAATTGAGCGATGGCCGCCCGACCCGGATTTGGACAACTCCATATCAAACATATCGGTGAAGGCATCCTGTCCTTCGTTGCCGAGAGGAATGTCCTCACTCATGCCGTCTTTTGGAATGGTCTCACGCATCGTCTTCATCATGTAGTACTTGAAGAACGACTCAAACTCCTTCGCCGCCTTGAGCAGACGCTTCTTCTCCTGCTCGATAGTCGGCGCTGTCTGATTCGCCGGGCGATCAGCCTTGACGGTCGGAACCGATGAGTTGACCGGTGAGAAGATCTTCATTACATGATGACCAATTCGGAGCGGAGGGCTCCGGCCTGCTTGAGGGCCTGGAATATGGCCACGATGTCACGCGGCGTCACACCGATCTTGTTCAGCGCACTGGTAATGTCGGACAGTTTCACCGATGCCGGTAATTCGACAACGCGTGCCTTCTCCTGAGTTACCGCAATCTGAGGTTCCTGAGTGGTGGTGGTCTGACCCTGGCTAAATGGCTCGGGTTGTGAGACCGATGGTCTTGACTGGATATTGACGGTGATCGTTCCGTGGGCAATCGCCACCGGCTCAATGGTCACATCCTGACCGGCAACGATAGTGCCGGTACGTTCGTTAATGATGACGCGGGCTGTTCCGTCTGGCTCCACCTGCAACAGGCTCACGTCGGACAGGAAGCGCATACGAGAATTGGGATCTGACAATGAATCCGGAACGGCAATTTTGACCGATCCGCCATCCATCGCATAAGCGGTCGTCCCATATTCAATATTGATCCGCTGGGCTATTCGTTGCGATGTCGTGATGTCCGGGTCGGTTAGGGCCAGAACGATTTCCCGATCAGCCCCCGGAGTGGCTTCGATTGCCGACGTCACCTTCGCGCCGTTCGGGATTCTGCCGACGAGCGTGTAGTTGTTGACTATCTTGTTTCCCTCATCGACCTGAACGTTGAATCCGCCGATTGATACCTGACCC
>JBATNE010000307.1:0-16565 GCA_049290195.1 Candidatus Zixiibacteriota bacterium
GTGGTTGTCGAAGCCCATTCCAACAAGTTCCGTGACGTTCTCGGGAGAATGGAGTCGGTCGCATGCTCGAACCGGATGGTCTTGCGGACAACAATCGCACCATGCGGATCAATTTTCAGCGATCCGTCCCAGTTGGTGGCAAGCGTCACTGTGGAATCATAACGAAGATGTCCCCACACGGCGCGGAAGTGGAACACGCCGGAGGTCGTGTCTCTCATTAACGAGTCTACCAGAGGAGAGGTGGCAATCGGGTCACTAACCGGCTGTTCGCCGTTGCTCAGGTTTGCCAGGTTAGGGTCACCAAACGCCACCGGTTCGGTAGCCGTGGTGTAACCGCCGAATTGCTGTGACACATTCGACGTATCAGTAGTCTTGTCATTCGTTGGGCTCTTAGAGCATCCAGCTACCCACACCAGTAAAGCCAGAGTCATCAGGGGTAGTCCAAGTTTACGAATCATCTCACTAACTCCTTTCAGTCAGGAACGGACAGATATTTCATCGATACCGGATACGAAACAACCTTTGTGCCTAGCCTTGAAATTCATTGTATATTGTTGTTATGCAATAAGATAACCTGTCCCTTACGGGCTCCGGGGCTGTTCAATTGACGTACCTCTCGGTACATAGCCCTAAAACTGAACCGGCCGGGACAGTCGCAGTCCCGGCCGGAAAAAGTCACTTCAGCAGGATAGTCAGCTAGTCGTCGGACTTTTCAGCATCTTTTGGATCTGATTTTGGCTCTTCTTTCTGATACTGGATCTTCTCGGCGCTGTAGAAATTCTCGATCATGGCTATGCTGGAATCGAGCCAGGCAAACACCGAGTCTTTGCGCACACCCTCTATTTTGGTCCCCCAGTGCATCAGGCGATATTGCCAGAGCGGCATGTCTCCTTCGTCGATCTCTTCTCGAATATTGTGGAGAATCTGCAGAATCGGCTGCTTGCCTTCAAAGGGGAAGCCGCTTGAGAAATCGACATTTTTGCGCCCCTTCTTGATGTCATCATCAATCATGCCCTTGATCAGAGGAAGACTGTGATACCACGGGTACTTCGGCGAATTGCTATGACAGTCGAAACAGCTCTTCTCAAAAATGGGTCGCACCATCTTGAAATTCTCATCAATGAGGGCAAACAGACTGTCCTCGCGCTCTTCGGTGGTCCTGGTTACTACTTCTTCTGCGGTCGAAGGAACGCCATCGCTTGTCTGCGGCTGTTCCTTGTCCTGTGCAAACAGAGCCGCAACTACCAGGAGCGAAGCTCCCACGATCGGCCAGATGAGGGAGAAGCGGGTTCGCAGGTCTTTCATGGTAAGGTCCTTTCGGGCCCGTTACGCGATACGCGCGATGAATCCATCCGCCAGGGATAGTTTTCTCAGGGCTTCGTCTTTAGTACAGGATTTCATGTGCATTACTAAGGCAGTCTTAACTGAGCCGTCGGCGTCCCGCAACAATTGGTCGGCATCGACCGCTGACAGATTGTACACATCCATCAGTATTTTGCGCGATCGGGCAGCCAATTTTTCTGATCTGGCCAACAGGTCGACCATCAGGTTGCCATAGGTCTTCCCAAGCAACACCATGGCAGTGGTAGAAATCAGATTTAGAGCCATCTTCTGAGCCGTGCCGGACTTCATGCGCGTTGATCCGGTGATCGCTTCCGGGCCGACCGGGAGCGCGATCAGCAGGTCAGGATGAGTTTCCATGTTGTCGCCGACATTGCAGATGATAAAGACGGCTCGCGCCCCAGTTGATTGGGCATACTCAAGGCCGGCGATGGTATACGGGGTTCGTCTTGATGCCGCGATCCCTATGACCAGATCCTGGTGGGTGAGGCTATGCTGTTTGAGCGCGTTTATCGCATCTTCTCGCTTGTCCTCAGCCCCTTCCTTGGAAAGCATTAACGAATCATACCCGCCGGCTATTATACCAATGATCTGTTCCGGTTGAGTACCGAATGTGGGTGGGCATTCCGCCGCATCCAGGACCCCAAGGCGCCCCGAAGTACCTGCGCCGACATAGAATACTCTCCCGCCGGCGCGAAGCGTCTCTGCGTACCATTCGGCTGCCTGAGCAATCTCTGGAAGGGCCTTTCGGACTACCTCGGCAACGGTGGCATCTTCGTCATTGATTCTGCGCACAATCTCCAGCGGAGGGAGACGGTCAATATCGACCGTGCGCGGGTTAACCTGCTCGGTCCCCAGCGCTCTGAGCTGACGGATTAGTTCTTCATATGGAGCCATGGGACGGAATATGCCCGTGGAAGCGAGATACAGCAATTAAAAAGGGAGTGTGACGGTCCGGTAAATCAGGGCCCAACGTGGACTGAGTCGTGGCGGAGTACAACTACCGTACCGATCCGTCCGCTGAGGGTCGCCCCGTTGATATTGTCACCTAACTGGCTTGGGAGTGGTACCGGGAGCAGCTTGCGTGTCAACAGGCTATCGGGAGTACCGGTATAGGCATATACGTAAAGGTAGTACCAACCAGTGTCAGCTTCATTACTTGGGCTGAGTGAAAATGCATCAAGAGGCAAAGTTCCTGCAGTGGCAAGCGTTGTCGAATACGCGCTATAGCCGTATCCGTGATAAACACTGTCCTTCAGAGTCGTAGCCAGAATGTAGCCGTCCGTGCTATCAGCACCTGTCCATTCAACGGTAACAGTACTTAATCCCACGATGTGACGGTTTGTAGGCACAACGTTCGTTATCGTGGCGCTGTCGGCAAGTCGAATAGACGTCGAGTCCGAGTAGTCACCATCGGAAATAATCAGTTTGTACTTCCCGATGCCATAGTACAGATCGTTTGACTTCACGAACGAAAAGACAGAATCAATCGGAAATCCAGCTCTGCGGAACATGAGGGTATCAGCACTGAATCGAACGACCGCCGTAGTGAATTTCGCGCCTTGTCGTTTCAGATCGGCGACAACTTTAGTGCTGTCGTGGTTGGCGTCTGAAATCACGGTTGCCGCAACCGTAACCGCCGCGCCGCCGTTATTGCCGGTCGACGTTGAGTTGCAGGCGAAGCTGAGCAACCCCACAACGGCTGCCATCAACACCACCAGAACGAGCCTGTACTTAACTGGGATCTTCATAGTAGTCCATATATCGGCAGTTCGCCGGTCAATGTTAACCTCTCCCAAATTGTACAAAAATTCAACGCCTGCCGCCCATCTCCTCAGTTCACTTGCCTTAGGCTCCGGATAACTGCTTCTGAATGGTGGAGTTAGAAGGAGCGCAGGGAAAGGCGACAAAAGGCGGGTAATTTAATCGGAAATTGGATGTACGAGGCTACGCTTCGTCAACCTGCTTTCTCCCTGTCGGTCTGGAAAGCCGACCTGATTGAATGAAAATGTATCCTGATTCTCATCCTCCGAACTTGTTGGCTCCTATATCACAAACTCGCAAACTATTGGTTGATTCCCTCTAAAAAGCCTTGCATCACCACGACAATAATGTAATTTCCTGACTGAACTTGAGTCTTGAAAATTCTTCCCCGCCAAGGGTGGCTATGGTTGTGCCTGTACCCAGGAGAGGCAGAGGCAATGTGGTAATCGATCGAAAGCGGAAACTTTTTTCCCAAGTACACTGTTATAAAGGACACAGCGGCCAGACTTGACGCCTTGCGCATCAACCGAGCCGTTGGTCCCGCCCTGTGCCGTTCCCCCTCCCCCCCGGCGCGGGGCGTTTTATATCTGCTCGTTTCTTCTCAGCCGAAAGGCAAAGAAAAACCGGGTCGATTGACCCGGCTTCATCACTACAGTTCGTTCTGTACAATCGATCTTAGAATTTCGCCCACCGCGGAACGCGAGGGAAGGGAAGGACGTCGCGAATATTGCCCATTCCACTGATGTACATGAGCGCCCGTTCGAATCCGAGACCGAATCCGGAATGCGGAACCGAACCATATTTGCGAATATCAAGGTACCATTGGTATTCCTCGATATTGCTGATCCCTTTCGCTTTCATCCGCTCGCAGAGGACATCAAGTCTCTCCTCACGCTGGCTGCCGCCGATTATTTCGCCGATCTTGGGGACGAGCACATCCATTGCGCGAACGGTCTTGCCGTCTTCGTTCACCCGCATATAGAACGCTTTGATTTCTTCAGGGTAATTGTATACGATAACCGGTTTTTTGAATTTCTTCTCAGTGAGATAGCGTTCATGCTCCGACTGCATATCGATACCCCACTCAACCGGGAATTCGAATTTCTCACCCGACTTCATGAGAATGTCAATCGCCTCCGTATAGGAGACACGCTCGAACTGCGAATTGACTACCACTTCAAGCGTCTTCCGAACTTCGGGGTCGACCCAGGCTGAAAAGAAATCCATTTCGTCCTGGCATTCATTGAGTGCGAATTTGAACAGATATTTCAGGAAATCCTCGGCCAATTCCATGTTGTCTTCGAGTTCGGCCCAGGCCATTTCCGGCTCGATCATCCAGAATTCCGATGCGTGCCGGCTGGTATTGGAATTTTCAGCCCTGAAAGTTGGTCCAAAGGTGTAGATATCCCCCAGCGCGGTAGCGACAAGTTCCCCTTCGAGCTGTCCCGACACGGTGAGATACGCTTCGGCAGCGAAGAAATCAGAATCCCAATCGATCTTTCCTTCCGACCGCGGGAGATTTCCCAGATCCAGTGTTGTTACACGGAATAGATTTCCGGCTCCTTCGCAGTCCGATGCCGAGATAATCGGCGTATGGACATAGAAGAACCCGCGTTCCTGGTAATACTTGTGGATGCCGTACGCAATCTTGGATCGAAGCCGATTTACCGCGCCGAAGGTATTTGTACGTGGACGAAGGTGGGCGATTTCGCGCAAAAACTCAAACGTGTGCCGCTTCTTCTGCAGGGGATAGCTGGCATCCGCCGCACCGACCAGATCGAGTGTCTCAACGGCCAGTTCGTATTTCTGCCCTTTCCCCGACGACGGGATGAGCTTGCCCTTCATGCGAATCGATGCTCCAGTCAGAATCTGATCAAGTACCGGGTATTTTTCCGGGTTGTTGATGACACCCTGAAGGTTCTTAAAACAGGAACCATCGTTGACTTCGAGAAAAGCGACTTCCTTGCTGGTGCGAACAGTCCTCACCCACCCAAGAATGGTGATCTCGGAGTTGACCGGGACGGCATCCTCAACGACTATTCGGGCTATTTTAGTGCGAATCTTATAATCCATAGTGTTCTCCCAATGGAGGTTGGCCGGGCCGCCGAATTGCGGCGCTGGGGTAAAACATAATACATTTCGTCGCCGGGACAAGCCGGAAAAGGGAATAGCCCTATGTGCGGCAAGGAAGTACGAATTAACAGAAATTTAGGAAACTTTAGCCCGGATTTTTCGATATAAGAAGCACAATAGACTGAGATGGCTGTGCCCAACACACGGCCCCGAAGTTTACCAATCGTTCCCAACCTATCATTCATGACCGCCGAGCGGAAACGCCCGGCGGTCATATTTTTTGCCTGTGTCTTGTCCTCAGAATCCGAGCGTTACTTCAAGAGCCACGTCAAACTGGGTCTTCTTTTCCCCGGAATCCCCAAAACTGGGCTGATTTGACCAATTCTGGCGCATCTCAAGCACCAGGTCCGGTCCGCTTGGCACTGACCAAGTAGGCGCAATCGCAAACCCGGTTAAGTTCTGGGCAACGCCGGTCCGGTTACCATCGCGGTCCCTGAAGTGGTCCGCACGAGCAGTAACGGAGAAGTCGTTAATCAGTTGATAATGTCCGGCTGCCATGACGCCGCTCCAGAGCGCGGTAGCATCGTCGACCAGCGCCTTTGTTTCGGTTCCGCGGTGAAATTCCAGCGTGAAATAGTCTGATGCCGATGTCGTCAGTGTAATAGTGCCATCAAAAATCGTCCGAATCGACGAATTATTTTCGTCCTGTTCCGGTCCGGCCAGAATCGATAGCCCGGCGGAGAGGTTCGTCCCCAACTGAAGCCCTGTTTGCAGTCCGAGGCTCTTGCCGGTGTTATTATCAGAGTTTCGATTCCATCCATTGACAGCGAGAAGGGATATGTCCCAGCGCTTACTCAGTTGGGCCGTGGTCATGAAGCCGGTCAGGTCCGATGGCAGGGCATAGTCGTAGATGAATCCTCGGGTATAGAGGTAGCTTCCCAGAGGATCGGATTGTTCGAAGCCGATTGGAGAATTGAAGCGCCCCACTTTCACCTGCCAGCGATCGTTGCCGGAAGGGGTGAACTGCACGAAGCCCTGTTCCAGCGATATCTCATATGAGGTGGCGCCGTCGGAATTCAGTTCGACATCGGCGCGAAATGATACTCGGTCGGAAAAGGCCTGCTCGATATCCCCTTCGAGCTGGTTCAACATAAAGTCTGCGCGGCTGGAGTTATTATCAAATGAGCCGGCCGCATCGAACAGTCCGGAGAAAGAGAGCCCGTCGTCGGACGCCGGTGCCGGTGGCACCGCAATGCCCCCTGCTTGAGCTCCGACTGTCGACCGATCGTTGCTGGGAGCAGTGAAGAACACTTCATCGGACAACGCCGAGGCAAACTGCTGTGACATGATCTGACTTCGCAGCGCCTGATTCTCAGTTTTGACCTTCTCAACTTCACCGCACAAATGGGCCAGGAGGCTATCTACTCCTGCCGAAGAGTGACTGCTTTCTGCGAACGAGGCCAGTGCAGCCTTGAGAGAGGCGATTTCGGCACAAACGCTTGCCAATTCATCCTGGTGGGATAGATCAGATCGGCAGATCATGCTGTCGACCCGAAACTCGATGCGTTCGAGCCGATCCATAAGGCGCGTTGCCGGCGATTGATTGGCCGATGTGGCGGTTAGACCAGGAACGGCGCTCAATAGCGTGATTACGATGATCGCAATTTGTGTTCGCAAAATGGGCCCCCTTGGCGATTCTTGACTCGAGTGGCTTTCCACATAAGGTTCGGACTTCCGTTTGGAACCTTGAGTTGCTCCCGTGCTCGACTTTTGAACACCAAATGAAAACCGGCCCAAAGAGGGCCGGTCGTATCATCGATCGAGAGCACATTCTGCTAGCCGTTTTGGGACTCCAAGACGAAGTCCTTGTACTTGCTTATCAGCTTCTCGGTCTCTTCGCGAGAATGGGACTCGGCGGAGATATTAAATGAGGCTCGAAGTCTGTCCGGTGCAACCAGGACCCAGCCGCCGTTCTCAAAAATCCGGACGCCGTCGATTAACTCCCGCTTCTTGTCGTCGGAGCCGGTGATGAGGCGCCGCATGACCGTACCCTTCTTGGCCCACGGACAGGGTACCGACAGATTCTGCCGGACATATCCCTCGTGACTCTTGCGCAGTTGGCCAAACCGGGTCTTGGACTTGGCCAGAAGCTCCAGAATTTTGACACCACCGAGAATGGCGTCCGCCCCCATCTGGAATCCTTTGAAAATGAATCCACCGCGTGTCCCGCCGACAAAGTCGACTTTACCTTTGTTCAGCGCTTCCATCATAGCCCGGTGGTCATTGGCAACCCGGACGACTTCGACGCCATGTCGAGCAGCCAGTTCGTCGATCCCCATCGATGCATCCACCGGCACAGCGATTCGCTTGGGTTTATGCACCTGCAGGTAGAGATCTGTTACCAGGAGCAGGAGGAGGTGGCTGTCGATAGGCTTGCCGTTTTCGTCGATAACCGTCAGTTTTTCTGCGGCCGGGTTCAGCAACAAACCGACATCGGCCTTCAGCGATGACACGATTGCGGACAGCTGCACGATCGACTGGGTCAGCTCCTGCTGGGAACTTGAGAATTTTCTCGGATTGAGATTGGCATTCAATTCCGTCGCCGAGATTCCCAGAACGGTGGAGAGAGTGGGGAAGACCTGGCTCGATGCTCCGTTGGAGTGATCTATGACAACTTTGAATCCGGCTTTACGAATGATCTCGACATCTATCTCAGCCAGAAACTCCTGACGGTAATCGTCGAGCACACGCTGAGGAGTATCCAAATGGCCGATCTTGTCGAGCGCTGCCCGTTCGTAGTCTTCATTGAAGTAATTGCGTTCGATCTTCTTCAGCTTGGAGGTAGGCATGTCCAGGCCGTTGCCGTCGAAAAAGATAAAATCTACCTGGCGGAAATCTTCCGGGTTGTGCCGCACATAGACACCTGCATCATATTTCCCTTTCTTCAGTGCATATCGGGCAACCGGGATCGGAGAGGCCTCCAGATCTGAGACGTTGACTCCCGCCGCAAGCAGCCCGGAGATCAGACCACGACGGAGGAGACGAGAAATGTCCGAGGCATCGCGACTGGAAACGACCTTGGCATCGTTTCCGAGGAACGCTCCAAACGCCGCGCCCAATCGCACGGTCATTTCAGGGGTAAGTTCGGTCAGGGCAAGCCCGGTGACTTTCGAATCGGTGAACAGCTCGCGGTTCCACTTTTCTCCCCAGACAACAGAGCTCGATACGATAGCGCCCTCTTCGACTGACTTGGCAGGCCAGATCTTGCAGTTTGATTTGACCGTCGCGGAATTGCCAATCTGACAATCATCGGACACGATTACCCGGTCCATCAATTCGACATTGTGGCCGATCTGGTTCCGCGCGCAAATCGTGACATTGCTGGCGACAACTTCATTGCCGATCACCGTGTCGGACCAGACCACGGTGTTGACCAGATTGCCATTGCGGCCAATGCGACTCCGATGGCCGATTGCACAGTTGTGCAGGCGGGCACCGGTGTCGACGGAGACGTCATCAGAGAGGATAATGGTCCCACTGAACTGGACATCACCGCCGATATGGACGTTCTGTCCCTTGTAAATCGTGGCCTTCGGATGATCGACTTTCTGGTACCGGAGATCCAGAGCGACTTTTCCTTCGAACAGATCCATGTGGACGTTCTGGTATTCGTCGACATTGCCGACATCCTTCCAGTAGCCGTCCATAATCCGTCCATATAACCCCATCTGCCGCGAGAGCATGAGCGGATAGAGGTTCTGTGAGAAGTCAAAATTCGTGTTCTTGGGGATCATGGTGAGGGCCGATGGTTCCAGAATGTAAACGCCCGTGTTGATCGTATCGGAAAACGCTTCACCCCAGGTCGGCTTTTCCAGAAACCTGACAATTCGTCCGTCTTCGCCGGTAATGACTATGCCATAGGCCAGCGGATTCTCCATGCGTGTGAGCAGAATGGTCGCTTCGGCCCGTTTCTCACGGTGCCAGTTCATGGCGGTGGTCAGATTGAAATCGGTAACCAGATCGCCTGAAATGACCAGAACGGTTTCTTTTGGATCGGGACAGGCGAACCGCACTGCTCCGGCCGTGCCGTAGTCGGCGTCCGGAAGACAATAGGACATCTTCACGCCGAAATTGCCGCCGTCCTTGAAGTACTCTTTGATCGTTTCCGGCTGGAAATAGAGCAATGAGGTAATATTGGTAATGCCGTGCTTTGCCAGTAAGCCGACGACATGTTCCATCATGGGTATAGTCCCGATCGGCGCCATAGGCTTGGGAACATTCATGGTGAGGGGGCGGAGTCGAGTACCGAATCCACCTGCCATTATGAGCGCTTTCACCACAGTTTACTCTCCTGATTCATATGCCCAGACGGTCACGCTTTCGCAAAGCCGCGGTCAACCAGAGTGCGTGCGACGTCAAAGAAGTTATCGTATCTATTATAAGCGATGTTATGCGCAAGGCAATATCGCTCAAGATCCTTTTTCGCAAACAGCAGAGATGCCGCCCGGGTTGCGCAGGTGTCAGAATACCCATCGCCGATGAAGATAGTGCGACATTCCTGAGAATCCCGACCGCAGTACTCCTCAATAATCTCTCCCTTGCACGAACCACATCGAGTGCAGGCGCGATTAGTGCGAGGGAACTCGATCTCAATCCCATAGGAATTGAGATGCCCCTTATTGCAGATAAGAGACAAGTGTGACAGTCCGTTGCGGGCAAGTATCCGGTCTATGTAGAAATCCAGACCGTCGGAAACAATTGTCAGCGGAAAATCATTCTTTCGACAGAGCTCAACGAATGCACTGAAACCGGGATCGATCTCAAACTGATCCAGATAGGCGAGGATCTCCTCCGATGATGCGGTCACCATCTCGGCTTCCCGAGTAAGGCATTCCCGGCTGGACATCCGCCCCGCTTTCCAGTCAGGGAGCAACTTCTCGTTTTCCCCACCGGAGAAGTGGTGGAAAAGGGAATAACCGACATCTCGCTTGGAGATAGTGCCGTCGAAATCGCAGAACACCAGCGTCTTCATTGTTCCCTCTGCAGGAGATATTGCGCCGTAACAGCCCCGAGGGAAATGAGAATGAGCAGGTACGACAATGCGCGAAATCTCTGGTTTCGATCTGCTTTGAACTGCTCCGCAACGACCACGAGGCGGGCGAGATTATTCAAGAGAATCAGCACCACGCCTATATAGGCAAGCGTGTGTCCCGCCGGGATCCCGGCAATATTGAGGACCATCGCCACGAGGAACCAGATCAGGAAGAAATACCAGGAGTAGCGATCGAAGTGCCCGAGAGTGGCTGTTGTGATCATCGAAGTTCTCCCATTGCTCCCCAGGCCAATCGGCCGGCAACATATAGAATGACAATAACAAAGACGATTTTGACGGCGAGCGGTTTGGCCATCGTCCCCAGTTTTCCGCCCAATTTTCCTCCGACGATCGCTCCCAATACTACCGGCGGAAGGACGCTGAGATTGACGATTCCGCTCAAGAAATAGACCGCCAGCGATGCCGCGCCAGCGACGCCCACGACGAATGACGAGGTTCCTCTGGCTGTCCCCAGTGGCACTCCCAAAACCAGATACATGAGCGGAATGACGATTACGCCGCCACCCACACCTACCATGCTGGCTATCACCCCGCCGGCGAGGGCGAGGACGGAACACCAGAACAACCGTGCGGCACTCCGGTGATTCGTTTCCGGGCTGCTTGTAGATGGTCCCTTCAGGAAACTATACGCAGCATAGATGAGGACAATCGCAAGCAGGAGCTTCAAGTATGCAGGGGAGACAATGCTCAAGAGGGAACTTCCAATGACCATACCGATCACCATGGACAAGGTAAGGGTGACCACCAATTCCAGGTCGACCATTCCCTTCTTCATGTACTCACTGGAGGAAGCCAGTGAGTTGATGACAATGGCGGCCATTGAAACAGGGACGGCCGCTCTCATTCCCAGACCCATGACCAGGGTGAGGAACGGTACAATGACAATCCCGCCGCCGAGCCCCAGGTAACCACCCAGCGTACCCGCCAGAATCCCGCACACGATATAGGCGACAACCGCCACTAGTCCTTGGCCTCCTTGAGGATCTCTTCTGCGAACCGTATATCCCGGCGCTGCGGTACAACTATTTCCGTATAGGCGCGATACTCACCAAACTTGCGCTCGGCGGCGATCTGCCGCAGCCTCATCAGGATATAATTCTGGTTTTCGAAAAATGCGGTATAGTCGCTCGCTTTCGCTAATTTGACCAGCTCCTCGGCGCTCGTAATCGTCTCCTGAGAACTCTTCTCCAATTTGGCGGTCGCGAGAAGCATTTCGGCCGATTCCGTCTGCGGTGACTTATAATCAAATTTGTGAATACTGCAATACACCGCGAACTGCTCAACCCATCCGGTGTCCGGGCCAAGAGGCGGTGGGCCGGCCAGGAGATCATCCTGATGCAATTGGGCAAAATGCATCGGCAAGAGCGAACCTTCCAATGCCGCCAGAAACGGTTTGTCTTCCGGATAAGCAAATTGATAGGTAGGCACCAGTCCCTTACCAGTATCAAACATGTTTGAGTCGAATCGATTCAGGTAGAGGTTTCCTTCAAGGTAGTACCGCGAGATCGTCAACTTCCCGCCGCTGCCGTCCGGAAACTGGCTATACCCCTGGACAAGCCCCTTACCAAAGGTAGTGTCTCCGATCAAGACAGCGCGTCCGAGCTGTTTGAGGGAACCGGATACTATTTCGGCGGCCGAAGCCGATCCACGGTCAACCAGAATCGCCATCGGAAGACCATTGGTGATGTCCTCCGCATCGGAAGAGTGCTTCTCCTGATTCCAGCGAGAGCGAGAACTGGTCCCGACAATGAACTTCCCGGCCGGGAGAAAGAGACTGGATGTGTTGTATGCTTCGGAGAACAGACCGCCAGGATTCCCTTTGAGGTCGAGAATCACCCCTTTGGCTTCATATCCGGGTTTGTTGAGCAGGCTATCAAGCGCGACTTCCAGATCTTCAGATGCTCCGGCGTCAAAGTCCAGAAGCCGAATGTAAATCATGGAATCAGGAGTGTAACCCGCGAATGACACATGCTGGAAATCTATCCGTCGCCTGGTGGGCTCTACGGACAACGTGTCTCCG
This sequence comes from Candidatus Zixiibacteriota bacterium, assembly GCA_049290195.1. Lineage (GTDB taxonomy): Bacteria > Zixibacteria > MSB-5A5 > GN15 > FEB-12 > FEB-12. The sequence goes on from JBATNE010000307.1 coordinate 12,312, forward strand.
GTAGCGGGGCGTGCGATTGTAAGATGGACTGATGTTCCTTCCGGGCCGCGAAGAAGATCGCTGGCCTTGTTTACCGCAAGGTGGGCGAGCGATACCGTATCGATTCTAATGATGATATCACCTGTAAGCATTCCTGCCTGTGCAGCAGGTCCCCCTTCGCGAACCGACATAATCAGCAGCCCTGAATCGCTCTCTATGACTGAAACACCGATTCCCTGGTATCCGCCGGACATCTCTTCACCAAGATCGTCGAAATCTCTCGGCTCGAGATATTCGGAGTAACGGTCTAGCTGCCCGAAGATTGACGAAGTCGAGGATTGGATTGCGCTTTGCCAGTTGACCGATCCGGCGTACTCCTGGTCAATAGTGTGGGCTACCCGATAAAAAACAAAGCCGGCCCGGATGCCTGGGTCTGCGAGGACCCATATCCCCAGTCCGAACGAAATAAACGTGATGAGCGTCGCAAAAAGCGATGAAAGGACAAGCGAGCGGCGGGCGGGGAACAGCTCCTGGGTCATACTGAGAGGCCAAACTGACGGACGAGGTGTCGCCGGACGTGAGCAAAGACTTCATCGACATCCCCCGATGACTCGATCACCTTGACCCGCCTCGGTTCAGTCGCGGCGATGCACAGAAAACCATTGCGAACGCGACTGAAGAAAGCGCGAGACTCGGATTCAAGGCGGTCGAGATTCCGCCCCAGCCGCTTCATGGCCACCGGCAGTTCGACATCGAACAGCAGGGTCAGGTCGGGTTTCAGGCTTCCGACCGCCAACTTGTTCAGGCCGGAGACCATATCGATGTCGAGCTTCCGGCCATATCCCTGATATGCCGTGGTGCTATCGTAGAATCGATCACACAGGACAATCTGCCCCGACTTGAGCAGCGGGATAATCTGGCGCGCCGTAATTTCCGCCCGAGCGGCTTCATACAACAGCAACTCCGTCGTCGAAGTCATACGGGATTTCTTATCCAGCAACAGCTTACGTATCTGCTCGGCGATATCAGTGGAGCCCGGCTCGCGCAGCACCTTGACTTTGAACCCGTGCTTAATGAGAAACCTACGGGACCGCTCAAGGTGGGTCGATTTGCCGGAGCCATCTATCCCTTCAAAGGTGATGAGCTTGCCGCGTGTGACTGTTCGTTTCATAAGTATAACCCTGCGCAGGCAAAAAAGAACCGGCGACAGAATGTCGCCGGTTAAGGTAGTCACCCGAATGGGGTGTGAAAACTACTTTTTCTTGCGCACGACGCGCTTCTTGGACGCGGTCTTGACGCTGGCGGTTGCCTCGATCGGCTTGCGGGCGGCGACTTTGAGTCGCTTGTCCGACTTCTCAGCCTGCTTCCAGCCGTACTTGGCGATGAATTCCTCTGTCATGCGACGAGCCTCTTCGTCGGTAAACTGTACCGGCGGAGACTTCTTGAAGTAAGAGGAAGGCTCAATCAGCGCGCCTGAGAGCTTGTTGTCCATGGCCAGCTTGCAGCAGCGGAGAGCGTCGATTACGACACCAGCCGAGTTCGGGCTGTCCCAGACTTCCATCTTCATTTCAATATTGAGCGGCACGTTGCCGAACGTGGTACCTTCCATGCGGATGTAGGCCCACTTGCGGTCGGACAGCCATTCCACATAGTCAGAAGGACCGATGTGGATGTTCTTGGGCTCCATTTCGTACGGGAGCTGCGAAGTCACCGCGTTGGTCTTGGAAATCTTCTTGGATTCCAGGCGCGAGCGCTCCAGCATATTGAGGAAGTCGGTGTTTCCACCAACGTTCAGCTGGCTGGTCCGTTCGAGTCTGACACCGCGCTCGTAGAACAAGCGGGTCAAAACGCGGTGCGCGATCGTGGCGCCAACCTGAGACTTGATATCATCGCCGATTACCGGGAGACCTTTCTCTTTGAACCGCTTCTGCCAGTACGGTTCGCGTGCAATAAAGACCGGAATGCAGTTCACAAAGCCGCAGCCGGCTTCCAGAATCTGCTCGACATACCACTTGGTGGCCTCTTCAGAACCAACCGGGAGATAGTTGATGACGACATCAGTGCGGGTTTCTTTCAGCAGCTTGACGATATCAACCGTATCACCGGGGGCCTTCTCGATAATCTGGGACAGATAGTATCCAAGACCATCATGGGTCATACCACGCTGAACTTTGACACCCAGCTTCGGCACCTTGCAGAAATTATAAGTGCAATTGGGGGCGGTGACTATGGCTTCGGAAAGATCCTTGCCGACCTTGTTCTTATCGATATCAATCGCCGCAGAAAACTCGATATCACGGATGTGGTATCCGCCCAGATTGACATGCATCAATCCCGGGATCTGATCATCATCCTTGGCCTTCTTGTAGAATTCGACTCCCTGCACCAGCGATGATGCGCAGTTGCCGACGCCGATGATGGCGACACGTACTTTACCCATTGTTATCATTCCTTCCTTGTAGGGAAATATCTGTCGAATCTTATACGCGGGGAATCTACATCAGCTATCGGACCGGTCAAACTAATTCTTGACGACAGAGAAAATATATAATATTAGTATAGCAATGATGACCAAATGGTCATAACGGTCTGGTAACCTGTGTGAGGAAGCGATGTTAGATGAGAACCTGGTCGCAGGACTGGTAAAGCGAAAAGTTGTCACTGATACATTTCGACGGCTTCCGCCAGAAAAGAAGAATCTTATCTATGAAACGGCAGTCGGCTTGTTCGGGCGATACGGCTACGATGGACTCCCCGTGGATCGATTCTGTCGCGATGCCGGCATCTCCAAAGGGTCGTTCTTTCAGTACTTTCCTTCGAAGAGTCATTTGCTGGAGTTTGTCATCCTGATATTCGATGATTACTTCGCCCGATGGATCGGCGAAGTTCGCAAGCAGGATAAAGGCGGATTGGCCAGAGTCCGCCTGCAGCATCTGTATCATGCGGTGGTCATGAATGCGAAGTTATATCCGGCGGAAAAGCAGTTCTATATGTTTGCCACCCATGCCCTCGCTCATTCAGGCATTGAAATCAGCGGTATCGACATAGAGAGACACGTACACTCGTATGTACGAGAGATCATCGAGCGGGGAGAGGAGACCGGCGAGATTCGAAGCGATATCAGGATCGACCAAACGGGTCATCTTCTGGCGGTCATCTTTGGGGCGCTGGTCGGGAGAGAATTCGGTAACAAAGGCGGCCCACCCCGCCCGTCGGGGGAGTACCTGATTTCGATGTTGTTTGACGGAATTAAGGCGTAATGATCAGGTCTTGCTCAAGACGATATTGACTTCGGCCCCGATCATCAGTTCAGCACCCTCGACTTCAGACTGTTCGAGTACGGTCTCCGGCAGGAAATTGTCATCCTTGCGATAATCGGTTTTGCCGATCTTGAGTCCTTTGTCCTCAAGCAGCTTCCGGGCGTCAGTCAACGTCAATCCAATGATCTTCGGCATATAAACGATATCAGTAGCCCGCCCTCGGTTTACCATGAGATTCACCGACGACTCGAGCGAGACCTGCGTACCGGCCGCAGGATAGGAGAAGACCACGACCTTCTCAGGAATGGTATCCGAAAACGCCCAGGCAATTTCCCCCAGTTTCAGTCCGGCCGTCTCCAGATCCAGGATTGCCTGTCGCACCGACTTGCCGGAGACTTGCGGAACCGCTACCATCTCCTGACCTTTTGAAATGACAAATTTGACCGTACGCCCCGGCTTAACCTGGGTTCCGGCTATCGGGAACTGGCGAATGATCACCCCTTTTTCCTGACCGGGGGCATATTCTTCAGAGGCAATGTCAAAACTGAGATTGAGATCACTGAGTTTGACATCGACATCGATAGTCTTCTGACCCGTGAAGTCGGGCAGCGTGAAATCCGACCCCTGGCGGGTGACCAGCGGCATGACGACCTGGTCAACGATGCCGAGCAAAAACATAAGGATCAAGAGCGGAAGGACGAGATAGAACACCGCCTTGCGGCGCCAGCTGCCATCCGGCAACCATTGCCCCAGAAACACCTGCTTTCTGGATTCATTGCTCGCGATCATCTGACCCATGGTCGATTATACACCTTACTGTCGAAGTGACGGAAATTCAATTTTGGCCCGGCCGACTATCGGACGGATCGGACGTGGCTATCATTATGTAAGCAACGACGTGACACCGGTTTTGCGCAAGAAAAAGATGCAGGGGGGAGATCAGGACTCAAGGCGAAGTTTGAGACGGGCGCAGAAGATTCCATCCAAACCCTCTAATTCCGGATACGTCTTCACA
>JBATNE010000308.1:0-6018 GCA_049290195.1 Candidatus Zixiibacteriota bacterium
GTGTAGACGTCGCTGAACTCAAATGGACCCGCACGACGAACAAGCCGAGTGACCACTATTTCATGCGGCACTTCTTGGCCGTCAACGAGTTTCGCATCACCTTGCGGCTTGCCTGTACTGCCAGCGACACCAGGCTTATGGGATTCATCCCTGACTACCATGGCGAAAAGACCACCAAGGGCGGTGTCCACAAGTACATTCGCGATGTCATTTGTGACATCTCGGAAGATCGCGCGGAAGTGAGTCATACCCCTGATGGCGTCTTTGCCCTCGAACGGGGCGGGAAGACGGCATTGTTCTTTCTGGAGATTGATCGCGGCACGGAGACGGTGTCAGATCTCGAGCGCGGCGTCCTTAAGAGCCTTAGGTTCTACACGAATTATCTTCTGGAGGGCAAGTACCAGCGGTATGCCGCCGACTTCGGGGTCGAGGAATTCAAGGGGTTCCGGACACTCTATGTCACGTCGAGCAGCGCGAGACTAGCCAATATTCAGCAGGCCACAACCAAACTCAATGTCCCCAAAAAGGCCCTCCGCTTTCACTGGGTGTGCACAGCTGATGAACTCAATGAAATGACAATTTTCACCCCGATCTGGTGCTCCTGCGATCCAAGCGATTCGGTGCAGTATCAGATCGGGCAACGTAACCCCCAATAGCCCCCAATATTCTTGGGGAGGAGGCATGTATGGCTATTATTACCCTTAAAGAAGAGACGATTCTCAACGAGTGGTCAATTATTCTCGACCACGGCGCCGGCCACGAAGCCGCACTCTTGACCAGCATCCAGGAGCGCATGCGCGAAGCGGCCATGCCCAATTGCCACACGTGGGCGCTTGAAGAAGTCCAGAGCTCCGGACTGTTCTCAAAGGTCCGTCGTGAACTCATCGTAGTTCGCCAGGAACAATTCACAGACTATCGCATGTACATTGGCGTTCGGGCCTACGGTATCCATCTCGATTGCTGCCGGTTCCTGACGGTCGAACCAGGATTCATGAAGAAGTGGGCCTCGGCAAAGCTTACGGGGGCCAGCGATGCGCTGTCGGCTCCAAAGAACATCCTGATCCACCAAGACCTTCGGGCATGGGCAACCGTTGTCCATCATGCTGTTCTGAGTTCGGTCGAGGAACTCATGAAGAAGCTCAATCAAGACACGGGATTGCTGCAGCGTGGTAGCAAGGGGTTCCTGGATATATGGTAGGCGATTGACGGACTGAGAGGGACCATTGGCACGAATTAGATGGCATTTGCCTGGACGACGCATTGTGCTCATGATTGCAGGAGTCGTCTGCTCATGGCGAGTTCCTTGGTTTACGATAGTGTCTCCCTCTAGGCAATCGGTGGTCCCTCTCTATTGCAGTTCATTGTTCCACTGGCGATTTCGACGCAGCCAATTATTCACTTGTCGCATGTTTTGAGACCTGCGTACATTCTAGGATTAAGCACTGCATGTGTTGTTGACGGCACTAAGCCCGAAGTGAGGATTCCGAGCTGTCACTTCTTACCATTCTCGGTTGCATATCTTTGGGAGTATTGGGTGGAACGCTTCTGCATATTCAGATACTCAAATATCTGTACTTATGGCCGAGTGGGTCCACGGGCGCTTGCTGCGGGGAATGTGCTCGGCACCTCGGATCTTTGCAGTATCAGGCTTTAATAACTCGCCTTTTCGTTCGAATCAGGTGCCCGGAGTGCAATCGCCGCCCGCTTCTGGTTCAGACTATCCTCTACATTTCTGCAATGGTCCTGAGTTTCTTGGTACGGTTGAGGTATGGTTGGTCACTAGGGATGGCACTAGTGTGGATACTCGGATTGGGGCTGATTTGTATCTCTGTCGTTGACTGGCGTCGACAGCTCATTCCCGACTCGATATTAATGACTTTGGCGATAATTGCGCTTGCGGATGCACTCCTTCCGCAAGGAATCGGCATAGGTGAGGCCGCAATTGGGGCGGTGTCTACGGGGTCGCTATTTTATGGCATAGCCATACTTGGAAAAGTGCTCTTCAAAAGGGAGGCCATGGGTGGTGGAGATATCAAGATGGGGGCGATGCTTGGGGCATTTCTTGGCTGGCAAGCCGGGCTCTTTCTCTTACCGCTATCAGCGCTTTTCGGTTTGGCTTATGTTGCGATCACGTGGGCCTTGCGAAGGAAATTCCAAGATACGAGGTCAATTCCTTTTGGTCCCTTTCTCGCGTCCAGTGGCTTTGTCCTTATCCTCTATGGGAATGCACTAATTGAGTATTATGTGCAACTGATGTTCTGACAGCGGGAGTGACTCACATTTATCAGGTGAGCGTTTCATAGGCGCGATAAGAAGCCTAATCGGCAGAGCGGATAATGACGGACTGTCACCGCTCGATTGCATCATCTATGACGGCTCGCAAGTCACCAGTCTCATCAATCTGCCACTTATCAATCGCTGGGTCATCATCCAGTCGAAGAGCAACGGCAGTCGCAACAAAATGGTCCTGGTCACCTGTTATGGAATAGGAATAGCGAGCGGACTTCATGATTTCAACACCGATGGTATCAAAGGCGAAGGAGTTGTTCTTGTCGGCCACGGTCGAAGGTGCGGGAATCCAATAGCTGTCATTGTTCTGAAAATGGGACCTTTCCAGCATGTAAATTTGATGCAGCAATTCCTTGGCCTCGGTCTGCTTCGCGCGAACCGTAGAACTCATGTACTGGGGGATAGCGATGCCTGCAAGTATCCCTATTATCACCAGCACAATGAGAAGCTCTAGGAGCGAAAAGCCCCTGTTGTCTTTGAGTCGGCGACTAATGCGCTGAATTCTTGAAGTACTCATAGTCATTCCTCACCACAACACGTAGGCTGTCCCGCTGGTCTCGAGGAGACAGGATAGCCACCCATAGCTCATACAGGCCACTAGGTTTGTTACTGTTTACCTGTCCAAATATCGTGTCCGAGCCAATTTCTCGCAATGGGATTTTCGCCAGTCTTAGGCTCGTGAGTTGAAAGCCGGGTCGCAGGAGAGCTCTGTCGTCTCGGGTAAGCCGGTGGCCGCGCCAACTATACGTGGTAACCTGTCGTTCACGATCTACAATCTGGATTGTATCTCCCGTTGATCTGATTTTGCAGGCTCTCGAGAGTCTTGGCGCCAACTCCAGGCGGACAAACGCCAGTTCTTCTGCCAAAGAATCACGCTGCTGCCAATTGGTGACGAATTTCTGAACGAAGATGCTCGCCGACACCATTGCGACTAGCAGGATCGAGGAGATCGCCAGCGCTACGATCAACTCCACCAAAGTGACACCACGGCTATTCTTGAGGTACCGCAAGGGCATCATATAGTTGTACGATCTGCCTTTTGGATGTGCTTCGCGACACGGTGACGCTGATTGAAAAAAGGTTCGCAGAGTGAGACACCTGTCGCTCGACCCGGTACTGAATTCCGGATTGGCTGACTACCGTGTCCAATGCAATTGTGTCGCGATTCGCTATCGATTGATACATCACAGACTGCCCCAGAGCAGCTCCGGTGATCATTTCCTTGGTAGAGAATTTTAGCAATGTGCTGTTGATAAGAGCGACAAGCGTCGTAAATCCAATCATAAAGATGACCGAGGAAATCAGCACTTCTATGATAGTTACGCCTGATTGAGAGCGTATACGTTTCAACTTCACTTCTGGGTGTCCTGACGGATTATAGAAAACGTCCGTCGAGCCGAGGTTTGTGCCAAAATAGGGAGAATCGGTCGAAAGGCTAACTTTGTTCTATCCACGTGCAAGTCTTTGATCCAGTTAACGTATTCAGTCGCTGGTTCGCTATAGAGGAATCGATGCGTCACTATCGAGCCTAGAACCGTCCCACGCACATCAGCCGTCCCGTCAGAGACAAGAAAGCCCGAGAAGACACTGGAAGTGTCAAGGTATATCGATCTATTGGGTCTGCGACCTTGACCAGAAGTACCTGCCCCAACGAAACAAACACCTTCAAGTGACCCACGACTCAGGAGTCGCACGCCTACCGAATCTCTATCCGACGGATAAGTTCCGGGTACCATCAGTGTCGCCGGATACGCGATGTTGGCTTGCCCTCGAACACAAATGACGCCTTGGCTGATTGCCACGCCAGCAAACTGCGACCTACCCGCAAGAATGATCGAATCCGGGGAGCAGAGAATTGCTTCATCAATGACTGCGGAGTCAGAGACGAAGATGGGACCTTGAGATACGATTTCTACTAGTCCCACGAGGGAGGAGCGGCCAGTGATTTCTACCGAACCATTGACGAAGATTGACATAAATCGGGACCCGGCATCCAGTCGACAATTGTCCAATTTGAGATTGTTCTCTATCGTGCACGACACCTGACTAGAATCCCAGTCAGGTGGAGGAGAGTGCCAAACTTGAGTACCGGAGTACCTAATTGAAGCAGCGGCTCGTCGTTTCGTCTGAGCCAGTGAGTACTGTGCGTAGACGATGCTATCAAATTGGACGACTGGGACCTCAGGACTGATGATGACTTGACCATGGTGGTAATCTTCTCTTACGATCCCTTCGCCACGAAGGCGACCTGTTGTCATTCCCAAAGGACCAGTGTACACATCACCAGTGATCGTAGTGTTTCCCGCTGCGACCAAAGGGTAGGTTGGATCAGTAACGGTGATGGCTCCAGAAAAACAGAGGGGAGGGGTCGACCCAAGGAGCGCAGATGCACTAACTGTCTGATTTGCAAACTTGCCGTCGGAAATTACCAGTATGTAAGGACCCCATGCTGTCGTTTGCATGCGCATTGTGCCGCCATTAGGTGCTGCAGCAGTGGCTTCCTGCCAACTCAGTGAGTCTCTGGTTATCCCTGCCAGGATAGTCTGAATGCCAGCGTCTGCCAGCAGGCTCGCCGTGAGGCGATTGTTCTCGCGCACATGCTGCCCGTACCGGGATAGGCAATAGGTCAATACCGCCAGAAAGATGATGACCAGGACGGCCATCAGTGCCAGAGTCGAAAAGAGCACCGTCCCCTTTTCATCGCTTCGCTTACTTATGATATCCCAGCCTAAGCGTGTCACGGCGCTTCCCTTGTGAGAATGTTACCACGCTGTCGCCTATGGATTCGACCCGCCACTGGGAGACCGTGTCACCAGTCTCAACGATGCGACTCGCTCCCTGGGCCAGGAGGATTGCTTGAGAGCGGCTCTTTTGATGAAGGACCCCTCTGAGTTGATATGACTCGTGAATGACCGGAACCGGCGGTTTAGGTGGCGCGGTTTGGCCTCTTTGCGGCGATGCTGCCTTTATCGGCCGGACGAACGGATTAGTCTTTGCACTCTGATATTCGAGCCCTTGCTTGCGCCCTGGACTAGACCGGTGTAGGGGAGGATCTGTGTATCTCGATTCTTCGGCCTCGGTGTGGCCAGTGAATATCTTGAAGTTGCCCCACCAAATGTATAGAAGGACAAGAGTCAGAACGGCCAATGTGGCCCTATTAATGTTCCTGGAGTTCATCCTTCCCTTACTCCAATATTGAGGCCGAGAGAAATCAGACTTCCGTCTTCGTTGGCTCGCTGCAACGTAACCATTTCGTAGTCGAGAAGATATTCCTGCTTAATATCATGGAGGAAGTCAAGGCAGTTTGGCAATGTTCCCGATACCCATACACTATAGTGCGGGACCGCCGCAGACTTTGCCTTGGCTGAAGAGGCAATTCGCTCCAGTCGTCGGATTCCCAGATTGTACCGCGCGGCGGCTTGCTTCAAGTCTCCCATGCTTGGGATGCGTAATCCTACTACTCGAGTGATCGTCAGTCTCAAGGAATCGATCTCCCTCTGTAGGTCTCGATTCTCTGCCTTGAGAACCCCAACATCCTTGTTCGCCAGGCTACTAAGATCAGAAGTACGAATAGATTCAATAGTAGCGCGGGCGAAGAAGTTTACAGCCAGCGCCAGAACACAAGCTGCCGCCAATTGAATGATAAGCCCAACAGCGATTGATCTATTCACGAGTCTTCCCGGCGACAATACTCGCCCCCAATTTGAAGCTCTGGACTGTGTCTGTCTG
>JBATNE010000309.1:0-21210 GCA_049290195.1 Candidatus Zixiibacteriota bacterium
GTTCCGGATGATCCATCGAGACTCGATGAGATCAACGCCCGACTGGACGAGATATACCAGCTCAAACGGAAGTTTGGAGGTTCGGAAGAGGCGATACTGGCAACCTATGGAACTATCGTGCAGCAGTTGGGGGCAATTCCGGATGTCGATTCACATCTGGCTGCATTGGAGAAGGAAGTTGAGAACTGCCGGAAGCAGTACGCTGAAAGAGCGCTGGAATTGAGTTCTCTAAGGGCAAAAGGGGCGGATTACCTCAGGAAACTGGTCATCAAGGAATTGGCTGAACTGGCAATAGACGGCGCTAACTTCCAGGCCGAATTGGTATACGACGCGGATCAAAACGGGATAATCTCAGGCAACCAGTGTGTGAAACCATACGCCAATGGTCTGGAGCGGTGCCGCTTCCTCTTTTCCGCAAACAAAGGTGAGCCGCTTAAATCGCTGGTGAAGACGGCATCAGGCGGCGAAATCTCCCGCCTGTTACTGGCGCTCAAAGTCTCTGAGAAAAAGCAGAGTGACCTTCAGAGATCACTCCTGGTATTTGACGAGGTCGATGCTGGAATCGGCGGTCGCACGGCCACCGAAGTTGCCCGAAAGCTGAAGAAGCTTGCAGAATCCAGCCAAGTGCTGGTAGTGACACATCTTCATCAGATCGCGCGATTGGCGCATGACCATTTTGTGGCTGAGAAGTCCAGCCGCAAAGGGAGCCGGACGACGATCGAAGTTCGCAAGCTGGATCCGGCCGGTATCAAGAAAGAGATCGACCGGATGGTCGCCCTGCCCGAATAAGTCTCCGTTATTGTGCCAGAATCTGCTTAATCAATTTGTCGTCATTTGGCAGTAGATCTACTTTGACGAGCCTCGGCACCAGCACCCGCCAGGATTCGTCGGCTTTGAATACTTCCTTGAAAATCGGCAGCGCCTTTTCAACCTGACCATTGGTGGCCAAAGAAGCGGCGTGCCAGAATTTCAGTTCGACATTGTCAGGGGCCAAACGAGCTGCCTCAGCGTATTCGATTTCGGCTTCCTGCATCTTCCCGGCCGTGACGAAATCATCCCCCTTGTCGGAATGCTTATATGCTTTGGATATATCCAGGAGTCGGTGAAGTTCCACCAGCGGTTGAGGAGAGTCATCCACCCGAAGGTCAACCAGTCGATCACGCCAGACCTGACCGGTAGGTTTCCCGGTCACAACGAGTATTGCGGCGGACTGCATGCCCCGGATATCCCCACCTTCCTTCTGGGCGGCATCGAGCGCAGCCATCAGACGGTCGGCCAGTTCCCCTGTGGCGTTTTCAAACGCCCTGGCCATAGCATCCCACACGGTGTTGTTTCTCATCAGATTGGCCTGACAGGAGTAGAACCGGCCGTTGTGGTGGCCCGCTTCGGGGATACATTTTCCCCCCGTATGAGTTGCAACTGACCCGTTTCGATCGATCATCGCGACCTGGCGGACAGCGTTTGAGGAGTCTGAAGCCAACAGCCCGGATAATGCCTGCTGGGCGGACTTGCCATTACGCAACATTGCAAGACCGAGAGGACCATAGGCAAAGTCCACGAGCGACTGCGTAGCAACAGCTCCCACTCCCGGTTCCGCCCAGATGACATCGGCAACTTTGAAGTAGTGCGACTGCACGGCGGCACCGAACTGACCGGTCGCGCTGTCATAGGCGATGATCGAATAGGTGCAGACCGGGTGAATAGGCTTGCCCGGTATCTGGGGTGATCCATGGGCCAAAGAGCCTAATAGGAGCAGGCCGGCACTAACGAGCGCAATAGCTTTCATTGATTCCTCCATGTAAGGGCTCCCAGAGCATACGTCGTCACAACGCCGGTTGCAAGCGGACCTGAATAACCGGTGCGCCAAATCCTTGCGCTGGACCGATTGAGTCCTTTATTGCAGGAATGTCTCGACTTGAAAAATCAACAAGCGTACCGATTTGGCGCCGCCTCCCCCACTTTGTGCAGGTATGGGGTCTGGCCTATCTGGTCGGAGTACTTCTCTGTGCCCTGTGTCGCCTGTTGTTTTATCTCCAGCACTCGGAGAAATTCAGGCTGGCTTCGGCATCTGATATCCTGATGGCGTTTCCGGTGGGGTGGCGGTTTGATCAGGTGGTAATCCTGTTCATACTTCTGCCGATTATGCTGATCCTCCCTTGGCTTTCACTAGCCAGGCGGGGCATACAGATCGTCGTAGCTGTGTATCTATCGATTCTGATGCTGGTGATGGTATTAACGCTTCTGGCGGATATTCGATTCTTCAAATACTTCGGGAGCCATCTCAATTTTCAGGTTGTGCAGTACCTGTCGGGCGGGAGAACGATAACTCACCTGGTCTTTTCCGAACCGATGTTCTATCCGTTCCTACTCGGAGCGCTGGCTGTAGGTGCAGCAGTGTTCTGGCTATGGCGGAGGACCGTTCGCTCGATCTCGAGAATTCCCCAACGCGCCGGCTGGATGGCTCGAATCGGCTGGGTGGTACTCTGTTTTGCGCTCAGTTTTCTCGGCATTCGCGGGCGGCTTGGCTTGTCTCCGATCGACTGGGGCGTTGCCTATTTCAGTCACAATCAATTCGCCAACCAGCTTGCGCTCAATGGTGTTTATACGCTGGGGAAAGCGTTCTCGGAAGAAGGAAAAGATCCGAGGCTGGTTTATCTGCCGGAGTCACTGCGATTCCCTTTCGTTCCGTTTAGCCAGGGAATGGATTCAGTGCGCACCTGGTTGGCCGGGCCAAACGAAACATGGTTGGACCAGGACAGCACACTCCGACGCCATGTGTCGGCATCGGGGGAACGGTTCAGTTTTCGGCCCAATGTAGTCATTGTTCTCATGGAGAGCTGGTCGGGACGGAATACTGGAGCGCTGGGCAATTCACAGGGGATCACTCCCGAATTCGATTCACTGGCGGCCCATGGAATTCTATTCACCAATTTCTATGCCAACGGCACACGCACCAACTATGGCATGCCGGCGGTATTGTGCGCGTTTCCATCCCTTCCGGGCCGCTCAATCATGACCAGATATAACGCGCTTCACCCGTTTGTGACGCTCTCGGAAATTCTGCATGACCGAGGGTACTTCAACGGCTTCGCCTACGGCGGCGACTTGGCGTTCGACAATCTCGAAGGCTTCTTCCGAAACAAGAAGTTCGACCGGTTCTATGGCGACCATGATCTGGGAATTGAGAATGTCTTCGCCAAATGGGGAATTCCGGATCATATCGTCTTTCACAAAGTCGTTGGATTGCTGGACTCCATTCCGCGCCCGTTCCAGATGACGGTGCTCACACTCTCGAACCATGAACCATTCGACCTACCCGACTCGTCTACGCAGATGTTTAAGGAGGAGTCGGATAACGCCCATGTCCTCAACGCGCACCATTATGCCGATTTCGCACTGGGGAAGTTCATTGCAGAGTTCAAGACCAGACCGGCCTTCGACAGTACCATATTCGTGTTCACCGCTGACCACGCAAAATGGGGCGCCGGCAAGATAGAACCGGACCCCGTCGATTTTCAGGTTCCCCTTCTCATCTACTCCCCTAAACTTCTTGGGGCTACACCGGTTCGAATCGACCGGGTCGGCGGGCAGATTGATATCATGCCGACGCTCCTGGATCTGTTTGGTACGGCCTATGTTCACGAGAGCTGGGGTCGGGATTTACTCAACGTCCGGGAATCCGACAAAGGATTTGCGATCGTCAATGTATTGAATACGATCGGAATCATTTCCAACGGATATCTTTATGGAGAGCCGGTCGGAGGGGAGCCGTTTCTTTACTCACTCGATGAACTCAAAAGTTCAGTTCATGACCTCAAGAACGAGCGCCCCGAAGAATTTGCCCGCCTGCAGAGGCGGCTCCGAATATTCATGCAGATCGCCGATCAATCCAGCACTCCTCAGGCCAAATGAAAACCGCCGGGTGAACAAACCCGACGGTCATCTTCAATTCCACCTGTCGCCAAAGTGCTAGTAGAGCTTGATCTCCCCAACCGCTTCTTCGACAGCCTTGATCAATGAACCATCACGAACCATATCGGTGACGATTTCGATATCGGGATAGAGCGGGCGGTCATCGATCAGTTTGGGCAACTTGGCCCGGACCACTTTGAAAGCAGCTTCGGTACCGGCGCCCCCCTTGTGCGGTCGACGGAAATCAAGCGCCTGAGCGGCTGACATGATCTGGATACCGATCACGATCTCGGTATTGCGAATGATCTCGGTGAGTTTCATCGCTGTGATCGAGCCCATGCAGACGTGGTCTTCCTGATCAGCTGACACGGAGATATTGTCCACCACTGCCGGGTGCGACAGGATCTTGTTTTCTGAAACCAGTGCTGCCGCCGAATACTGCGAAACCATCAAACCGGAATTGAGACCTTTCCCTTCGACCAGGAAGTCCGGCAGGCCGGATAGAGTCGGGTTCATCATGCGATTGGTGTGACGTTCGGCAAGGTCGGCGAATTCAGAGACGGCGATTGCCAGGAAATCCTGCGCCATGGCTACACCCTGACCATGGAAATTGCCGGCAGCCAGGTATTCATCTTCGGCCGTAAAGAACAGCGGATTGTCCGACACGCCGTTCATTTCATCCACATGAACTTTGGTGCAGTAGTTGAGGGCATCGAGCGATGGTCCCAGGATCTGCGGTGTGCAGCGAAGTGAATAAGCGTCCTGCACCTTTCCTTTGTTGGCCGGGATAGTCTCGGAGCCGTTGAGGATGCGGCGAAGGTTTTCGGCCACAACCTGCTGGCCCCAGTGATTTCGAATCGAGTGAACGCGGGGATCGAGGAAGGCTACTCCTGATCCAACGACATCGACTGTCATAGCGGCGGCAAGCATGGCGTTCTTGGCCACATTGCGGGCATCGAATATTGCCAGACCGCCGACACCAGTAAAAGCCTGTGTTCCGTTGATGATGCCCAGTCCTTCTTTGAAGCTGAGCGACACCGGTGGAATTCCAGCAGCCTTCATAGCTTCGGCACCAGTCATCCGCTTCCCCTGATAGTTGGCACGTCCCTCACCCATGACCACTTCGGCAATCATAGACATCGGCGACAAGTCACCCGAAGTCCCCAGAGAGCCTTTCTGGTAAACAACCGGATGGACCCCTTTGTTGAGCATGGCTATAAGGGTCTCCACGATCAGCGGGCGAACGCCAGAATACCCTTTGGACAGAGTGTTTGCGCGAAGCACCATCGCGGCACGAACATCGCTTTCCGGAATCTCTTTCCCTACTGCAGCGGCGTGGGAATAGACGATGCGTTTCTGGAGTTCTTCTCCCTGTTCGGGAGAAATCTGGATTCGGGCGAACTCGCCGATCCCGGTGGTGACACCGTAAATCGGGACGCCCTCTTTGACTTTTCGTTCGATCACCGCCCGATTGGCTCTTATCGCATTGAGGGCTTTCGGGGCGAGGGTAACTTCGGCTCTGTGCCGGCAGACAGCTTCCAGGTTCTCTATCGTGATCCCGGCGCCGGTTATTTCTACAACTTGGGTAGCCATACTACTCATTCCTTATATGAATTTCGCGATTATTACCGATTATTTTCCGACTCGACTAGTTCGAGCGGATGATAATGCAAAGGTGATACGAGGACTATTCGTCCTGAAGGCCGGAACCGGCCAAGGCGTTATAGAATGATGCATAGGAGATGACCGCCTTGGTGCGGGCGGTGTGGACGGAACGGAATTCTGGAGTCTTCATCATCACAAAACCTCCGATGGAAAGCTATAGCACGAGAATCTGATTGTCAACCAGTCTTCGGAAGCTCATACTAACGGCATGACCCAGCCACTCTCTCCAGATACACTTCTTCAGGATCTCCCCTTTGTCGCTTTCGACACCGAGACGACGGGACTGGACGCTGCATTCCACCGGGTTGTGGAAATTGGGGCGGTTCAGTTTCGGCCCGGTTCTGAAGCGGTAACCACTTTTGCCACTCTGGTCGATCCAGGGCGACCGATGCCGCCTGAAGTCATTCCGATCCACGGAATCACCGACAGAATGGTGGAGGGTGCACCTTCGGCCGGAGAGGCGCTGAGACAGTTTTACGACTTCTGTCCCCCCAATGCCATTCTTCTGGCCCACAACGCTCCGTTTGACCTGTCATTTTTGGGTTGCGAATCTGACAAGACCGGGACCGAACCGATCGGGAATCCCATTCTCGATACGGTTGAGTTGGCGAGGCAGGCATTTGTCGGGATGCCATCCTACTCGCTGGAAACGCTGGCGCGCCTGCTCAAAGTAGCACCATCGCAGGATCATCGAGCGCTGGCTGACGCCGTATTGGTACGCGGTCTCTTCCTTGAGTGTTTGGGGAGATTCGGACAGATCACCACTTTTGGTCAGCTGGCAGAGAAATTTCGGCTCTACCGGATCGAGGAATTTTCACCTCGCGCCAAGTCGATTCCGGAGCCAATGGCGGCATTGGGAGTAGCGGTTGATCAGAAGCTGCGAGTTGAAATTGTCTATGCCTCGATGGGCGGATCGGTTGAGCGGCGGGTTATCAGACCCTACCTCGTGCACACTCGACAGGCGATGCTCTATGTAAGCGCATTCTGCGAGAAGGCCAATGCAGACCGAACGTTCAGACTGGACAGGATCAGAGAAATCAGGCTCCTGACCGACCAGTAGACCTCAACCTCTCTGTCCGGCCACAAATGATTTGCATGCCGGCGGAACCTTTATATATTTCCATTGTTGGTCTATACTATCCACTATGACATACCGGGATACCAAACTCATGCGAATTCTAGTACTGCTTGCTCTGTCCGTCCTGCCATTCTCCGGCTCAAAAGGCGCAACTCCGCTTGCGCTGACACCCGTTGCGACCGGACTGTCTGATCCCGTTCTCGTTACGAGCGCTCCAGGCGACTCCACCCGATTGTTCGTGGTGGAACAGACCGGAGACATCCGGGTCATCAAGAATGGCCTCCTTCTGGCCACCCCTTATATCGATCTTACTAGTCTCATCAAGGTGTCCAGTGAGCAAGGGCTGCTCGGAATGGCCTTTCACCCCAATTATCAGTCGAACGGGTATTTTTTCGTCAATTACAGTCGTACCTCCGACGGCGCGACCGTGGTCAGCCGGTTTCACGTCAGCGGCAATCCTGACATTGCCGATTCGCTCTCCGAGTCGAACGTGATTACGATTGCCCAGCCGTTCAGCAATCACAATGGCGGGATGATCGCGTTCGGGCCCTCAGACCATTACCTCTATATCGGGATGGGGGACGGTGGCAACGGAGGGGATCCCGGAAACAGGGCCCAGAATAAACTGAATTTGCTCGGGAAAATGCTCCGTCTTGATATTGATACAACCTCTGGCTATAAGATACCTGCCTCCAATCCTTTTGTCGGAAATGCCGCGTACGCGCCGGAGATCTGGACGCTCGGATGGCGCAATCCCTGGCGGTTCAGCTTTGATCGAGGCACGGGGAATATGTATATCGGCGATGTCGGACAGAACGCATTTGAAGAGGTTGATGTCGAACCGAGTGGCTCCGGTGGTAGAAACTACGGTTGGCGCCTCAAAGAAGGGTACCACTGCTACAACCCTTCAAGTCAATGCGATACTCTCGTAGGCTTGACCGACCCGGTGTGGGAATTTGACCACTCTGTCGGATGTTCCGTAACCGGTGGATACGTTTACCGCGGATGCGCCATGCCTGACTGGCAGGGGGCGTACTTCTTTTCTGACTATTGCAGCGGAGATGTCTGGTCGTTCCGATGGACCGGCACCAACATTTCAGTAATCGATACTCTGACGCCACAACTCGGAACGAGCGGACTGAATATTGTCGCGTTCGGAGAAGATTACTACGGAGAGCTCTATGTCGTGGACCTTGGTGGCACGGTCTCAAAGATCGTACCGAACGGCGTCCCAAGCCAGTGCCCGACTACCGCTTGTTGTACGGGGAATCGAGGCAATGTGAACGGATCAGGGGGGATCGATCTGGCTGATCTATCGGCATTGGTCAACTATTTGACGGGCGGCGGCTTTGTCATTCCCTGCCAGCCATCGGCCAACGTCAACGGTGTCGGAACTGTGGACCTGGCTGATTTGAGCGCTCTGGTCAGTTATTTGACCGGCGGTGGCTTCGCGCTGGTGAACTGTCCGTAGAACATGGGGTATTTTGCGTCGAATTGACGCCGCCCCGCAGTCATGCGAGGCGGCTTTTTGTTATAACAGCGATCGATTGTTGAAAGGAGTTTTCGATGAGATTGGATGACATCACACAGGCAATTGGAGGAACCCCGATTGTCCGGCTTAACCGGATTGTCTCACCCGGTTCGGCCACCGTCTATGCCAAACTGGAGAGCCATAACCCGGCCGGCTCGGTCAAGGATCGAATTGCGTTTGCCATGGTGGACGCTGCGGAAAGAGATGGATCACTCAAGCCGGGGATGACCATAGTCGAGCCGACATCGGGGAATACCGGTATCGGACTGGCGATGGTGGCTGCCGCCAAGGGGTACAAGTGCATCTTTATCATGCCGGAGAGCATGAGTCTGGAACGCCGTGCGGTTCTCAAGCACTTCGGCGCAGAACTAATCCTCACGCCGGCTCCTGAAGGGATGAAGGGAGCGATGAAGAAGGCGGACGAGATTTCATCTCAACCGGGTCACTATCAGCCGCTTCAGTTTGCCAATCCGGCCAACCCCAGGATTCACGAACTGACGACCGGCAAAGAGATTATTGATGATCTGGGCACCACCCATCTGGACGCGTTCGTGGCAGGTGTGGGAACCGGTGGAACGATCAGCGGCGCCGGGCGGGTCTTGAAGGCAAAGTATGGCTGCAAAATCATTGCCGTAGAGCCGGAAGCGTCTCCGGTCCTTTCGGGCGGAACCCATACCCCCCACCCTCTTCAGGGGATCGGAGCCGGGTTTATCCCGAAGAACTATGATGCCTCGGTAGTCGATGAGATCCTGCAAGTGTCGAACGACAACGCGTTCGATATTGCCAGGCGTCTGGCGCGTGAAGAGGGAATTCTGGCTGGAATTTCTTCGGGTGCCATCGTCTGGGTAGCGTTGCAGGTGGCGAAGAAACTCGGTGCCGGAAAGACTGTTGTCACTATCGTCTGCGATACCGGCGAACGGTATTTGTCCACCAAGCTGTTTGCCGAACAGCAGTAGATCGGTGAGCATATGTGTAGTCACAAGCATGAGGGTGAAAGAGCCGAGCACTTTCCCCCTGCATCAAACAAAAGAGAAATGAGAGTCCGGCATGATCGCTTTGTTTGAAGACATTAAGGCCATTTACCGCAACGACCCGGCGGCACGGAATATTGAATTCCTCCTCTACCCCGGTTTCCATGCGGTGACCTTTCATCGGTTCATTCATCTGCTGTATCGGATGAAGATTCCTTTCATCCCGAGAATGCTGTCTCAATTCAACCGGTTCTTTACCGGGTTGGAAATCCACCCCGGAGCGACCATTGGAAAGGGAATCTTCATCGACCATGGCGCCGGGATTGTCATCGGCGAGACGGCAGTCCTGGGGGAT
The DNA here is from genome assembly GCA_049290195.1 of Candidatus Zixiibacteriota bacterium. Taxonomy (GTDB): domain Bacteria; phylum Zixibacteria; class MSB-5A5; order GN15; family FEB-12; genus FEB-12. The sequence continues at coordinate 9,513 of JBATNE010000309.1, forward strand.
CGATGCGTGCTGTTCCATAACGTGACCCTTGGAGGTACCGGAAAGCACACCGGCAAGCGCCACCCGACCGTTGGGAGCGATGTTTTCATCGGGACCGGCTCCACCCTGCTTGGGCCGATTCATGTCGGTGACAATGTCAAGATAGGCGCCAACAGCTTTGTGGTGATGCGGGATATCCCGTCGAATTGCACTGTGGCCGGAACACCGGCTAAGATCATCAAACGGGGGGATCGGTTTGTAGACGAAGAACTGCCGAAAACGGTTGAGCGGCTGGCGGTTGACTGACGGTTCCGGGGGAAACAAAAAGCCCCCGCCAAAGCGGGGGTTCTATGGAAATTTGGTGGAGCCAGGGAGGATCGAACTCCCGACCTCTTGACTGCCAGTCAAGCGCTCTCCCAGCTGAGCTATGGCCCCAAATTTGACAGGTCGTAAGTTTACTTGCCATATCGGCCAATGTCAACTGGATTATGAGCTTTTGACTCCTCTCCTTTGACCAGGCAGATCGCCACCCCGACCACGGCAAGGGCTACTCCGACGAAAATAACCGGTCGGTACGACGTCACAAATCTCAGTTTGGCATCCGAAATCAGGGCATTCTTCTCATCGAAATAGCTGTAAAGCGCCGTGGATAGCGCAATTCCAACCGACATTCCAATATTCCTATTAGTCGCCAATATCCCCGAAGTCACCGCTCTCTGACTTTCATGCACCGACCCCATAATGGCCGATGAGTTCGGGGTTGAAAACGTCCCTATCCCTATTCCTACCAGGATCAAACTCCCAACGATAAACAGATTCGATGAATCCACCTGCAGGCCGGAGAACATGAACATCCCGAGCGCAGTGACTACCATTCCAAACGTAGTCAATACTCTGGACCCGATTCGGTCGGACAGCTTCCCTGCTAACGGAGCGAAAACAAACATCAGAATCGGAAGGATGATCAGGAACATTCCCACCTGCCGCGGTTCAAATCCCCTCACCCGCTCCAGATAAAACGGGATTAGGACGAATACGCCGGAAGTTGACACAAACTGCATGGTCGATGACAGTATGGAGGTCGTAAATGCGCGATTCTTGAAGATGGTCAGGCCAATAAGTGCCGTTTGCGGATTTGATTCAGACTTAAGAAAGAAGATCAACGCCGCGAGCGAGACCAGACCAAAACCCCAGACCATTGGATCAGATAGCAGTTTGCCGTCGAGTTCTTTCAGCATGAAGACGCCGGTAGTCAGGGCAATGGAAATCGCCAGGCCACCTTTGATAGGGATCTTCCGCTTGGATTGATGCGGCGGCAATAGCTTGAAATACTTCTGGACAAGGGTCAACCCGAATAGACCGATCGGGACATTTATCAAGAATAGTGATTTCCATGACCAAACCGAGAGCATGAATCCACCGATAGGCGGGCCGAACATGAATCCGGCCGCGACCATCATCATCATCAACCCCATCCCCTTTCCCCGTTCCGAGTCAGGGAAGACTTCGGCCACCATGCCGGGGCCGATTGCGGAGAACATCGAGGTTCCAATCGCCTGTACCACGCGCGCGAATATGAGCATATAGATGGAATTGCTGAATGCGCAGAGGATTGATCCCCCGATGAAGAAGTAGTAACCGAACTTATAAGAGAAAGAATATCCCTTTCGTTCGGTCCAGGCTCCAAACAGGAGCATGAGGGAAATCAAGGTCAGTGAATATGAAAGGACTACCCACGCCACCAGTGAGACCGGGGCATTGAGCTTTTCGGAAATGGTCGGGAGGGCGACGTTGAGAATGGACCCATCGAGGGTGGCCATAAACGTGCCGACGGCGCCGACCGTGAAGAACTTATATTTATTGGCCGTGAGGACGCTATCAGCCATTCCGACTTATTCTCCTAAGTCATTGTCACGAAAACAATTGACAAAACAAGGAGGGAACCATAATGTTCCCGGTGCAGATCGTCAACACAATTTTGGCTCGATTACACACTTTGTTCCGGGTGGACGTCTATATGCCGAGGATGAAAGCAATATCGGGGCATGACTAAAACGATCCCCGAACTGGTGGAGGATTTCGTCAATGGCAACCCCTCGGCCTTTGGTGAGCTGGTTAAGCGGTATCAGAGAAACATCTATTTTCTCGCTTACCGCCTGCTGGGGAACCATTTGGATGCCGATGAGGTGGTCCAGGAAACCTTTGTACGTATATATAAGCGTAAGGAGGAAATCGCCAATGTAGGCAATTTCACCTCGTTTCTGACTCGAGTCGCGACCAACTACGCGATCGACCTGCTTCGCAAGCGTCGCGGACACGGCGGCGTAACCGATGATCCCTCTTCCCTTCCGGGAGAGATTCAGATCGAGCTTTCCAGGAAAGTTCGGACGCCGGAAGACCTGCTCAGAGACAAGGTGTTGTTGACGGAGATTAGTGCATCGCTGCAAAAGCTCCCGACACGGCAGCGGATCACGGTGATCCTGCATGATGTCGAAGGGTACACCAAGAGCGAGGTTGCAGCGATCATGGAGTGCCCGGAGGCAACGGTCCGCTCGAATCTCCACATTGCGAGAATCAAATTGAGAAAAATGCTTAAGAAGCGGCTCAGCATTTAGGAGTAAAAATGACCTGTCGCCACGCTTTGTCGCTCCTTGAAGATTACATGGACAGCAATCTCGCCTCGCCGACGGCGTTCGAAGTGAAAGCACATCTCGACGCCTGTCCCGAGTGCCGCGGAGAGTACGAAGAGACCCTCCGCCTCAAGGAGCTATTGAAAACACCGGTTACGAGCACGGTAGCGGATTCTTACTGGTCCGAAGTTTCGTCGCTCATAGCAGCCAAGACGGTGGAAGCTGACGCGTCCCTCCCGGCACGATCTCCCTCCATCACGCAGATATCCAGCGATCGACGCGAGCTGTTCCGTTCGGCGATGGCCTTCGCGGCTTCGATCTGCATTCTGTTCACAGCCCTGTACCTCGGTTCCCTTCGGAACCAACAGTCCAGTCATTTCAACAATCCGCACTCCACGATTCTGGTGGCTGCCACCCTCAGAGAAGTTGTCGGCGACGATGACGGCGCCGTCATTACCAATCGGGAGTATGCGACGATGATGGGGAGCCGTTTCCTCATGGGAATGCCCGGTCCGCTGGGACGAGCCCTGGGGCCGCTTGATTTGTTGACTTTTTAGCAAGAAATGCCATTACTTCGGACTTGAGATACGCCATGAATCGATTAACCGCCTTCACATTGCTCGTTGCCGTAGCCCTGGTTACCGGCAGTTGCAGTCAATCAGACAAACCCCAGGTACTGAGGTTTAAGTACACCGCCGGCAGAGTCATGGAATACTCCCAGACCAATTCAAGCCGCATAAAGGTCATGGAAACTGACTCTCTGGTAAAGGATTCGCGTGAATCGGTTGCCGCTGAGGTAACGCAGACAGTGGCAAGAGTCCTGGGCGACGGAACGGCGCAGATTGATGAAATTGCGCGATGGTCTTCTCTCTCCCCGAGCAAGACCGATTCGACCAGTTTGGATACCACCCGGCAATCAAGGGAGTCCTCGGTCTATACTGCCCCGAACGGCAAAATCGTCGACCTTGTCTTTAAGACCCAGGTCGATTCAGCTTCGGCTGCCTACTTGAGGAATTTTTACGATCAAAACAGCGTCGTCTTTCCTGATACGGCTGTTGGTGTAGGGGGATCCTGGACCCAGCGGGTAAGTGTCATGATTGATAGCACCCAAATGGAAGCATCGACCACGTACCACGTAGTCAGATCGGTTGTGGATGCCGGCTATGATTGCCTGTCGGTTTCTTATGAAGGAAATCTGATTCTCCCAGTTCTCCCGATGGCGTCCGACACGACGCATCGGAAGGGCATCGATCGCATATCCATGTCGGGCACCTTTACGTTCGCTCCGAGAGAGGGAATCGTGGTTAGCGTAAGAGAGAAATGGTCGATCAACGGAGACCGAGAGAAGACCATTAGCGACAAAGTCGTCAAATCCAAAGTCACGGTTGATACCGACGTGGCGATCAATCTCAAGAGCCTCAAGAATTAGTCGTATGTCGCTTTGGCCGGACAATCAACCTGTCTCGACAGCCAAACGCATTTGCCTCCTGGAACGCCCCGATGAACATTGAACGCGTCATCATTATCATACTGGATGCCTGCGGTGTAGGGGAACTTCCCGATGCCTCGGCCTACGGAGACCAGGGGGCCTCGACAATTCCCAATCTCTCCCGCTCAGTGGGCGGGCTCAGACTCCCGACCTGTCAGAAGCTTGGACTTGGTAATATCGTGCCGATAGAAGGCGTGGCGCCGGATGCACAACCGTTGGGTTCCTACGGCAAAATGGCGGAGAAATCCCCCGGTAAAGACTCTACAACGGGACACTGGGAAATAGCCGGTGTGGTGTTGGACAAGCCGTTTCCGGTTTTTTCAGACGGATTTCCGGATGCGGTGGTCAGAGAGTTCGAACAGCGGGCGGGCGTCAAAACAATCGGGAACTTTGCCGCCAGCGGCACAGAAATAATAAAACGATTGGGCGAAGAGCACCTTCGTACAGGTGCCGTGATTCTGTACACATCAGCGGATTCGGTATTTCAGTTAGCGGCACACGAAGACCTCTATCCCCTTCCCCGACTCTACGAGATCTGTCGCATTGCGCGCGAAATGCTGATAGGGGATTACCACGTCGGTCGAGTCATTGCACGGCCGTTTGTCGGCAAGCCCGGATCATTTGTGAGAACATCGGGACGCAAGGATTTCTCGCGCGTCCCTCCGCATGACACGCTTTTGGATACGCTCAAGAAGCACGACAAGCCGGTACTCTCGATAGGCAAGATCTATGATCTGTTTGCCGGATGCGGGATCAATAAGGCGATCAAGACAGCCAACAACGCAGAAGTCATGGCGGCCGTTTCTGACGCAGTCGTTTCCGATCGCGAGCATAAGCTCATCTTCGCCAACTGCGTTGATTTCGATCAGCTCTGGGGACATCGGAACGACGAAGCAAATTTTGCCAAAGCGCTTGAGGATTTCGACCATGACTTGAATCGACTTCTCCCCCAACTGGGAGATTCGGACTGTCTGATAATCACCGCCGATCATGGCTGTGATCCCACACAGAAACACTCCACTGACCATTCCCGCGAGTATGTCCCTCTCCTTGCCTACGGCAAGCAACTGGCTAACGGTTCGAACCTGGGGACACGGTCAACCTTTGCCGATCTCGGAGCCACCGTCGCCGAGTTGCTTTCTGTGCCGGCGCTACCTCATGGCTTGTCTTTTGCACCACTCTTGCGCAAAGGCTAAGCTGTGCCCCTTCTACTGAATAAGTATTTTGACTTTGCCGCACTTCATCCGGAGGTTACACAGGCAGATATTGAAAAACTGTGTGCTGAAGCGGTGACCTTCGACTTCTTCGCCGTCTGCGTGAATCCGGTTTGGGTGGAAACGGCGGTCAAGAGTCTGTCCGGAACCAATGTTAAGGTCGCTTCTGTGGCCGGGTTCCCGTTGGGTGCAAGCCAGACTAGCGTGAAGGCAATTGAAGCCGCAGAAGCAGCACAGCTTGGGGCGCATGAAATCGATATGGTGGCTAATATTGGCTGGCTTTGCAGCAACAGATATGTAGAGGCGGAGGCGGAGATACGAAAGGTCAGACGCAACCTCCCTGATGGCGTACTGCTCAAGGTAATCATAGAATGCGGTAAGCTCTCCCCCATCCAACAGCACGAAGCGACCCGTACGGTCTTAAATGCGGGAGCACAGATGGTCAAGACCGGAACCGGCTTTTTCGGAGGCGCAGACCCCGAGACAGTGAAACGCTTGGCTCTATCGGCCGCCGGTCAGATTGGGGTCAAGGCGTCCGGGGGAATCAAAACTCTTGAACAGTGTCGCCAATTAATCGAGGCCGGGGCAATCCGTCTCGGATCCTCTTCCTGCCCGGCAATCATGCGGGAAAACTCCAGTAAGCCAATCGGATAAGGGGCATCGGCCCTTTTCTTTGTTTTTACTCTTCCCCCTAAGTATATTCACCGCGTGGAAGACAATGAGAAACCGGGAGCAACGCGAAGGCCGTTTGTCGGGATCAATTTTCAGTGTTGCAGGGTGTACTCGAGAATCTACTTGAATGCCGCCGGGACGGCGTTTATCGGGTGGTGTCCCAAATGTGCCAAGAAGGCTGAAGTTAAAGTATCTTCGGAAGGCTCCAGCAACAGGTTCTTTACCGCCGATTAGGAATTGTTGATCGATATATGTCGCTTCTGAAGTCAAAAATTGTGGTGGTCCCGATGGGGGATGTCGATTTCATGCTGGTCAACCGGCTGGCATCGAATGTCGGACCGGTCTTCAACCGCTCCGTGGATATCCTCAAGGGGATGAAAATGCCGGCGGAAGCGTACAATGTCGTTCGCAATCAGTACTACGCCCAGGTGATCCTCTCCAAGATCGAGCGAACCAAAGCCAATAGCCGCGAGAAAGTGATTGCGGTCTGCGAAGAAGATCTGTACTTGCCGGATGAGAACTTCGTGATGGCCTGTGTGGACCGGCTGTCCGGGACGGCGGTTATTTCGCTTTATCGGATACGGCAGGAGTTTTACGGCCTGCCTGAGGATGAGAGCAAGATTTATCCCCGGCTGTTCAAAGAGGCGATCCACCGGCTCGCGCACGTCTTTGACCTTACGGAATGCCGGAATCCTAAATGCGTAAACTACTTCAGTCAGGTGATGCTTGATATCGACAGCAAGAGCGACAAATTTTGCGACATCTGCAAGCGCCAGCTCACCAGCGCCGTGTGATGGGAGCAGTGCCAGGGTATGACGCTCGAACAGCTCTTGGATTTTCTTCGGAACGACCCGGAAGTCGCCCCCAATATCACCACCTGGAAGACATTCCCTCCTAAGCCACCCAAATTTGCGGACTATCCCAAAGGGATCGATCGGCGCATTGTTGAGACGATGCAAAAGAGGGGTGTGGAGAAGCTCTATACTCACCAGGCATCGGCGATTCAGGCGTCGTTGGATGGCGAAGATATCGTAGTCGTGACGCCGACTGCATCCGGGAAGACACTCTGCTACAATATCCCGGTGATTAACGAGATACTGAAGTCCTCGGAATCTCGCGCCCTCTACCTCTTCCCCACCAAGGCGCTTTCACAGGACCAGCTGTCTGAGCTGTATGACCTCATTCAGAAGCTCGATGTTGACATAAAGACATATACCTTTGATGGTGACACGCCCCAGACGGCAAGGCGATTGATCCGGTCGGCAGGGCATATAGTGGTCACCAACCCCGACATGTTGCACGCTGGGATCTTGCCCCACCACACCAAGTGGATCAAACTGTTTGAGAATCTCAAGTACATCGTCATCGATGAGGTCCACCAGTACCGTGGGGTGTTCGGCTCGCACCTGGCCAATGTCATTAAGCGGCTTCAGCGCATTTGCAGATTCTATGGCTCGGATCCCAGGTTTATCTGCTGTTCGGCGACTATTGCCAATCCGGATGATCTGACCCGACGAATCATTGGGAGGCCGGTCAAGAAGATCGACAACAACGGCGCACCTACCGGAGAAAAGCACTTCCTCGTCTACAACCCGCCGGTCGTCAATAAGCAGTTGGGGATTAGGCGTTCATCCATAAACGAGGCGGCGCATTTAGCTGCGCTTTTTCTCAGGAACAAAATTCAGACAATTGTCTTTGCCCATTTTCGGCTGTATGTCGAGGTCCTTCTCACCTATCTCCAGCGGGAACTCAAAGGGGATTTTGGGCAGGGTATAGAAATTGCCGGGTATCGTGGCGGGTATTTGCCGAGCGAACGCCGGAGAATCGAAGCCGGTCTACGGAATGGCTCGATCACCGGGGTGGTATCTACCAACGCCCTCGAACTCGGTGTCGATATTGGGGCGCTCGATGTCTCAGTAATCGTTGGGTATCCCGGTTCGGTGGCGTCCCTCTGGCAACAGGCAGGTCGCGCGGGAAGAAGATCGGGAACATCCATTACGGTGCTCGTTGCCAATTCATCAGCGATCAATCAGTTTCTGTGCACCGAGCCGCAGTACATATTCGACCGGACTCCGGAATCCGGGATTATCGATCCGGATAACCTGATCATCAAGACTAGTCACCTGAAGTGTGCATCGTTTGAACTACCGTATGGCGACGAAGATATCGGCGGTGATGCCAATACCCATCAGATTCTCGATTATCTGGCCGATGCCAAGGTCCTTCGCAAATCAAATGAACGGTATCACTGGTCATCGGAGATATATCCGGCTCAACAGGTATCGCTGAGGTCAGCATCGCCTGAGAATTTCGTCATTCTCAACGAGAGCGATAATGCCCGCGTGATTGGCGAAGTGGACTATTTCTCTGCCCCCATCTTTCTCCACCCCGAGGCGATCTATCTGCACGCCGCCAACCAGTATCAGGTCACCAAGCTGGACTGGGAGGGGAAAAAGGCGTACGTAAAGGAAGTCGAAGTCGATTACTACACCGATGCCGAGACCAAGTCCGACCTCAAAGTGCTGGCGGTCAATGCCGAGACCGGCGAAGAAGCGAGCGGAATGATGCAGACGGGCGAAGTCTCGGTCACCTGTGTCACAGTGTTGTTCAAGAAAATCAAATTCCAGACACACGAAAATGTCGGTTCCGGCCAGCTCACGCTGCCGGAAATCGAAATGCACACCAACTCATTCTGGTACTCATTTCCCCCTGACATTGCCATGCAATTGGAATTGAAAGGGGACGTATTCGGTGGGGCGCTCAGAGGGCTGGCCAATATTCTAGGCAAGATAGCCCCGCTCTGGGTTATGTGCGACCCAAGAGACCTGAGGTCGATATCGCAAGTTCGTGCGCCGTTCACGGAGCGGCCGACTGTCTATGTATATGAGAATATTCCGGGTGGCGTGGGACTATCTGAGAAGCTGTATATCGAATCGGAACGGCTGTTCGAAGCCTGCCGTGAGCATGTCCGGAAGTGCCCCTGCTATAACGGTTGCCCTACCTGCGTCGGGCCGGCAATGGAAGTCGGCGGCCAGGGCAAAGACGGTACGATCAAACTGCTGGACTACATGATGGCGATGCTGCCGGTGTAGTCGACTTCTAATCCCCTAAAACACCGAGAACTTGAAGTACTTATGCGGGTCGGCCTGCATATCGGTGATCAAGTTATTTAGCCGCTTGACCAGATTGGTCGTCTCGACATAGAGAGCCGTGTCACTCACCATGAGCCCCAGGCTTCCTTCGGCACGGTTGAGCTTCCCAAGGATGGAGTCGAGCCTCGCGCTGGTGGCGTTCAGGTTGTCATACAGCGCAGGGTCCTTGATCAGCTTCCCCACCGTCCCCTTGGTCTCGCGGACGTCCTTGGCGAGGCCGGAGACGGCGTCTGCGGTCTTTTCTATCGACGATGTCAACCGTTCCTGGTTCTTCTGGAGATCCTTCATCAGGACCGCCATATTGGCCGCCAAGCGTGTGAGTTCAACATAGAGGGTGGTGTCAGACGAAAGCCGGCCCAGGCTCCCTTCGCCATGGCTCATGCGGCCAAGGACCGTGTCGAGACTGGTGGTCATACGGCGCACATCCTTGATTGCCTCTTCCCCTTCTTTGAACATGGCCGAGGCTTCGCCAACATTGCGAGTGGGGACAACTTCGAGCTGGGCAATGACCGGTGTCCCTTTGGGGCCGGGAATCACTTCAACATACTTATCGCCGAGAAAACCGATCGTCCCGAGCTGTACCTGAACACCCTCGGTCATCATCGGCCAGACCGAAGCTTTCACTTTGGCGACTACTTCGATCTGCCTGATCGTATCGAGATTCACAAACTTCACCGATTGCACGTTGCCGACTTCGAGGCCCGACATCCAGACCGGCGAGCCTGGCAAGAGGCCGTTTACGTTTTTGAAATAGCAGGTGAAGCGGTTCTTTGACTCAAAGATAGACGTTCCTCCGCCGGTGAGAGAGGCCCACATCCCCAGTGCCAGAGCTATGGTGAGCAACAGCCCTACCTGCAATTTACCCCATCGAACGCCGGTTGACCGCTTCATAACTTATTCCTCAGCAAAATCATGTTCATCTTCGTCAAGTCCGTCCCGAAGGATCAGACAAATTTCTTTTCCGCCACCTGGGCAAAGGAGCTGAAGAACGGCTCCAGGAATTCTCGCACCCGCGGCTCTTTTGAATCACGCAACTCATTCAATGTCCCATCAAAGGCAACTTCGCCACCATCAATAACCAGATACCGGTCGGCGATATCTATTGCATCCGCAATCTGGTGGGTGACGACAATAGTTGAGATCTTCCGCTCACGTGTCAGCTTATTAATCAATTGCAGCACGTTCTCTGTTGAGACTGGATCTAGGCCAGTGGTCGGTTCATCGTAGAGCATTACTTTTGGATTGGTCGACAAGAGGGCGCGCCCGATTGCCACTCGCCTCTGCATTCCGCCGGAAAGCTGTTCGGGGAGCTTGTCGATGATCTCCTCGGCATCGAGGCCGACAAACCCCAGCATCTCCCGTACTTTGCTTTCGATCTCTTCCTCATCCAAGTTGGTGTGCTCGATCAGATAATAACCGACATTTTCGCCAACGGTCATCGAGTCAAACAACGCGCCATCCTGAAACACCATCCCCATTTGCTTCCGAATCTCTCTCTTCTGGCGCTCTTTTAGTCGGCAGATATCCTGACCGTCAATAAGCACACTGCCTGACTGGGGCGTTTCCAGGCCGAGTAACAGCCGAAGAATGGTCGATTTGCCGGACCCGGAGGGTCCCATGATAGCCACCGACTCACTGTCATTTATCCTGAGTGAGATATTTTTGAGGACCACGCGGGTGTCATATCCGAATGTGACGTTGTTGAGTTCGATCACAAATACCCCTTTAGGAACGGAAAGACAACCTTGGTGATAAAGAAATTCACGAGCAGGATGGAGATGGAAGCCGTCACTACCGACTGCGTGGTGGCGCGGCCGACTCCCTTGGTCCCACCCTCAGATGTGAATCCCTTGTAGCACGCGATAAAGGCGATAACAAACGAGAAGACGACCGGTTTCAAAAGGCCGACAAAGATATTGCCAAACACCAGGCGCTCTTCAACCGAGGCCCAGTACAGGGTTGTAGACATATGGGCAATGTACTTGGCGATGATCCAGCCACCGATGATCGAGACGGCGTCGCAGACAATCGTCAGGACCGGTACCATAATCATTAGTGAGATAAAGCGAGGAGCGGCGACTTTCTTGATTGGGTCGATGCCAAAAGCCACCATCGCGTCCAGTTGGTTTGAAGCTTTCATGGAACCGATTTCCGCGGTTATACCTGAAGCACAGCGGGCGGCGACCATGAGCCCGGTGAGCGTAGGTGCGAGTTCGCGGACCATTGCTATCGCCATGATGCGCCCGAGGTAGTCTTTGGCGCCAAAGTCAGCCAGTTCGTTAGAGAACGCGAGTGCGAACCCCTGCCCCGAGAAGAGCCCGGTTAGGACCACCAAATAGAGCGATCCCACGCCAATCAGATACATTTGTTCGAGAGTTTCGGCAACGTAGTACGGTCTCCCCCACAGGGAGCGAACCATTCTGCCAGAAAAGAAGAACAGCCCTTGGAATTCGTAGGCGAAATGTTTGAGACCCTTGTTAATGGCGGAAAGAATAGAATACCTCGTCGTTGCGTATGGCCGATATTGTACCCCAAACCGACCGGCAAGTCAAGGTATTGGGA
>JBATNE010000310.1:0-6608 GCA_049290195.1 Candidatus Zixiibacteriota bacterium
CGGGTTGAACGGGTTCGGATAGTTCTGATTCAGCGCGTATGCTGTCGGGAGGTTATCCGAACCGGACTTGCTGACCAGCGATGAGACTTCGACGCGAGCACCATTGGTCGTCCATCCGAACGACTGCTTGGTCTCGACACCATCAACCGTCAGGGTGAACTTGTCACCGGCGTTGAGGCCAGTGATCTGTTCGGAAGAACCGGCATCGGAATAGACCGGCATGAAGCCGAAGGTTCCGGACTTCTTGACGGTGAATGAACCGATCTTGGTTCCAGTCGGGCTAACGGCGTTGATGACGGCTCCAGCCTTGACCGGCATGCCATCGAGTGTCAAGTTAGAAGCATACAGGTTGATCCAGCTGGCGGTCGGCGTGATGTCGAGCGCAGCTGCAGCCTGGCGCGCAGCACGGGCATGGGAGTTCTCGGCCGCGATTGCAGTCGGTACTCCACCCGGATAGACGAGCGAACCATTGGCGTTCATCTTCAACCAGTAGCCATTGCACGTATTGAGTTCAGACAGGGTGTTGAACTGCGGCTGACCCGGCTGGAAAGTCTTCACGCCATTGCTATAGCCGTAGGCAACGAACAGATCGTTCAGGACGGAGCCAAAGCCTACTTCAGGCGAGAGAGTGGTTTCCGGCAGGTAGCTCACCAGGTTCCAGCCGGTGTAGACCGGAATCGGGGTGCTGACATTGACCGGGAGACCGGTAACGGTCAGCGTGGCAGTGCACTCGTCTTTGATCTTGACCCAGTAACCGCTCAGATGATCGGTGAACCAGAGGGTCGAGAACTGCGGAAGTGTCGGATCGTATGTTAGACCGCCACCCTCAAATCCGAGAACCACGTCGATGCATTCAGCGATCGTGCTGAGCGCAGCGGTGATGCTGTCGTTCGGGGTGTCAATATTCCAGGAAATAAGATTCCAGCCTGACTGGAGCTGGCAGGTCTTGGTCACGGTAGCGCCGGCTTCGAGGCAGACCTGAACCTGGCTGTACTGAGCCGGGTAGGTGGTGTTGCCTTCGGTGACGGCGGCGTAGCCGTTGACGAAGAACGTGAGGATGTCGTTGGTGCGGGCACCGTTGTCGCCGAACTGATCGTTGGCGCGGTAGACCGGCATAAAGCCGTATTTACCGGTTTCGGTGACGACCCAGCGGCCGACCAGCAAGCTGCCGTCGAACGCTTCCACGACCGATCCGATCGGGAGCGGAGCGCCGAACAGGGTGCTGGAAGAGCAGAAGTAGTCGACCCATTCGCTGGTCGGGGTAAGATCCTTGAGCGGTTTGAGAACGATCTTCACGCCCTTGGCGCCGAAGTTCAGGTTCTCAAGCGTACCGGGATAGTACCCTTCTTTGTAAGCGTACAGATCAAACGGCGTGGAATGCTGACCGGTGAAGGCGAAGGAGCCAATGCCGGTCGAGGTGGTGACGAGTTCCGGAACACCATGCGGATAATCCGCAAAGAGCTGGACCGCGGCACCGGGGATTTCGTTACCATCGGGATCAACGACCCAGCCACAGACGTAGTCGGTGACGGTATCGGTGACGATGGCGCCCTGGACGTATTCAGGGAATTCAGTCGTGATGCTGTCGGTGCACATACGGCTGAAGACTATCGCAGCGCTATCGCCGGAAAGAATGTCGTAGACACCAATCGGGGCGAGCGGATTGATCGAGAAGTAGAGATTGCTCAGCAAGCCAGAGCCGCCGGCGATCGGAGCGCCACCGCCAACATTGGAGGTCAGCAGAACAGTTCCGGCAACATTGTCGACCGTGGCATTGTTGGTCGCGAGGGCAAAGCGGGAACCTACAAACGAGACTGAGTCAAGATGCAGGGCCGAGGTGCTCCATTTGAGCGACGCACTGAGGGCAACCAGCGGACAGCTGTTGACGAAATTAACCGGTACGGCCACCTGAGCGCCCGGGACACCCGGGACATTGGACACGAGGAGCGTATCACTGCTCGGGATGATCACCTTCTTAACGGTGAGCTGCACGATGAACTGACGGGTGCGTGGTTCGCACACGTGCGTGTCAGTTGTCGAGACTTCGCACGTCGAGAAATAGGTGCCGGGGATAAGACCGGTCGGATCGGCGATCACCTGGATATTCGCAAAGTTAACGGCGTTAACTTCGGAAACGGTGTCGGCGCCGACGATGAAGTGCACCCAGGTATCAGCTATCGGTCGGGTGATCTTGATCGCAATAGCCTGAGAAGAATCAGCAATCGAGGCTGTAAAGGAGCGGTAATCCGGCGTAGTGGCGCCGCCTTCGAAGGCGGTAAATCCGAGCAGTGTGTCGGATGTATGCAGAGCTACGCAGGGTCTTTCAACGACCACAACGTTGACGCAAATATGCACTGAGGAGTTGCAGACTTTCGCGCTCAGACTGGTCACCGGGATTTCGGTGGTGGCATCGAAGCAGCTCTGGAAGGAGCCGGCAGCGTTAAACGTCTGGTTGTAAGTGAATCCGAGGACACTGGGGGTAGTGCCACCGGTGGTCGGGATGGTAAATCCGTCGCCTACATTGGCCAGAGTCCAGGCAAGCGCTTCACCAGTGCTGGTGATAAAGATAGAGTCGCCGATGACAGCCGGCTGTCCGACAAACACGGTGTCGTAGTAGCTCAGTTTGGAGGCCACGAGTACGGGGCATCCACTGACGGCCAGGCTGATATAGACTTTGCGTGAATTGGTAATGGCAGCATCGGTGCTGGAAACCATCACGGAGTCAACATAGGTTCCGACAGTGAGGCCGGTGATGTCTACGTTGACGGTGACATTGTCCGGAGTAGAACCGGAATTCTTGTCGAGGGCGAACCATGGTGCGCTCTCGGTCGCGGTGTAGTCAAGCGGCTTGCCGTCTTTTTCAGTGACGGAGAAGGCCTGAGTGGCCGGGTTGGCGCCGGCTTCCTGAGCCAGGAAATACAGGGTATCAGGAGCGGTCGCGAGTGTCTTGGTCACCGGAGCGGAGACCGCGAGCTTTACGAACACCCAGGCGGGGGAGTTCGTCGCCGCGCCGGAAGCCACCACGATGGAGTCAAGATAATTGCCGGCAGGAATGCCGGTCAGATCGACGCCCACCGTGACGTTGCCGGGAGTTGTTCCGGCCGGGTTGGTGAGACTGATCCAAGGTGAGATTTCAGAAGCGATATAGTTGATCGCGCCGCCGCCGGTTTCGCTAACGGCAAAAGGCTGCGTGGGCGGGTTAGCGCCGTTTTCAACACCCGCAAATGAGAGCGTGTCGGGAGTCACCTTGATAAACTTGGGAGCGGCCGCCACCGTGAGTGTTACCGGCACGTAGATCGGAGAATTGGTAGCACCGGGTGAGGCAATCTGAATCGAATCGTGATAGGTGCCCGCAGCGAGAGATGCGATGTGCGGGGTCACGATGATGGAATCATCGGTAGTGCCGGAGAGTTTGCCACCGACAGTCGCGAGCCATCCGGAAGCCCAGTTGAGGTTGTAGTTCAACGGTCCGCCGTTGGCAGCGGTGATCTTGACGGTCTGGCCGGCGGGATCGCTTCCGCCCGCAGTAGCGCTGAACGTCAGAGTGTTAGGCGTGGCAACGATCGTGGCCTTCGGGCCGTCCGGATCGTAGAGCTTGTAGCAGTAGCCCAGGCCGTCCTGGTGCACGGCTGTACCGTATCCTTCGAACGCCGGGGTGTACACGTTCAGGGACTTGCCAACCCAGCTCCAGGTACCGCCGGTACCGAAGAAGGCGGAGTCAATACAGATGCTCTTTCCGGCAGAGCTCTTGTCGTGGAAATAGACCGTGACGATGAAGGTGGAATCGTTCCAGGTAATCGGGAGCTGTTCGAGCGCCTTGGTACCTTTACCGGCCTGGAGTGTTCCGACGGTATCAGGAGTCGGGCCACCATCGCCAATGTTGAAGTTACCAATCGTTCCGGTGATGCTGAAAAGCAAGAGGAACTTGTTTTCCCCGTCTACCGTGACGCCAAGCGTACTGTCGAGCACAGTACTATCCCAGATAGCGCCATCGGGGGACGAAATCTGGAAGCCGTTTGCGACGTCGCATTTTTCACCGACGCCGTTGGTGCCGGTATTATCCATTTTTATGGTAAATCGAAGGGGCTGACCGGCAGCGACGGTATCGCCACCTAGGTACCCATCGATTTTCTGAATGGCCACCAAGCCGGTACCGGCTGACGCCATCCCCGCAGTCATTAGGACTGCAAGTACTCCCCATAGGAGCATGGAGCGAAACTTAAACATGTTCTTCATCTCCTCGATAAATGTATTCGCGTGTATAGACTGATTTCATTGTCCCAACCGGTGCTCCCCGTACCCTTCTCGCAGCAACACACTTTTGCCGCAAGGGAAGCATTGTCAATTCGGACTCTCTTTAACTGCATAGCAACGGACTCGTGAACCTGCCAACCTATCGTATTGTCTAAAGGTCCAGCGACGATCTGAAGCGTCAACGTTGAAATGTATCCTTAGCTTGCCGGTTATGTTAGACCAATAACAGAAGTATAATAAGCGCAGCCGTGAGGGACTGGCTGGCTCCCTTTTCCTCAAATTCGACCGCTAGAAATATACCGCGAATCGATCTAATGTCAAGACAGTAAAGAAGCTATGTCCAAAAAAAGGGCAGCGGCGCTAATTCTGCTCCCGGTCCAATCTTAGCCTCCTGAGCCAGAAAAACAGGACTACCAGCACGGCGCCGGTGATATCGGTGACGAAGTCCTTTGGGTCGCTTACCCTTCCCGGAACAAACTTCTGGGAGTACTCGTCGAGAGCGGCAAAACAGGCGATAAACAGCACGGCCGCCAAGGCGCGGGTACTCAGGCGCTTGGGGGAACCAAGGTGGGAGAAGGAACGAAAGGTCAGGAATGCCAGGATCGAATATTCACAGAAATGGGCCAGTTTATCGAAGGGAAGGATCCGGAGTTCAGGACCCCTAAGGTTTGGTATTTGAGAGACAGTGAGGATGGCCGCGGCAAACAAGAGAAAGGGGAAGTGGTAATAGAAGAAGGCGGGCCAGCCAGGTCGTGGGGGTTTTGAGAGCATCATGTCGAGGCTGAGTACGCAAAGTAGGGATTGAGATCAACAAATATCGGTAAAGGGGATATCAGGGAGGGACTATTCGGTAGAAGCGACAAGTTTTTTGTCGCCTTTGTCCTCCATGGTTGCTAGCATTGGACCATAGGTATATGGCATCCAAAGAATTGAGCCTAACCCGCAAGTTCCAGATCGCGATCGCAGGACTGGTATTTCTCCTGGTAGGAGGAACGCTGGGCTTCATGCTATTGGAACGGATGGGATTCATTGATTCCCTCTACATGACGGTTATTACCCTTTCATCGGTCGGGTTCAGCGAAGTTAAGCCGTTGGACACTGCCGGTCGGATTTTTGTCATGGCTCTGATCTTCTTCGGGGTAGTGCTGGTCGGGTTTGCTGCGGCAGTGACGGGACAATGGATTGTCGAGGGGCAGTTCAAGGAATTGGTGACAAGGAGGAAGATGGAAAACGCTCTCAAGAAAATGACCGGGCATCATATCATCGCCGGCTATGGTCGTGTCGGGCGTCAGGTTGCGCTTGAGTTCAAGCGGAGAGGCGTTGAGTTTGTCGTTCTCGAAAAGGGCGGGGAAGCAATGCGCAAGCTCAGAGACGACGGATTCCTCTATGTGGAAGGGGATGCCACCAATGAAGAATTGCTCATAAGTGCTGGAATCGACAAAGCCAAGACCCTGGTCTCGACTTTGCCGGAAGAAGCCCTGAACGTCTATTTGACACTGACGGCGCGGTATATGAATCCCAAACTGACGATCATAGCGCGAGCCGACTTTGACGATGGCGAAAAGAAACTGATCCGGGCCGGTGCGAACTATGTGGTGGTGCCGCACATAATAGGCGGGTCGCGCATGGCGATGGCGGCTTTGCAGCCCAATGTGGTTGATTTCATGCAGATGACGTCGTCGGGGGAAGACGGCCTGATGGTTGAAGAGCTGAAAGTACCGGCAACTTCGGCGTTATGCGGTCAATCGCTCCAGGGTTCGAATTTCAAGAGGCAGTTTGGGGTGACCATAATCGGGGTCAGGAAGCCGAATGACCGATTGCTGATCAATCCGGGGCCGGAGACGCTGATTGAAGCCGGGGATGTTCTGGTTTTGATTGGGGCCCAGCCGGATTTGGAGCGAATTAGCCGGGAAGTGCCGGTTTGAGGGAGGGGCAGAAAGGAGTTGCCAAGTACCCCCGGGAACGGTATACTTGGTTGTTTCTTTTTGTGCCCCAACAGGTAGGGGAAGAAACGCAGGGCTTCATGACGGCCCCATATTTCAATATTAACCCATCCGGAGTTCTAGTCCCGCCCCGCCAAGTTCCTGGCGCGGTATCAAGCTGGATAAGTAAACAGACAGGGTTTGGATCGACCGTACCGCTCCGGAAGGGTATGTAATAAGAGACCGGTCGACAACCCGAAGTATTTAGAGGCGCAATGTCGCGTACCAAAACCAATCTCCTCATCCTCGCCGGAATCATCGTGGGCGGTGTTCTCGGCGTCGTAGTGGGCCAGGCGATGCCTGAGCTTATGGCAAAGATCGGCTTGCTGGGCAAGCTGTATGCCAACGCCCTGTTTTTTGTAGCTTCACTTC
>JBATNE010000311.1:0-13276 GCA_049290195.1 Candidatus Zixiibacteriota bacterium
CAATTCGCGCTGCTCATGGGGATTTTTTTCTACCCGACTCACCGCCTCCCCTAAATGCAATTCCTGCGTCGAATCAATCCCCTCCCGCAAAAAGGAGACGCCCAATGACTTCCCGATCGACTCTACAAATAATTCCGACAACCGCGTGAACTCCCCCGTCTCCATCCCCCCCAGCGCTCCGGATACGGTATCTGGGACATTCGGCAATGCCGGGTGCGGCACCACACCGGACACCTTGATCGCACCGTGCTGCAACAGACAGTGCCCCAATCGTTTTTGCGCCGATGCAATCACTTTGCCCGCCCGCCCCATCACCTCGTACTTGGCTGAACTGGCAAAACAAGGCGCTTTGTGGAAAAAGTCAGGACTGCTGTTACTGGGGGATGAACTGCGCTGGTATTCCGACCGAACCCCCAGCAGCCCCAGAAACTGAACCAGCGCCTCAGAAATTGCGCCTGAACTCTTACTCAATCCCCCCCCGAGGGGCATCTCATCAAGCCCAAGCTGGTTGATTACAATAGAATAGGTAATTTCCGATGGATCGTGATACAGAGCCCGCCCCCCAGTCACTCGCCGAATCACTGGCGTGGACCCGATCGCACTCCACACTAAGGCCGTTTCCGCCCGCTGGTTGTACCCAAACGTGATCGTCCCGGTCTTCCACTGATAGAGCCGAAGCGCCACCGATCCGGGTCGATCGAGTGCCCGGTCTAACAGCCATTCGTCGAACCCCATGTTAAACCACGGCTCGCCGTTATGATGGGAATAGTAACTGCCGGAAATCATGAAGGGGAATATACGACAAACGAACGAAGAAACGAAGGGGCCCGCGAACTAGTTCACGGTATCAAGATGAGTCAGATCGATATCGTACTGCTTGATCTTGAGCCGAAGGGTCGATTCCGGAATATTCAGCGCCGCAGCGGCGTGCTTCTTGACACCCCGGTTGTCCTTGAGTGACTTAATGATGAACCGCTTCTCCCAGAACGCCAGATAGTCATACAGCGAATAATTGTCGCCGAATACCACATCCGAGGAGGTCGCTTTGTCCGCAACCGGCACGGCGACCGGAAGATGCGGCGTACCGGCAATCTTGGTCGACAATATGTCGGGCGTAATTTCTTTGCTCTCACCCGACAACAATACCAACTTCTTGATCTCGTTTTCCAATTCCCGAATGTTCCCCGGCCAATCGTAGCTCACCAGCATTTTGAGAACTTCAGGCGACACCGTCTTGCCGGTGCCATCCAGGAACGAATTGATCAAAAGCGGAATATCTTCGCGGCGATCGCGCAGCGACGGAACATGGAACGACAGCGCCGAAAGGCGATAGAACAGATCCTGACGGAACAGCCCCTTGGCCATCATCTCCTTGAGATCCTTGTTCGTCGCCGAAATAATCCGAACATCTACTTTGCGCGGAACCGTTTCACCCAGCCGCACCAGTTCCTTTTCTTCCAGCACTCGCAGCACCTTGGCCTGGATACTGAGCGGCATGTCGGCCACTTCGTCCAGGAAGAATGTGCCGCCATCGGCTTCCTCGAACAGACCGGACTTGTCCCGATCCGCACCGGTAAATGCCCCGCGCTTGTACCCGAACAACTCGGATTCAAGCAGGGTCTCCGGCAACGCCGCGCAGTTGACCGATATGAACCGCTTCTGCCGACGAACCGAATTGTAGTGGATCGCCCGTGACAGGAAATCTTTCCCTGACCCGGTCTCACCTTCTATAGTGATGGAGATATTCGAATCGATGACCTGACGAAGCTGCCCCAGCATTTCCAAAAACTGACCGTTCTGGGTGACCAGGTTCGGGAATGCCGCCTGCTTCTGAAGTTGCTCTTTCAGACGACGGTTATCTTCCAATAACCGCATCTTCTGCATTTCCGCCGCTTTGAAGGCGATGACATCAGAGAAGCCGACCGCGAAATTCAGTTCCGCCTGATTGAACGGATTCAGCGTCCCGTCAATGGACAATTTGTCCAGATACAGATACCGAACGCACTTGTCCGACATCGTAAACGGCACCACAATAATACTGGCGACCGGCTCCGGTGTCTCCGGGAAAAGGGCGTTGACATAAGGATCACGACGCGTATCCAGAAGCAGCGTCGGTCGAGTCTCCGAAATCTCCTGCCCCAACAACGGCTGGAACCCATCGGTGAACTTCTTTATCTGGGTAAGACTGATCGCAAACGAAGAAATAAGCGGGTTGGCGTCATAATCGGACGAATAAATGACCGCGCGATTGGCGCCGGTCTTCGCCAGCAGGATCCGCATCACATCATCGATCTGACCGGATTTCAAATCCCGGAGTTCCGATGGCGTGATCAGGTTGCCGAATACTTTGTAACTGTTCTCTTCCGATGTCGCCAGCGCGACCGCCTGATCGGTCAGCGTATGCAGGAATTGATTCACCGCTTTTACCTTGGCCCGTTCATCGAGCGCGGCAAACGTTTTCTCTGCCCGGCTCAACTTGCGGAATCCGCGCGCCAGATCGCCATGCTGACAGGCGAAAATACCGGACCGGAAATCTGCTTCGGCCTGCCAGAAGTCGAGACGAAGTCTCTTGAATACGCGCGACGCCTCATCCAGTGTCGAACGAATCGCTTCGCTCTCCTCCACGCCCGATTGCATCCGAATATCGGCCAGCGCAAGTAACCCGCGCGCCAGATCAACCGGATCCCCGATTTCACGAGCAAGCTCAACCGCCTGCGTGCCATATTCGAGCGCATCAGGCAGCTCGCGACGAAACGCGAAAATCCGCGCAATCACCAGCCGAGCCATGGCTACTTCAGCCTTTTCACCCAGCTGCAGCGCCAGATCCAGTGCCTTTTGACCATACTTCATGGCGTCATCGGCATTGTCCAGCGCCAGTTCCGCTTCAGCCAGACGCCGGGCGGCCTGAGAAACTAGCGATGATTCCGGTGCCAGCAACCGCCCCGCCTGATAAGCTTCAGACAGCGTGTTCTTGGCCTTGAGATATTCGCCCCGCTCGAGCGCCAATTCCCCGGCATATTCAAGATAGATGACCCGCTCACGCTTCAATTCCAGCCGCGTGATCAGGATATTGGCCCGGTCCAGAGCTTTCGACGCCGCCTGGAATTCCCGACGCCGTATATGCAAATAGCCTATCGACAGGAGGTTCAGCGCCTCCGACATGTCTTCGTGATGTTCCTGATTGTATTTGATCGATGAGGACAGGTCGGCTTCCGCCTGACTCCACTGCCCCAACAGAATTCTGATTCGCCCCAGGTTACTGGTCAACTGGGCAACCCGCCGCGGATTGTCCGGAACCATCCCGAGGGCGTCATTGAGGAATTCTGACGCCGTTGCATAATCACATCGAATAAACGAAATGCGCGCCAACTCACTGAGCGCCGTGACCTGGCCATCCGGGTCCACCGCACGACGGAACGCCGCGAGTGCGTCACGAGCACGCATCTCCGCATTCTTCAGATCACCCAGCGATGAATATGCTTTGGATAGAGTTAACTGAGACCGTCCGAACCGACGGTTCACCGGGAAATCGGCCAGCAGTTTCGCCCCGCGAAGGGCGTGATCAAGCGCGTCACGATACCGCGCCGCGGCATTCAAGCACTCTGCCTTCAGACAAAGAAATAACCCAGTCTGGAGTTCACTGGAAGCGAAGTCGGCCTCGACTACTGCTTCCAACTCCCGCTGGGCAACCGAGAACTTGCGCTGTCGAAGAAGTTCCTCGACGGCAAGAAGGCGATTATCAATTTCGACGTTGTGTGAGGAAAGGCTCATTTTCCGCTAATCTCGCTTGTTCGTGTGTCACGGGTCGTCCCTTGGACAACCCGTGCTAAGTCTTCACTTCACAAGCCGCAACTGCTCAACCGACTTGGTCACAGCAGGTGCGACACTTCCTTTAGCTCCCGTCCATTTCACGAATACCCATTCCGAAGCCCGGAACATGAGCGTCCAGGAGGTCGGAACCGATGATGTCGTGGTCGTCTGGACCGTTCGCCCAGCCGAGCTACTGAGGGTTGATGTCACACTGACACCAGGATGGTCAACGTCGCCGGGATCATACGATCCACCGCCAGTAGAACCTGGATGCCCGTTGTCATTGTCCCAGGGATGCTCGCCCGCATAGACAGGAGTAGTGCCAAGATACGCGGCAATAAAGACGGCCAACCACACTAGAGCTGCCAACCTCATGCCTCGCATATAAGTACCTCCAAAAAGCCGAATCACGAACCCACCCGATACCAACTCGATTTAGGCCCGTGCTTTGTTATTATTGAACCAAACGCACTTTCTGCTGAGTGAAAACTACTTACATACCAGCACTTTGTCAAGGAAATTGTGATGCGGCGCAATTATTGCGCCAGAGAGGAAGCTAGCCGGTCTTGGTGCTCCGGCGAGGCGAAACTCGGACCTTCTTGATCCGCTGCCCATCGGTCCGAACTACTTCAAAATCGACATCATGCCAGGCTATGACCGTCCCCTGCTTGGGAACCGTCCCGGCCAGATGGTAAAGCAACCCCCCAACCGTATCGTAATCCCCGGTCTCGTAATCTGTCCCGAGCGATTCCTGCAGCAACTCCAGCGAAATCCCGGCATCTACCATATACCGACCATCCGCCATCTCCACTATCGGCGCCTCTTCGGTATCATGTTCATCCTGAATCTCCCCTACGATCTCTTCAAGAATGTCCTCAAGCGTCACCATCCCGGATACCCCGCCATATTCATCAATGACGATCGCAATGTGGGTCTTGGTCTGTTTGAATTCCCGAAGAAGATCGCCGATCACCTTGGATTCCGGAATGAAATACGGCTTTCTGAGGTATCGCTCTATCTGGAACACTTCCCCCGGCTGCGGAAGATCATTGAACAGGTCCTTCACATACAGGATGCCGAGGACATGGTCAATGGTGTCCTCATACACCGGGAATCTCGAATACCGGTCCCCTTTCACGAGCGCCTGAATCTCCCGGAAACTGAGCGTCTTGTCGATTCCGCACATGTCAATTCGGGGTACCATGATCTCGCGCACGACCGTCTGGTCGAGCTGAAAGATCTGCCCGATCATCTTCTTCTCATCCTCTTCCACCAGCGTCTCGGCTATCCCAGCTTCTTCTGCCAGTGTCTCGATCGCCCGCTCGACGATCTCTTCCTTTTCATCCTCGGTCGGCTGATCTTCCGGCTTCTGACGTTTCAGCGCGTTGCGATAGAGACTCAAAATCGGCAGAAACAGCACATAAATAGTGGTCACCATCCACAGATAGCGCGGAACCGCCCGGTCGATCGCGTGTCGCGATGCCGCCCTGGGGAGATATTCGACAAACAATATGTACAGCCCCCAGATCACCAGAAATCCGGCCGGATAGAAGTATCCGGCTGCTATTTCCCCAAGGTGCGCGATCTGCACCATCATGAGCATCCCCATGACCGTGACCAGCACCAGTGAAAACGACTTGTAGATCGTCGCTATCTGTACCAGTGCACGCGGGTCGGCGGCCAATTTCAAAATGAACCGGCGTCGCCTCCGCGAGAGATGCGGAACAAACGAATCGACATCGTCCGGGTCGAGATATACCGCCAGTGAATACAAACTCACGACATGGGCCGAAATGAACGCCCCGGCCATAACCAGCAGATCAATCCAGATTGGGATCATCGTCCCCTCCGACTAACCGACGACAAGTACTTCTCTTCCCGACTTTCCATCTTCACTGCGTCGCTCTTCCTGATATGGTCATATCCGAATACATGAAGCAGTCCGTGACAGACCAGCCGGAGATACTCTTCCTGCAATGTCCCGCCATATTCTCTGGCCTGGCGCGCCGCGGTAGGTGCGGAGATATACAGCTCGCCGAAGACACTCTCCGGTTCGCCGGTCGATTCCACATTGAATGAAAGCACGTCCGTCGCCTTGTCTTTTCCCCTGAATTCAGCATTCAATTTCCGGATCGCTCGATCCCCGGTAAAGACCAGGTTGATCTGTCCGCCAATCCTGCTTTTCGTTTCACCTCGGCACACCAAAGCAAACAACGATTCGATCGACTTTCTCGGGACAATCGTCGGGACCTGTTTGTATATGTTCAATCGCATCCGGCTCTGTCCTAATCTTTCCTCGGGTAGGCGACACGATGATGGAACGATGCTATCAGTATCTGTGCAAACGCCTCGCGAATCTTGGCCAGATCTCTGAGCGTGAGGGGACACTCATCCAGTTCCCCTGATTGGAACCGTTCGTTGATGATCCTCTGGATCAGCGCATGAATCCTCGCCGGCTTGGGATCATCCAGTGTGCGGCTCGCCGCCTCCACCGCATCTGCAAGCATCGCAATTCCAGTCTCCCGCACCTGCGGCTTGGGCCCCGGATATCTGAACTTGTCGATCGCCGCCGGGTCTCCTCCCTGCTCGATCGACTTGTTGTAAAAATAACTCATTACCATCGTCCCGTGGTGCTCTTCGATGAAATTGAGGACATCATCAGGGATATCCGCTTCTTCTCCCAACAGCCTTCCTCGCTTCACGTGCGCCGCGAGAATCAGGGCCGACATCGATGGCGCCAGCTGCTCATGCTTGGAGTGTACACCGAGCTGGTTTTCCACGAAATATTCCGGAATCTCAATCTTTCCGATATCGTGATAATACGTCCCCACTCGCGCCAGAAGTGAATTGGCCCCGATCCGTTTCGCCGCGGCTTCACTCAGATTACCCACACTGATCGAGTGGTGATAGGTCCCCGGAGCTTCCAGCGCCAGACGCTTCAAGAGCGGGTGATTGAGATCCGACAACTCCAACAGCGTTATATCGGTTGTGATCGAAAAGAGCGATTCAAAGAACGGCAGGATCCCGATCGTCAACAGGCACGACACCAACCCTACCAGCGATCCATACACGACCTGCATTAACACTGCCGTACTCGGAACCAGCTTCATGGTCTCAACCAGGAATATCAGCACTCCGTACGAAATCATCACCGTGAACATGATCCGATAGAAATGCGACCGCTTCCGCACATGTCTCGATGTCAGACACGCCGCCGTCCCGATAATCATCGTCATCAGCACGACCGTGAAGTCAAACCGATTCATGATCCCCAGCAGAAGCGAAAGGATCACGGTCGCCAGCATCCCTATTTCCGCGTCAAACAGAATCGTGATGATAATTGGCAGCAGCGCCACCGGCATGAGATAGACCGAGTGCCCAATCGGCATCATTTCGGCTACCCGTATCAACAGGAGCTGCAGCACGAATACCATGAATATTGCCAGCAGCCGCGCGTTGGATCGGTAGACTTCCCTTCGGAAGAAGTACAGAAAGAAATAGAGCGCGGAGAAAACAATCAGCACCAGAAGAATGCGCGCCAGCACCGGCAGAAACGCCCGCCACCAGCCCTCTTCCACCGACCGTGCCCGCATCATCCTTACCATCTCGCCGAGTATCAGTTCTTCCCGCTCGCCGATCTTCCGCCCGGCCCGGACGATGATGTCGTTGGTGTTGACTACTTCCTTGGTCGATGACACCGCCGCCATCTCAGCCTTCATCCTTCGGTCGTACTCGTCCCGATCGACAAACAGATTTGGCTGAATGAAATTCCGCCCCACCTGGTAGTAGAATTCGACATCGATCGAATCGGTCGCCGCCAGCGTATTCAGCGCCGACAATAGCCGCGCATTAGCCAGCGAGACATCCAGTAATCTATCCCGTGGAAACGCCGCATCCAGCCCGCTCCGTCGGATCAGCACCATACTGGTACCGCCTTCGGGAAGCGAGGTCAACTCCTGGAGAACACCGATCGGGTATATCTCTTCGCGATAGAGTCGCTCCAGACGCTTCTGCAAAAGGGGAAGATTATCATTGCCGGTCAGCGCTTTTTTGATCGCCGCCTGGCCCATGAGCGTGAACCGCGCCGCCACCACTTCCACCGCGTCTGACGCTTCAAACCGTGGCCGATGGCTCGCGACATTTCGAAGCGAATCCACCATCGACACGAAATCATCCAGCGCGATATACACTCCGGCCGTGATGACCGAATCGTAATTCAGTATGTAGGAGAGTTTTTGCCGGCGGGAATCTCGCTCGAGCGCCAGCTCCTTGTCGGACTTGAAAATCGTGATCGGAAACGGCGCAAGAATATCATGTTGCGCGATTTCCCCGGTACGCGGCATATCGAGCGGGTTATAGAGATCCTCTCCCGGATAGAACAGGGCAATCGCCACCGAGGTCACGAACAGGATAATCACCTTGTTCGTCTTGGACCGCGTGGTCAACGTCGGCTTCTGACGCGTGTCGCTCTGGACTTTGAGAAGCTTCTTGGCTTTCCGTTTTAGCCGGAGAAGAAACGAATACATATGGCGAACATCCCTGGTCGCCTTACTCCCTTCGTTTGCCGCCTTCGAACCGCTCGTACGCTTTGATCACCGCCTGTACCAGCGGGTGCCGGATCACATCCTTTTCCGTCAAGTAGACGAATTCCAGACCCGGGATCCCCTGAAGGATCTTCTGTGCTCTGATCAGCCCCGAAGTCGACGGTTCCGGCAGGTCCACCTGCGTCACATCGCCGGTGATTACTGCTTTGGACCGTTCTCCGATTCTGGTCAGAAACATCTTCATCTGCGCATTGGTCGTGTTCTGAGCTTCATCGAGTACCACAAACGCTTCATTGAGCGTTCGTCCCCGCATGAAAGCCAGCGGCGCGATTTCGATCACACCCATATCAATCAAATTCCGGATCTTGTCCGGAGGAAGCATGTCGTAGAGAGCGTCGTACACCGGCCGAAGATACGGATCTACCTTCGCCTTGATATCGCCGGGCAAGAATCCAAGCGATTCCCCGGCTTCGACCGCCGGTCGGGTGAAGACGATGCGGTTGACATTCTTGACTTTCAATTCCGCCACCGCCATTGCCACCGCGAGATAGGTCTTCCCGGTTCCGGCCGGCCCGATCGCGAATACCATATCATTGCGACCAACCGCATCCACATACCGCGTCTGGTTGATCGTCTTCGGCTTGATTACTTTCTTCAGTGAACTGGTGATCAATGCCTCGGTCGAAATGTTCTCCGCTGGCCCCTGACCATTTTCCTTCACCATCGATATCGCATAGCCAAGATACTGCTCCGTGATATAGTCCCCTTGCTTGAGCCGCGTGATCAGATCGGTGAACACCCGAAACACCAGGTCAACCTCGTGCCCCGGCCCTTCGATCGTGATCTTGTCTCCGCGCGCCACGATCTTGCACGGAAACTTGGCTTCCAGCGTTCGGACCACAAAATCATTCTGCCCGAACAGCATCCGCGGATCGAGCCCCTCGAGGGCGAAACTCCGCGACCGTTTATCGTCGGTGTCGATATGGTTCATTTCCTGGCCGAACTATCTTCTTTCTTGATGATAATCCCAAGTTCTTCCATCTGAATCGGCTCTATCTCCGATGGTGCTCCATCCATGAGTGACTGCGCCTGCGCCGTTTTCGGAAACGCGATCACGTCGCGTATCGATTCCGATCCGGTCATCAGCGTTACCAACCGATCCAACCCCGGCGCGATCCCGGCGTGAGGCGGTGCGCCATACTCGAGTGCGCGAAGCAAAAATCCAAACATCCGCTCCGCTCGCTCGGCATTGATCCCGAGAATATCCAGAATCTTCTCCTGCAAATCGCGACGGTTGATACGCTGTCCGCCCGAAGCTATCTCCCAGCCATTGACCACCAGGTCATACTGCAACGCGCGCGCTTTCCGCCACGGATGATTCAAATCCGTCCCGGACAGCTTGCTGGCAAACCCTTCTTCGATCAAATGCATATCTTCGAACACCGGGTGCGAAACGATATTGTGGGTCGCGTCCCACCGGTTCGCCGCCTCGTCATAATCAAACAGCGGGAAATGGGTCACCCAGAGGAATTTGAAATCCCCCTGCTTAGCCAGTTTGTGCTCGCGCCCCAACAGCAGCCGAAGCTGTCCGAGAATTGTCTCGGTTTTGAGCTTCTTGTCGGAAACGATAAACAGCGCGTCCCCTTTGCCGCATCCGGCATGCTCACACATCTTGTTCTTCAGCTCTTCACCGACAAACTTCGTGATCGGAGACTTATCTTCAGCTTCGGTTCTGAGCACATACGCCAGTCCGCCTGCGCCGAGATCTTTCGCTTTCTGGGTCAGATCATCGATCTGCTTGCGTGAGTAGCTCGCGCCACCCTTGAGCACGATCCCTTTCACCACGCCGCCGGTTCCGATCGTGTCGGTGAACACCTTGAACCCGCAGCCATCGACCAGCTTGGTGAAATCGACTATTTCCATGCCGAACCGAAGGTCCGGTTTGTCGATTCCCCAGCGATTCATGCACTCGTCAAACGTGGCCCGTTGGAACGGGGCGTCGACTTGAATATTCAGCACGGTCTTGAATATGTGTGGCATCAACCCTTCGATTACGGCAAAGACGTCATCAGGTGTTACGTATGACATCTCCATATCGATTTGAGTATGTTCTGGCTGACGGTCCGCCCGCAAGTCCTCGTCGCGCAAACAGCGGGCTAACTGGAAGTACTTGTCGAACCCGGACACCATCAGAATCTGCTTGAGCAACTGCGGCGACTGCGGCAGCGCGTAGAATTTGCCGTGATGTACTCTCGAAGGTACCACATAGTCTCTCGCCCCTTCCGGCGTGGAGCGCATGAGAAGTGGCGTTTCTATTTCATAGAACCCAAGACCAGATAGATAATTCCGGATCGCCATGGTCGTCTCGTGACGGATCCGCATTTTCTCCTGCATCGGTTTCCGTCTCAGATCGAGATAGCGGTATTCCAGCCGAAGCATCTCATTGGCGTTGGTGTCATCGGTGATTTCAAATGGCGGCGTCTTGCATTCCGCAAGAATGTAAAATTCGTCCGCGCGAACTTCGATCTCGCCGGTGGCGATTTTCGAGTTGGCGGTTCCTGCCGGCCGATGTTGCACTTGTCCTTTGACGGCGACCACGAATTCCGTTCTGGCCCGCTGGGCTTCGACAAGCATCGCCTGGTCGAACGATTCCGGGTTGATGACCACCTGGGTTAAGCCGTAGCGGTCCCGAAGGTCCAGAAAGAGCAATCCGCCCAGATTTCGGTACGAATTGACCCAGCCGTTAAGCCGGACTGTCTGGTCGATTTCGGTTGCGCGGAGCTGGCCGCAGGTATGGGTTCTTTTGAGTTCTGAGAAAGGGGGCATTGTATCCTTTATAACATTATGCCGTCTAAACAATTATCGGCCCGACGGGCCGTTTGTTGAGGGGTGATTTTTTTGGCTCTATTCAATGCCGAATGGTAGGTGGTCCCGACAGGGATGTCAAGTGGGGGGGGCTAGGAGCCTTAGGGCGGTCTTCTCGTAGGTCAAGCCCCCCAGTCTTGACGTCTAGCCCCTTTGTAGGTCAAGACCCCTGCGGTCTTGACATTGGCTCCCTTCGTAGGTCAAGACCCCTGTGGTCTTGACGCCTGGCAACAAAGTGTCAAGAGTACAGGACTCTTGACCTACGAACTACTTATCACTCCCCACTAGTCTCTTCGATATCCAGTCCCTCAACGGCTACCCAATCCGGTTGGTACTCGTCGTCACCAAGGAACTGGGCCAGCGATGAATGAGGATACGCTTCGCGAGTCTGCGTCAAACCGTGTCTTCTAGGATTGTCGTGAATGTAGTCTAGTCGCCTTCTGAAATCTGCCTCATCACGGATGACATGATCCCAGAATCTTATTTGCCAAGTCCGCCCTTCTCTCAAGCCAAGTCGCTTCCGATAATTGGAAGCAAATGACAGCTTCGTGCGTTGCATGAATTCCGACAAATTCATTTCACGTGGACACAAGATCATATGAAAGTGGTCCGGCATAATTGCCCATGCTGTAAGAAATTCGGACGAGTCTTCCCTGAATTTGTTGATAGACTGCCAGAAGAGATCGATGTTTTCTACTAAGATTGGTTGCCGATCATAGGTTACACATGTGACAAAATAGAAGAGCCCATCGGCGTAGTATCGGCGCAAGTTTGACATGACTTATTCGTAATTGATTCCGGAGCAGGTTCAAATCACATTCTAGTATGAATCGAATCTCATCTCTCGTAGGTCATGCCCCCTACGGCCCGGTCTCCTTTCCCCTTCGAAAGTCAAGACCCCTGTGGTCTTGACTCTTGGTTACCAGGTGTCAAGAGTACAGGACTCTTGACCTACGAATATCCCCCTTGCCACTCCACCGTCACCGGCCCAGCTTGTCCAGTGTGTCTAAATTGGCGGTTCCTTCTTGTACATCATCAATCGCAACTTCGAAGATTTGTTCGTTTCTACGACAACATCACGACATTCCAGTGTTGTGTAGTCCGCGTGTATCAAGACCAATGTGTATGTGCCTGGTTCCAGCCCTGATACTTCAAAATATCCCCTTGCTTTCGTCAATACTGAGATAGTGGTCCCCTTGACCGTTACCACCATCCCAGTCACTGGCTTGCCACTTTCACGGTCCACCACGATTCCCCGGATACTTCCAGCTGTGGTTTCAGAGTGTGAATCTGTTGAAGTCCCGCTAACCAACGCCAGTTCAGGCGTCTGGAACCACCACCTAACTACTCTACCTGATATTTTGTACGCGCAATCGTAGCTGACGGCATACTCGTGACGCCCATTCACAAGCTCCGCCGGGAAAGCAGTTTCTAGAAAAGTCAGTACAATCCCAAGTGTATCCTTTGCCCTTAAAATCACCTTCGCCTTGTGTCTTCCGTCGATGTGTCCCTGTTTAGGTACATTCTTATCGACATCCGCATCTAGTGGATCCATCCAAATAAGGAACAGCGAATCAAACATCGGCAGATCAGCTTTCTCCGTCCCCTCATTGATGATCAAGAGGGGAAGTCGGACCTCGCCATTGGAGTCAGCCCGGACTTCGTCCACTGCAAACCTAATCCGAATTTGTCCGACCGCCTCAGGTATCCTCATGGCCCCGGCACAAGACAGGAGGACAAGCACGGAAACGAGTGGCACCGTTCTTAGCAGATACAGTCTTCTTGGATTCACTCTTCTCCCTCTCCGTTCAGACGAATGGTTCCGGCCTGTTTCCTTTTCGTCCCCAACTTGACCTTGACCTTCGTTGTCTTATGCTCCCGCACCGTCACATAACCAATTGACTTGGTAGCGTAACCGACCATAGTCACATCAAGCCACCACTCGCCAATGGGTACATACCCTATTTTGAATTTCCCACCGAGATCACTCATCGCACCGTAGTTGATTCTATGGACTTTTACTGTCGCTCCTGCGAGGGGCGCGCCGGTGATGCTAT
>JBATNE010000312.1:0-1549 GCA_049290195.1 Candidatus Zixiibacteriota bacterium
AGATATTCGATATAGCTACCAAATCCCTCTTCGAACTCGTTATATTCTGACAAACCATGTTGTAAATCAGCATCGCCAGCACTTTCACCGTTTACGCTTCGTTGTATGTGCGCAACTAGTTCATGAATTAGCGATGCGGCGGCTTCTAGTCCTACTGAAGGTGCACGTTTTTCACCAATTTTTAACTCTTTTAAATTAGTGTTAACGGCCATTGAACCATCTTTTTTAGTAGTAACTTTCCATCCTTCCCATCGCTTATCTCTATCCTGCATTTCATTCATTACATTTTTTGCAATTTCAGTTAATTCTGTAGCTGTGTAGGTCTTATTTTTATCGAAATAGTCCAATACAAAACCGAATTCTTCCAGAGTAATTTCGTGAAACTCTATGTCCGTTTCTGACATTTTCTCGACCCGTTCAGCGCTTTTAGATACTCTGTCTTCTACTTTAATTCCTAGATCTTCATAAATCTTTAGTAATTTTTCTAAATCTTCCGAGACGCTAAGCAA
Source organism: Candidatus Zixiibacteriota bacterium (assembly GCA_049290195.1). Taxonomy (GTDB): domain Bacteria; phylum Zixibacteria; class MSB-5A5; order GN15; family FEB-12; genus FEB-12. The sequence continues at coordinate 510 of JBATNE010000312.1, forward strand.
GCTAAACATTCGTAAATCTTCAGCCATAACGTCTCTTGTAACAACAGGATCTTGTGTTCCATATAGTTCGATAGATTGAGTAGTGAACCAATCTTCAATTCTATATATTGTATCCCTATCTTTTACGCTAGTCATTAGTTGAACTGCAGAAGTTCCTATAAATAAACTAGCTAACTTTCTTGCTGCCTCTTGTTCTTCTAAAGAATCCGGCTCACTCGCTAAAAATTCTTCCCAAACACCGGGCTGCTTTAGCCTTAAATTTGTATATTCTGTAATATTATCAGGTGCGTATTCTAAAGCACCACCTTCAACACCACTATTAGTTGGCATGAGTACCGGATCTATTCTTACATCTATTTTTGTATTTGTAGGCACGTACTAAATGTACACTATTTTTTATGTTTTGTCAATGTTAGGCTACTTAAACCAGCCTTTCTTAACGTTTTCTTTGAATTGTTCTAATAATTCTTTTTGTTCTTTTGATAGTTTTGTTGGAGTGTCAACATTCACTGTCACAATGTGTGCACCACGTGCATCGCCCCTTAAATGAGGCACACCATGTCCGCTGAGTTTAAAATCTGTTCCGTTCTGTGTGCCTGATGGAATTTTCATACGAACCGGCCCATCAACTGTCGCTACATCAATTTCAACACCCAAAGCAGCATCAACCATATCTATGTGCACTCTACTTAAGACTAAATCGCCCTCACGAGTGAACTCCTTGTGCGGTCTAACCCGTATATGCACATACAAATCACCTTTATTTCCATTAGCAGTTGCCTCGCCATAGCTACTAAGTCTAACTGTTGACCCGTCATCAATACCGGCTGGAATTTTAATCTTTATGTTTTTAGAAGTTCTGACGACTCCTGTTGCATTACAAACACTACACTTCATCTCAGGAATTTTGCCCTTACCGCGACATTTTTGACAGGTAACGGCTTGCTGGATGTTGCCAAAAATTGTTTGAGAAACTCGTACTTCTTGGCCAGAACCCTTACAAGTATCGCACACCACAAGCTCATGCCCTGGTTCGGCAG
>JBATNE010000313.1:0-22000 GCA_049290195.1 Candidatus Zixiibacteriota bacterium
GGTCGGCGACGTCTGCACCAGGGCGACCTGCCGCCCCGCATATTGCCCGCTCGGAATCCGGAACAGCCGCGTCTGGAGCGAATTGCCCAGTGGAAGCGAAGCTGTACTCCCAGTTAATTTCTTGTACATGCCTTCTCCTTTATCAGACAGGGCGCCCGAAATGGGGCGCCCTGCATTGCCTGCTACCAGGAGACATCCAGCACGACTGATGCTTCCTTGACTACCTTGCCGAATGCGACCGATTCCGAAATCACCGCTTCCTCGAAGCGCTGATCGATAATCTTGTCGTATTCGACCATGAGCTGCTGGGTGATTACCTGTTCAATCGCAAAGCGACTGTCCAGACCGATCACCAGATCGTTCGGAACTTCGTCCGACCGCACGAGATTCGCCCCAAGCGGAGTGAACAGCTCGCCACTGTGCTGGAATCGATATCCCGCCAGCGGGTCTTTGAACTCAGCCAGCGTGAGAATCGACTTCAACTTGTCGATATGACAAATCATCGTGGTCATTTCAAACGGTGCGAAGTTCGACCAGAGCGTGACCAAATCGGCATAGGACAGCGTGCCGGTCGAAGCCGTGTTCACGACCTTGGCGCTGTTCGAATTGCCGTCGCCGTTGATGATCGTGTTGACCACCATCCCGATTTTGTCCGTCTGCATCTTGAACCCGATGTACCAGAGCAGCACCCGGAACTGGGCGGTAGAGCGATAACGCAGCGCCTTATAGCTTGTCCGAAGCGCCAGACCGTAGTCGGACACCGTGATCGCATGAGTCTGTTCGGTCACCAGCAGTTGCGGAATTTCGGCACCTTCCCCCACCGGCCGCAGCGAGAACTTCTTGTCATTCGATGTGTCGATAAAGAGCGGGGTATACCGATTGGTCGCTACCGCGGTCGAACTTGCCACGAGGTTGCTAAGTTCGGGACGCATCGCCTGCCCCTTCATGATCTCTCTTCGCATGAACTCAGGAAGCATCGCCGGCGCTTTCTGATAAAACTGCTCCACGGTTGTGGGAGTCTTGCCGCCAAGCTGGATTCCTGCCAGCAGAAGCTGGCGCTCGAAGGCATCGAGCGGCGAGCCGTGCGGACTCGGATCGTACTCGTCACACTCCAGGAGCTCGGAGAGCGACAGCCCCCGCCCCTCTGCTTCAAGATACAGATCACGATTGACTTCGATTCCGGAAGCCGGACCGAGGTCAAGCGTACCGACGTGCGGCTCCTGGGTTTCCCGCGATGCAAGTTTCGCAAACGCCGTCGTATTCAAGAATTGATTCATCTCCATGGTTCCTCCTCTCTAATTGAGCAAAATGACGCAATCGGTTGTGCCGTTCACTTCAAGGACCGTCCCGCGTGCGACATTGCCGCCCGCCGGATCATACCCTCCCAGTACCGGCGCCTGTTTGATCGTGCCGGTCGTTCCACCCACGACGCGATTGCCTACAACCGGATAGGTTGCCGAAATGGCCAGCCTGCAAATACCGCCGATCTGAACGGTCGCCAGACGTTTGCCGTTGTCTGCATCGGTCAGCGTCAAAGCCACCAGTTTCCCCAGTAGTTGTCCTCCGGCGCTGATCAAACCAACTTCGTTGTTGGCTGTCAGCATCACCGGTTGGCCAAGCTGTGCGTCTTTGAGTTCATCTACTCCGGTGTTCTGTTTGATTTTGAACGTGGCAAGCACCGGTGCCACGGCATCGAGATTCTGATCTCGTATCGCCATTGCGATCTCTCCCTTCTGGAATGTTGTCTGTGAAATGCGAATTGACGGTCCATTGCATGGACCGGTAGTGATCGGGACGATTATCCCTCGATGATCATTTGAATTCGGTAAACTGGCGCGGGCGCTTTGTCATGCCCGGCGTCAGTTGCCCGAAACTTGTCGGGAAACTGTCGCGAAACCGTGCGGAAATCTGTCGATACGACGCCACCAGTTCCGTACTGGACATGGTCGCCAACGACTCGACCATTTCAAGCGCCTCGTCGATTCTCTCCCGCTTGCGGTCCGCCAGGGCAATCGCCTTGAGCATCCCGCCGATTCGCGATTCGTAGTCGGCCCGAAGAATCTCGGCTTCCTGACGCACCTTCTTCAGCGTTTGCAGCTCCCCCGCCTGGTGGGTGAGCAGGTTGGTCAGGCGATCAAAGTCGATCACCGGCAGTTGCTCATTGTGAAAGTCCGCGAGCATTTGCTCCACTGTCTGGCTATTTTCCTTCACGATTCACTCCCGTTGTTCCACTCACGTGATATTCAATGCGAGCCAGTCGACTCTCCACGTCGCGGGAGAATCGAAAGAACTCCTCTTTGCTGATTCCACCCTCCCGGAACAGGACTTCAAGGTTTCCCAGCTTCTTGTCCAGGGTCTCTACCGTCACGTTCTCCGCTTTCCCGGCCAACTCAAGACGAAGCGATTGAATCGTCATGAAGTACCCCGCCGCAATAGTCAGAGCGATCATGACAAAGTTGATCAGCTGACCGGTTAGCCTGATGCCTGATTCACTCTGACCCGATCGAGCCTTCCCGCTGTGGCTGGAGCCCCTGCGCCGCTGCTTCTTTTCAGGTGTTCTGCTTTCCAACATCAATTCCCCCTCTCGAGGTAGAGCAGGAATCGATCCTGTCCGTGCAATCTGGTCGGCTGGAGTCGAAGTTCTCCGTCGCTGCCGGTGATCTTCAGCCGGTAACCGCCGGAGGCGGTCTTGACCACGATCTCTCCCTTCGCCAATTGCCGCAGTTTCCCTCCAGGAATGTCCGATGTTGCATTCGCAATGTATCTGACCCCGGAATGCACTCGTGATGTCCGGAGCCCCGGGACCGCAAAGCAATCCACTGCGTGCTCTGAATCGATCCGGAGGAATCCTGTTCCGGTTCGTGGATCGAAAAGAAGGTCACAACCGCTGCGACCCTTCCCGCTGACCGCCCTCGGCAAATAGCGAACTCCCGCCCTTAGTTTTCCATCACGACCAACTTCCCATATCTCTACCCCGTGCTTCGTAGCAAATTCCCCGGATCGTTCCGCCAGCTCCTCTTTGGACATGATTCCATGGTGGAACATCCGAACGGACCGTTCTTGTTTGTTGGAGCCGGCTAGCCCACTTGGCTGGTCCGGATAGAGATAGAGAACGACTCTCGTAATCGGCCCGGCGCCGGTCGCCAGATACCGATCGAGTTCACCGCTTGTCCTCCGTTCTTTCCCGCGATATCCCACGAGCTTACCGGATAGCGAAAAGCCTGACGGCTCGACAGCCAACTCCTTCTCGATTTCCGGAATCTTCAGTGCATTCCCCTGCGCGTCTTCCATGAGGATCCCGCTCTCGTCCCCGGTGACCGAAAGCAACTTCCCCTCGTAATGAGGTACGACCAGATACAAAGCTCCATCGGACAATTGATCGAGCGCCTCCAGAATCGGCAATTCCCCCGACAGCATTTGCCGTGACTGACCACGATCTTCCGCCACCGCAAGATCCTTGGACATGGCCGTGCCCGGTGTAGCACCTCTGAAGACCAGCGATGTTTCCAGCACTCGTTCAATCTTGCGATAGTTGAAATGGCAACTGCGCTCGTTCCCCTCCGTTCCGTAACTCTGGAAGAGATTGTGGCGACATCGCCGAATATCGTCGCCACAAACCGAGCACTCCGGCAAAAGATAGGTGAAGCCGATCGAGCACTCTTTGTAAACCCCTTTGTCAATGTTGTCACGGAGGGTCTCCGCCCCTTCGACTGATTTGAGCCAGTAGAAATAGCTCCTCACCCAGGGGCGACCATTCCGCTCCACCACGCAGGCATGAAATGTCCTGCCGATTGGCAGGCCATCCTTGCGATGCCCTACCAGTACCGGCGAATCGATCAGCAGACTCGCCAGACGGTCATGTTCATCGACCGGAAATCTCCCCCCGTAGCTGTTGACTTCATCTGATACGATATACATGGATCGTATCAGAATGTCCTGGGCAGTCACCGGTTCGGGTGGCCTGACATTTTCATTGATGAGACGAATCAGGTCGTCCCCGTCATTGTTGTCAGTTCCCGAGACCAATTCTGCGTTCAAAAGTGCACATCGTTCTTTCATGATCCCTCACTACTTCTGTTCATATACACCGCCCAACTCAGCTTCTGGCGTGATTTGGTACTGTTTTTGTGCAACGCTCTGCAGAATTAATTCTAAGAATGGGTTCGCCGAGTCTACCAATTCTCCTTTAACCTGTTGATAATGAGACTTATAACATGGACACGCGTGGCCCTGTCCAAATGATAGGCACAGATGTTGCTCTTGAGAGCCTTGTAAAAAATGACATCGCGCAAGCTCGTTGAAAGGGCATAGGAAATGAAAGTCTACGAACGTAAGGCCGGGTCCCCCTTTAAGTGGATCTTCGCTGGAATACTGTTCGTCCTGGCTATGACGTTCACCATGACTGACGTGTATGGATTTAACTACCCGTATCAGTCTGGGCGTAAGTCAACGACGGTAATTCCTCCAGACCCGAGACAACATAATTTCCAGTCCGACGCAACCATGTCCTGCCCGCCCGAAGATAATCCGGCAGCAGTTCCTGAGCCCACAACGCTCCTCCTTGTCGCTGGTGGACTGGGCATCGCCGCTTTGAGAAAGAATCGAAAGAATCGACAGTTGGAATCATAATAGTACCCCAACCCTCCTCCTCCCTTCACGCCTCTTGAGCACCTTCCCTCAAGAGGCGTTTAATTTCTAATCTTCCCTATACGTGGAGCAATCACGCCCGACGTTCTCGTGCGCAACGGCCACAACGCCAGCCCCAGCGCCATGAGTGCATCGCAGTCAGAATTGCTGTCCCATCGAGCGCGCCGAAGTTCATCTTCCAGCGACCACCGCCGACCCGGTCCATCAGGCAGCTCCCATCGTTCATACGCCACTCGTTTCTGGGCGTGACACAATTCCACATGCGTCAACAGCTCCGCCTTTGCCGCAGGAGTGAAAATGACATTGACCGGATGGTATCCGGCCAGCTGATCAGCAACCACATCCCCAAGTCCGGTGGAATCAATCACCAGCTCCCCCGGATATCGCCGCTGTCGCTCTTCGATTCGTGAAATCACCGTTGTCCAATCGACATTCTTGAACCGCTCCAGCGCAACGACTCGCGCGAAGCCATCAAGAACCTCCACCGTGATTCCCACGGTTGCCGTCTTCTTCCGCGCCAGATCCCAGCCGGAGATATAGCGATGCGCAGCCACTTCATTGAAGGTAATGGGCACTTGCGCGGCTGCCAGCGCTGCATCGATCGCCGCACCGGTGAGAATCTCGCCGCCGGAGTCAACAAACTGCCCCATGATGTTCTGTTGGAGCCGGCTCTCCGAAAAGTGCTCCACCCGCTCATCGAGATAGTGCCGCGAAATGAAACAATTGTCACGGCTGTCGCCGGATTGAAAATATCCCGGTCGACCTCCATCCATTATCTCATTGGCCCGTGTATAGAACCAGTTCTTCCCGTTGGGTGTTGAGACGAGATCAAGCCTTCCTTCGCGATCAGCCAGCCGCATCAACACGACTTCTTCCACGACATACTCCGGGTACTGCTCAAAAGCAACTTCATCGAATATGAACAGGTCAAAATCATTTCCGAGAAGGTGTTCCCCGCGATTCTGAGTTGACCGTGCTTCAATCGTCGCCCCGTTCCCAAACACGATTTTCGGAAACGGCCGCCATTGCATGCTTTCCACAAGACTGATCGTGAATTCGGATCGCCTCAATAGCTGGAGCACCTGATGAAAGACGAGATTGGCCTGATCCTGGGTGATTGACGCAACCACCGCACGGTATCGATCGGCTCGGTCGAAATCGAGCGGGCGAATCCGATACAGAGCATGGTGAATCAGCTTCACCGCGGAGACAAACGATTTCCCCCACCGGTTCCCGGTCACCAGGAGATTCTCCCGGGCATGGGAATTCTCCAGCCAGAGTCGCTGCCCTGGATGCAAATCCACATTGAGCACCGCCGATGCAAAGAACGCTGGGTCCAATGCCCCCTGGCGCCACTCTTCGCTGGTCAGACTCAAAGCAGTTGCCCCAGTTTTTCTCGCGCCGTTTCCTCGTCCAGCAATCCCGCCTGGAATGACTTCAGCAGATTCTCGATCCGCTTGGAATCAATTGCCACCTGGTCAACCGCCTGATAGGCGAAGTTGTTGTCAAACACGAATCGACACCGGGCATCGATCCCGGCCAGAGCCAAATCAATATTCCCTATCCACTCAAGAAAGTGCGCGACTTCCGCCTGGACCGACCGAACCTGCCGCATCACAATATCGAATTTGAAATTGGACCACGTGGTAGTCGCGCCATAGGAATAGCCGAGCAAGAACGGCGCGAGGTTGGTACCGGCGCAGATATCTTCGATCATCGCCCGGTGATTCATGAACCAGCTGTTGGTGACAGCCCGTGATTTGTCCGGCCCGATATACGCGATCTCGACATTGTTCCAGGTGACCGGATTGTCATCCACCTCACACCCCTTGATCATGTCGACCGTGGCATCGAAATAGCCGTTGATCCGGTCGGTGTATGCCGTGTCCGATTCGCCCGCCATCCGTTCCGGCGGCGCTACTTTGACATGAAGTCGAGTATATCCGGAATTATGCGTCGAGCGCTGCATGTCCGAGACCAGCTGTTGTTCGATGTACGACACAAACGGCACCGGCTGGAGAATTGATCGACCAAACGGTTCCGACGGCGAATTGGTAAGCGCGATATAATAGAAATCGGCGCGATCCAGATCGATCGTCCTGCCCTCGGTTTCATAACCGAGCTTGAAACCGACATCGGTTGATTCCCGATTCAGACGGAGCGCATCGATCGGCATGATTCGATCCACCCCCGAACCATCCTCTCTAACGGTGACAAACGCGCCAAAAATCCCGTCTCGGAATAATCCCGTAAAGAGCTCCGGCAGAAGCGACACCATTCCCACTCGATTGCCGAGCGGATTGCAGTACAGCCGGTCGGACAGTTTCTTCAGCCGATCCAGCGCCCGCCCGTTGATATGGTCATCTCGGGTGGTTTCGACTCTGAACTCACCGGCTGCCGATGCCAGCCTCACCCAGGTCCAGATACATGCGCTCACAATCGGAATCTGATTGGCCAGAAATCGATACAGCATCACTCGATATCGACCAGTGCCGATATCGTCGGGCGTTATTCGAAGTACTCTTTCAAGCGCTTCCGAAGTTTTGAATTTGGATTGCCCCCCGAGTTTGACTCGCTCTCCGAGTCGCGGCCAGGGGATGGTAGTCTGGTGAACGGAATTGCCAGTTGGTGACGTCATGGATTAGTATCCTCCTTCTACTAACCCGGCGGATTCGACTTCTGGCGCTTTTCTGGCCAGTTTTTGCTGCTCAATTCCCAGTGCCACATTGGCAGCGGAATGACAACCAGAGTAGGCTTGTTTTGCCCACGAGCAACCTCTTAACCCCATTTGAGACATGCGATAACCGTCATTATCTGAACGGCTCGTGACCTTATGTGCAGCTGCTTGCGCACAAAAGGGCTGGATTCCCCGAAAAAGAGTCGCCACGCAAAACTTAACTTATTGGTCCACAACTTGTTATGTCTGCCGCCAGGCGAAATGTGACTGATGGCATAACAATTGCTTAAACTTAGCTCGGACATATATCCAAAAAACGCTTTAGGAGATAGGTAAATGACAAGAAAGATTCTCTTATCAGTCGCGGTCCTGGTACTCTTAGTTTCCAGCTCCGCATTCAGCTTCACCTACCAGAATTCAATCTTCGGTAGTTCGTCCCCGTTTGATCACAACAACAACTGGGCGCCGATTAACTATCCGAGCGGTATCGGTTACAGACCGTCCCCGGGTGGACTTGGCGAAGGTGGCGAGCATTATGACCTCGAAGGTCTGCAGGTTCGTGAAGATGCCAACTACGTATATATCGCCATGGCCAATTCGTTTGGCTACAACGCCTACTCCCCGACCTGGAAACAGAATTTCCGCCAGGGAGATATCTTCATCGGCGTTAACGGCGGTGACAAATTTCAGTATGCTATCGACGTTCAGAACATTGCTTCCGGCAACCTCGGGTTCTACCAGGTAAACAATAGCTGGAACTACATTCAGCAGGACGCCGGCAGCTACTACAGCTACAGCTCGATCAGAAATCAGGTCGGTGCTTTCGAAGTCGGCGGGAATGCGTCCAAGATCGGCGACGTTCAGACCTACTGCTCGTTTGCTTCCGGACTGGAAACCAACTATATGACTCCCGGTAACGGTGACACGTATGTGTGGGAATTCAAGTTTGATCGCGCCCTCCTCGGCGGAAACTTCTCCTCCCTCAGCTTCCATACCGCCGTTGGTTGTGGAAACGACATGATGGAAGAGACCTACAATGCCGTGCCGGAACCGACCACCATGCTGTTGCTTGGTCTTGGCCTCGCCGGTGCCGGTTTGATCCGTCGTCGCGCTCGCTAAGATTACTACTGTCTCGAAGCGTTTTGCAGAAAGCCCGTCGTTAGACGGGCTTTTTGTATGCCTCCGCCCTTGAATTCAACCGGTCATCTCCCCACTGTCAGTTTAAGCTTGCCGCCCTCCTGCCAAGCTTCTATCTTCATGGTATTCAAAAAGTAATAGGAACCGATAAATCAACTATGCATACGTTCTCTATCCCCAGATTGGCACTCGCTTTTCTGTTGTGCGCGATAGTCGCAAGCGGGTGTTCCGGCCAGAAAGACCTCAAACTTCGGTATACTGCGGAGAAGAAACTCCACCTGGTAGAACGGCAACTTCAAAACGCCCAGATCAAGAGGGAACTCGGGGATCCGGCTGTCATGAAGAGTCTTCAGGATGGTTTCGCCGATGTTTCTCGCTATTGCCTGGCCGCTATCGATTCGCTGTCACCATCATCTGACAAGCAAGTCCGCACCGAACTCGAAGAACTCGCCTTTCAATCCACCACCCGATTGAGTCAGTTTCTGTTTAGCAGCAGATCGTATGACGGGTGCATCAAACTTCTGGCCGACTTTTCCAGCAAGATATCTCTTCCGCCGCTGGAATCGGCCGTCATCTGGGTCAACATCGGCCAGGCTTATCAAGCCAGAGGGGAATGGGACAGCGCGGTCGTTGTCTACAACAAAGCCCTGGCTCTGACCGACCCGCCCGTCGATCGATCCGGCGAAGTCATATTCAATGTCTTCAATCTCCCGGCGCACATGTACAGCATCTACTCCCAGATTGGGGACTCAGCTCAGGCAATTGCGTCGTTCAACAATGCCATCACCTATTATCGTTTGTTCGTCGAGCGATTTGCCAACACTAAACTTGCGGTGGCGTCCCACGCCAATCTTGCTGCGCTCTTTACCGACCGCAACAATTGGCGCGAAGCGATCGGCGAATTCGGCCACCTGACTGATTCCACCGGCCAGATTAGCTGGGAGGCACGAATCAGGATCGGGGATGTCTATGCCGGCAAACTTCAGCTCTATGACAGCGCCATCGCTCTCTACGACGCCGCAGCAGCCACCCTCGTTGGCCCCGACACCATGATGCGGCCGGTTGTCGACTTCAAGAAGAGCCTGGTCTTCATGATGGAAAAGAAGTACGAAGAGGCTCGTCGAATCCTGACAACCATCAACCAGAATTTCCCGACCTACTACGCTTCCAATCCCGTTGCACAGCTTGCCAAAGCCAAGTCGTTCGATGAAGAAGGGAATTGGGACCGGGCAGAATCGGAATATCGTTTCCTGATCGACAATTATGCCGGCACGGAAGAAGCGATGTCGACCTATTTGTACCTTGGGGAGCAATTCCGAAAGCTGGGCAGGACGGTCGAAGCTGACCGCTGGAACGACCGCGCTGATACGTTTTTCCAGCAAATCGCCGATCGTAACGCCGGTACCACTACCGAAGCCCGAGCGATGACCTTCCAGGCGGAGCTGAAACGACGAAGCGCCGACTGGAGTGGAGCGGTTACCAAGCTGCTGGAGCTGTTTCACAAGTTCCCCGCCATTGAAATGGGTCAGCGAGCCGCTGTTGCCGCTGCCGCCATTACCCGGGATAAACTGGCCGATTCGACCAGGGCCGAAGCTATAATTACTGAATTGAAGCGGTCGCTTACCGATGTTGCTCCGCCACCCCAAAAGTGACGAATCCTGCGACCATCTGGCGTGTACAAGAAGCTACTGGCGATATAACAGAACTGGAGGAAACATGAACCGTTGGCTCACGGTATTTCTATTCGCAGCCGCCCTCTGTATCCTGCCGTCCATGGCCGGAGCTCAGGTCGACAAGTTCGGCAAACCGGACACCGTCCTGGCTGAAATCGGCAAGGTCGATCCCATGCACTGGACCATCACTATTTCGTATACGAACGACGAACAGGTGGTGGGACTCTCTGTGCCCTTGAGAATGACTGCCGGCTTGAATCGAATTGTGGCTGATTCCGCGGTCTTTATCGGTGGCAGAGTCCAGAATTTTGCCTACAACGCCTTCCGCGCTGATACTGCCATCCAGTGCGTGTTGCTCGGCATGATTGCCAATTTTGGTGGTACTGCCAAGCGCCTCGAACCCGGATCCGGTAGACTTGCCACCATTTTCGTGTCGTCGCTCGACCACAAACCAATTGAAAAACTGGTGGTCGACACCACAACTGTTCACCCGAACAACTCTCTCATGGCCATCGCCGATTCGGTCCAGGGGACTCCCCCTGATACGACCACCGTTAAGGAGCGCAAAGATCTGGAGATCGTACCGGTCTTTATATCGCGAGTGGCGAAATAGCGCTTCCTGCATCAGAAACGAATGGCCCGACAACCACCGGTTGCCGGGCCTTATTATTTGGCGATGAGCGAATGAACTAGTCTTCTTCCGCCTGCTTTCGGTTGCGGCGAACCGATACCCGGCTTGATTGCTTCGCTACGATGAACTCCTTGATCTTCGCAATCTGCTCCGGTGACAGCTGCTCGGTTGCATACATCTTCTCAAGTGCATGAATGTCCACCGTCAGCACTTCATCAATTCCCCACTGTCTAATCAGCGATGATACCTCCAGGTACGCTTCCATATCCGTGCTCTTGGTCGGAAGCTTCTCGTCATTCGACAGCGTAACCGATACGGTCGCATCCGGCGCCTTGAATTTGGACAGGTGAAGTTCCTGAGCCGCCTTGATCAGATCCTCGCGAAGCGCCTCAAGCTCCCCTTCCAACTCCTTCTTTCGGGCATCGACATCGACATATCGTGCCGCCAAATCCGCGGCTGTCTCCGATGCCGATTTTTCCTTCTGATCCAGCTCTCCAGCTTCATTCTGCAAAATCAAGCGGTGCCGTTTGGCCGGGCATAATTTGATATACTGGCAATAGTCGCAGGTATGCCCTTCAATCGCCGGGAAATTGTCCAGTCGCTCCGCCGCCAGCGCCGCTTTGACAATTCCTCGTATCCGCTCCACTACCAGTTCGCGATCATCTTCGGTCATTTGCAACCGAACTGTCTCAGAAAGTTTGAGATAATACTGAATCAGCTCGATCGGCCCAAGATCCGGGTAGTTCTCCGTCACAAGCAGATAATACAGCCCCATCTGATCCAGAAATTTGGGATCGCGCCCACCCCGGGGAAACACGGAACCGGTCTTGTAGTCGACTATCTCAACCACTCCGTCCGACCGACGAGTCAGCCGATCCACCCGTCCCCGAATCTTGTATGGAGAATTTGGAAGTGCTGCATGAAGGTCCAGCTCAATCCCAATGACCCGAGCGTCGGCAAACGGTTTGTGGCGCTCGTAATATGTCCGGATCATGTCATCGCCGCTCTTGATGTAATCATCCACCGTCATGAACTCTTTGGTCACGACAATCTGATTCCTCTCCGGCTTCTCCCATTCGGCGCGGTAGTAGCTGAGCAGATCGTCAAGACTGACCGTCACGCCGTTCTGCACCATCTCATACAGGCGCGCCAGCGCCCGGTGCACGGCGTTACCCAGATACAGATCAGCCGTGACCCGTTCCGGAACTTCGATCTTCTCGATATAGGTGAATTTGTAACGGCGCGGACACTCTTCGAATGTATGGAGCGAATTATGACTATACGATGACAGCATGACTGATCAATCCCGCCTGCGTTTAAGGGCTGTTATAACAGAAAGGTACGTCTTCGACCGGCGCGGTGTAAATCACAAACTGCGTTTGGCGGAATCGGCCAGAGATTGAAGTCGTTCAAGGAATTGGGCCGCCCGAATGGACCAATCGCACTGACGATTGACCAGTCGCCACCCCTGCTCCGCCAGAGCCTCCTTGCGATGCTGGTCAGACAACAGGCTGATGATCGCCTGAGCGAAATCGCGCGGCGTGTCGGCTACCAGCAAGTCACGGTTGGGAACAACTTCCAGCCCGTCGCACCCATGCGATGTCGACACAATCGGTCGCTTGAGCGCCATCGCCTCATACAGCTTCACACGGGTTCCGCCCGGGACCCGAAGCGGCACGACATAGATGTCGGCACTGGCTACAAATGGCCTGATATCGTCAATCGAACCGGTGACCGTAATGCTCGGATCGCTCTGCCCCAGCGTGACTATTTCGCTGGCAGGATCACGCCCGGCGATTACAAAGCTGATGTCCGGATACTGTCGCTTCACCAGCGGATAGATTTCCGAAACAAACCACAACAACTGATCGATATTGGACAGCAAATCCATCCGGCCGGAGAAGACCAGGCGACGCGGCACCACCTGATAGAGCGGGTCTGGACGGAAATAAGTACAATCGACGCCAATTGGTACTACCGAGATCGGCTTCCGCACATTGAACTCGCGTTTGAGTGCCTCGGTGTCGCGGGCAGATGACGTGATAATCAGATCGAACCGATTGCACATATCCGATTCGAACGCTGCCATTCGCTTGGTCTCATAATTGAAATACGAACGCTGCAGCGACCCGGTCGCCGTCTCGTACCGCTGGTGCCACAAGTGCGTCTCGATACTGTGATGATAGAGCGCCGTCGGAATGTTCATCCCGAAGTCGATATTGAGACTGCTGTCCAGACCATCACACACGATTACATCTGGTCGGTGCTCTTTCACGTAAGCGGATACCCGAGCCGTCAACTCGGAACTCCGGTTTCGCCGGGTGAAATACGGATGGGCAGTGAGAAGATTGGCCGCCACTCGAAAGTAGACATCTCCGCCGGTGGTTTTCTCAACCTCCTTCGGCAACGTCTGTACCTTTCCCACACAATGGGTGATCTCGTCGCCGAGTCCGGTCGTCGATGGCGAGTGAAAGCCAAAATAGGCCAGTTCGTTCTCGCCGCAAATGCGGGAAAGCAGACTATAACTCCGAATCCGGCTGCCCGTGGTCAGAGGAAAGAGATAGTCGGCTCGAAGCCAGAGGATGCGCATTGCGATTGCCCTTGTGTCGTAATGTTGCCCAAGTATGAGTCTTCATGACTCCGGTGAAAGGGTATCGTTCCGGCGAGTAAGCGGCAAGATAAATGTGCGGTGTGGATAGGCGCGCAACATGAGTGAAGCCCATGTCTTCCGGTGTGAGTGAAGAAAAGAATCGAAATGGAAAAACGATATAAAGGAAAGAGACAGCCTATCGGCATCATAGGCTGTCTCTTCGGTTCGCTACTCAGGACTTGCCCCCAAGTCCCGACATGACCCCCACTACTAAGCAGCTCCCCTTTTCGAATTTAGCCCCCTCAAGGTCGTCTCGAAAAACTAGCCCCTAATCCTCCGAGCCCTCCCCCTGTCACCTGATCTTCCCCCCTCAATCCTTCCTCAATGCCGTCAGGCGACACTCTGCTTATAAGCGAGATCAGTGCCAATCTGCGCTTTGATTGGCTATAACCAAAAATATCTGTAATGGCTTGATTAATAATGGCTTAGAATGAGCCAAAGGGAGACTAAATCAGTACTGTTTGGTGGACATTCAAGTAGGTGATTCAAGTCGCTACATCGGCTGTTTCAGTTCAGTTCCAGACGGAACAGTTGGAACGTCTGAATTACCGAAATCGGAGACCTTCGTGTCGCCGGTTATCAGGCGCGCCCCTCGATTGAATGTCATATAGCTCCAGGCCCACTGCACAAAGACGAGCAGACGATTCTCGAATTCCACCAGGTACATCAAGTGAATGAAGAGCCACACCAGCCAGGCGGGATACCCCCACACCTTGAGCGGTCCAATATTGCCGACTGCGGCTGCACGGCCGATCGTTGCCATGATCCCCATGTTAAAATATCGGAACGGTTTGCTCTGTTTTCCTGCCAGCCGATGAGCTATGACATGCGCGGCATACTTCCCTTGTTGCATCGCCACCTGACAAACACCCGGAAGCGGTTCCCCCTTGTCATCGACAAGCGCCGCCAGATCCCCAATCACGAGTATGGACGGATTGCCCGGAATGGAGAGGTCAGGGAGAACTTTGACCCGGCCAGCGCGATCGAGTAGAGTCGTGTCACCGGCGACTACCATTCTGCCCAGCGGTGATGCTGTTACACCGGCTGCCCACAGGACAGTCCTGGAGTCTATCGAATAGGTCTCGTTTCCGGATTTGACCAGTACGCCACGGTCAGTGACACCGACAACAAACTGGTTCTTTACAACCGTAACACCGAGCCGTTTGAGCGATCGCTCCGCCTTGGCCGACAGGATTGGCGCGTGCGCCATGAGGATTCGCTCGTTACCCTCGACCAGGATGATCCGTGCGCTCTCAGGTTGAATCGTGCGGAAGTCGTTCTTAAGGGTATCGTGGGCAATCTCCCCGAGCGCCCCAGCCAATTCCACCCCGGTCGGCCCGCCGCCGACCACGACAAAGGTCAGGTACGCTGCACGCAAGGCCGGATCGGTTGTCCGCTCAGCTGCTTCGAATGCAATAAATATCCGTGCCCGAATATTGGTGGCATCTTCGATAGTCTTGAGTCCAGGCGCAGTCTTTTCCCAATCCCGGTGTCCGAAATAATCGTGGCTCACTCCGGTAGCCACAATGAGGGTGTCGTACGGAACTTGACCGCCGTCTGTCAGCGTGACCAAACGACTTTTGCAGTCTACATTCGTGACTTCCCCCAGCAACACGCGCGTATTTTTATTGTGCTTTAGTACCGCTCGAATCGGTGCACTGATATCACCCGGCGAGAGTCCGCCGGTCGCGACTTGATAGAGGAGTGGCTGGAAGAGATGAAAATTCCGCTTGTCAATGACGGTCACATCGACCGGGACCCGCTTGAGCGCCTTGGCCGCGCCCAGTCCGCCAAATCCGCTGCCAACAATCACTACACGATGTCGCTCAGTCACACATTCCTCCGAACTTCCGGACAGCTCGAACTATTTGCGAAACAGCCATATTCGAACTTCTCGAACATGGCTGTTTCATACAACAAGCGCGTATGTGAATTAGTTCACGAAATTTTTCTATCCCCGCGCTTTCGCGGCTGCTTTCAGTTTGTCGTTGGCAAAGACCGCTATCTCAACGCGGCGGTTGTTCTGCAGTGACTCGACAGTATTGCCGTTGTCCGCCGGCTGCGTTTCACCATATCCGACCAGCTGAAACCGTGTGCCTCCTACCCCTTTGCCAATAAGCAGATTACCCACCGATTCGGAGCGGCGCTTGGATAATTCCATATTGTACTGCTCCGTCCCTGTCGAATCGGTGTGCCCTTCGACCAGAATATCGGTGTCCGGATACTTGTTCAGAATAGTCGCCAGCTTGGTCAGGTTCTCCTGCGCGGCCGGTCGCACGGTCGCCGAATTGACATCGAACAGAATCCCTGACTCAAACGTGATCTTGATCCCTTCACCGACTCGCTCGATCTTGGCCCCTTCGAGATCTCTCTTCATCTCTTCGGCCTGCTTGTCCATCTGGTGCCCGATATAGGCTCCTGCGGCTCCACCGACAACGGCCCCAAGTATGGCCCCCACCGCCGTATTACCTGCCTTGTTGCCGATCACACCGCCGATCACCGCTCCGGTGGTCGCACCAATGGCGGCACCCTTTTCCGACTTGCTCCATTTGCCGCACCCGGCAATTTGCAGGGCGAGTGCGACCGTTAGAATTGCTATCAACCCGATTCTCATATGCGCTCCTTCATGCCATGACAGTTTCAATAATGTACAGCGCGTTCGTTCCGGCTGTCAATCCTCAAACCTCGCCTGTGCGTGTGTTAATACATGACCTTTCTGGGCCATGTTTCGCTTGACCGGCCCGGCCCCTGTGTGTAATTTCCGATGTATCAATGAAATGACTACCTGTCGATTTTCGTTTTGACATGAGTGCTGACCCCCGGGCAGGAGTCGCCGTAGCGTAACGTGGAGCAATTGACTTTCGACAAAGAGTCGAGCGCCCCACGCAGCGAGAATCTAATGGAAAGGAAGCGACGTAGTATGCTGAAGGAATTCAAAGAGTTCGCAATGAAGGGGAACGTGATGGACATGGCCGTCGGTATCATTATCGGCGCCGCGTTCGGACCTATCGTGGGATCGCTTGTCGGCGATGTCATCATGCCGCCGATTGGTTTGCTTATGGGCAATGTCGATTTCTCGAACCTGTTCTTCGTACTCAAAGAAGGTGCCCAGGCGGCTCCCTACGCTTCGGTTGCGGCAGCCAAGGCCGCCGGCGCAGTCACGATCAACTACGGCCTCTTTATTAATACCATCATCAATTTCGTTATCGTAGCCTTCGCGGTGTTCCTGATGATTAAGGCCATGAACAGAATGAAACGTGAACAGCCGGCACCGGCACCTGCCGTTCCGACGACGAAAGAATGCCCGCACTGCTGTTCCGCCGTGCCGATCAAAGCCACCCGCTGTGGATTCTGTACCTCAGAACTCAAGAACTAAGGATCCGGGAAGTATCACAGGAGTGAATAATGAAGCGTTCCGTTGTCATCATTATGGGGATTATTATGGCAGCTGCGTCTTTGCAGGCCAAGATTCAGACCAAAACCGTTGAGTACAAACAGGGGGATGTAGTACTCGAAGGGTACCTTGCCTGGGACGATGCCGCAGTCGGCAAACGCCCGGGAGTGCTCGTTTTCCACGCCTGGACCGGCCTTGGTCCATATGTCAAGATGCGCTGCGAGAAACTTGCCGCGATGGGCTATATCGCGTTCGGCGCAGACATCTACGGCAAGGGAGTCCGACCTGCCGATCCTCAGGAAGCCGGAGCAACATCCGGTATTTACAGCAAGGATCGTCCGCTCATGCGTGCGCGTGCCAATGCCGGCCTGGCAACGCTACTGGCGCAGCCGAATGTTGACTCTTCGCGAGTTGCCGCAATTGGCTATTGTTTCGGCGGCAAGTGCGCTCTGGAACTCGGTCGAAGCGGTGCGTCGATCGCCGGTATCGTTAGTTTCCATGGTTCGCTCGACACTCCCACTCCTGCCGATGCCAAAAACATCAAAGGAAAGGTGCTCGTACTCCATGGCGCGGCTGATCCGTTTGTCACGGCCGATGTTGTCGCCGGATTCGAGAAGGAAATGACTGACGCCAATGTCGATTGGCAGCTGGTCAAATACAGCGGCGCGGTCCACTCCTTCACCGATCCCGATGCGGGCAACGACCCGAGCAAAGGTGCGGCGTACAACGCCTCTGCCGATGCCCGCTCGTGGGAAGCGATGAAGCAGTTCTTCGCCGAGATATTCAAGTAGGCTGTCGTTCGTGGGAACGAAAACAGCTCTGGTCGCGGGTGCGACTGGTCTCGTGGGCGGACACTGCGTACAGCTCCTGCTCGCCGATGATTCCTATTCACACGTAATCGCTCTGGTGCGCCGACCCATTCAGTTGGCGCACCCTAAACTCACCACCGTCATCGTCGAATTCGACAAACTCAACTCCGTACGCGAGAGAATCAAGGCCAACCATATCTTCCTCTGCATCGGCACGACCAATAGCGAAACGACGGACCGCGACCGCTACTATGACATTGACGTTCGCTATCCGTCTGAAATAGCCGCGATCGCCAAATCAAACGGAGCCACCACCGTCTGCCTGGTCAGCTCTCTGGGAGCCAATCACAACTCCAGTCAATGGTACATCAAGTTCAAAGGTGAGGTCGAGGAGAAGACCAAGGCCCTTGGATTCAATGCGACCTTTCTCTTTCGCCCCTCGTTTATCGAAGGACGTGTCGACCGACAGCGATTCAAAGAGAAGCTGGCGCTCGCGACATTCAATTTCTGGTCCTTCCTGTTTCGCGGCCGTGCCCGCCGCCTTCTGCCGATCAAGGGCGAACTGATCGCTCAAGCCATGATCACCGCCGCCAACTCAAATGTTGCAGGCGTCACCGTGGTCGACCGGCTCGGCATGCTCGACCTGCTCCATCTCCCCAGTTAAAGGCCGGTTTAAGAGCGAATTCGTAGCGATTCCAAAAATCGCTTTCCCCGTTCCCTATTCAGAATTATCTATTCTTCGTTGAATGCAGTGATTGGCTGGACTACGCCGTCCGGCCATTCCAAAGGAGAAGAGATTATGCAGCGCCGAAGATCCATTCTTGTGTTCCTTACCGCAGTCCTAACTTTTGCAACGATTCCTGTCCTGGGTGCTGATATCGCACCGACCCCCGCCAAAGACACGAGCAAAAACAAGTGGGATGTCTCGGTTCCCCATATCCCGAGTGACACACTCGATTTCGATGTCACCGAAGGAACCTGGATTGATCTCGATGTCTCTCCCGATGGCAAATTGATCGCGTTTGATATTCTCGGCGATATCTACACAATGCCCATTACCGGCGGCACCGGGACATTAATTTCCGGAGGGATCCCGTACGAGGTCCAGCCGCGCTGGTCTCCCGATGGCAAGAAAATCCTCTTCTGCTCCGACCGTGGCGGCGGCGACAATATCTGGATGATGAATGCCGATGGTTCTGACAGACATCAGATCACCAAAGAGTCATTCCGTCTGCTCAATAATGCCGTGTGGCATCCCAGTGGGCAATACATCGTCGCCAAGAAGCACTTCACCAGCGGACGAAGCATGGGTGCCGGCGAGATGTGGATGTACAACGTCCCGGATGGCGGCTCCGGCATCGGTCTCACCAAGCGCAAAAACGAACAAATGGACGCCAATGAGCCGGTCTTTTCTCCCGATGGCAAGTACCTGTACTGGTCCGAAGACATGTCACCGGGCGAGTCATTCGAATACAACAAGAACCCGAACGGCACGATATTTGTCATCCGTCGGCTCGACATTGCCACCGGTGAAATCGCCAATCTGATCAATATCAATGGCGGCGCCTGTCGTCCCCAGATCAGCCCCGATGGCAAAACCATGGCATTTGTGCGTCGCGTACGCGGCAAATCAGTTCTCTCCCTTTTCAACCTCGACTCCGGCGTCATCAAACATCTGTGGAATGGCCTCGACTGGGATCAGCAGGAAGCCTGGACTCTCTTCGGTGTCTACCCTGGTTTCGGCTGGACGCCCGAGGGCAAATCGATCGTCATCTTCGCCCAAGGAAAAATCTGGCGAGTCGACGCCGTGACCGGCACGCCTACTGAAATCCCGTTCAAAGTACACTGCTCTCAGGTGGTGGCAAAAGCCGTCCGCTTCCCACAGAATTTTGGCGGTCCGACCTTCCCGGTCAAAGTCATTCGCTGGCCCCAAATGACCAACGATGGCTCCACTCTCGTCTTCCAGGCGCTCGGTTATCTCCACAAGAAGAATCTCGCGACCGGAGCACATACTCGCATTACATCTCAAACCGATGAGTTCGAATTCGCTCCATCCCTGTCCCCCGACGGCAAGGCAATCGTCTATGTCACCTGGAATGACACACTGGGTGGACGCATCAAAGTGGTCGGACTCGATGGCCGTGCCGCAAGGACAATCGTCTCCCGTCCCGGCCACTATGTGACCGCTCAGTTCTCCCCCGATGGCAATTCGGTCGTTTTCCAGCGTGGTGGCGGCGACGGATACAGAGGCAGAATCTTCTCCGAGGATCAGGGGATCTATGTCGTAGACACTAAATCGCCAGGCGAACCGAGATTGGTAACCCGCGAAGGCTCCAATCCGCGGTTCTCCTCTGACGGCAAGAGGATACTTATCCAGTCCGGTGAGGGGTCAAAGTCCGCATTGGTTAGCTTCGATCTTCTCGGCTCAGATCGCCGCGTCTTAGCGACCTCTGAACGGGCGGTCGATTTCCGCCTCTCCCCCGATCAGAAGTGGCTGGCGTTCGAAGAACTCTGGCAGGCGTATGTCGTGCCATTCCCGCAGGCTAATGTACCGATCGATATCGGTCCGGAGATGACTAGCCTCCCGGTGAAGAAGCTCTCAAAAGATGCCGGCACCTATCTCACCTGGTCGCCCGATTCCAAATCTGTCCAGTGGAGTCTCGGCCCGAATATCTACCATGTCCCGGTCGCACAGTTGTATCCAACCGACACGACCGCGAAACCGAAACCTGATTCCCTCTTTGTCGGATGGGACGAACCGGCCGACATCCCGACCACCGATCTCTATTTTGTCGGCGCCCGCATTCTCCCGATGAATGATATGTCGACCATCGAAAATGGCGTCGTGCACATTAAGGGAAACAAGATTGTTGAAGTCGGCCCATCCGACAAAATCCCTGTCCCAAAGGGTGCCAGGGTCATCGATGTCGCCGGCAAGACCCTCATGCCCGGCATGATCGACACGCACGCCCATACCGGCAGCGACAACAACGATGTCTATGCCCAGCGCAATTGGTCGTTCCTTGCCAATCTCGCCTTCGGTGTTACCACCATGCACGACCCGAGCAATAACAGCCAGATGATCTTTGCCGAATCGGAGCTGCTCAAAGCCGGTAAGCGAATTGGTCCTCGGTCGTTCAGTACCGGGACAATTCTGTACGGCGCCGAGGGTAGTTTTAAGACTGTCATCAACAATCTTGATGATGCTGTCAGCGCGATTAAGCGAACTGCCGCGTGGGGAGCGTTCTCCGTTAAGAGCTACAACCAGCCCCGCCGCGAACAGCGCCAGCAGGTGATCAAGGCGGCGTATGATCTCGGAATCGAAGTTGTCCCTGAGGGCGGCTCGACGCTTAACAACAATATTACCCAGGCAATCGACGGTCACACCACTATAGAACATGATATTCCGGTCGCGCCGTTGTATGACCCGGAGCTACATATTCTCGGCCGATGGAATACCGGCTACTGCCCGACACTCATAGTCGAATACGGCGGCATTTTTGGCGAGAACTACTGGTACCAGCACTCCGATGTCTGGAAAAATGAACGCCTCTCGCACTTTGTCCCGCGTGTGGTCCTCGACCCCCGCTCCATTCGCAGAGTAATGGCGCCGGATTCAGAATATCACCAATTCATCGTCTCCAAATCTGTGACGGATGTATTGCATCGAGGCGGCAATGTCGAACTTGGCGCCCATGGTCAGTTGCAGGGACTCGGTGCACACTGGGAACTCTGGATGCTCGGTCAAGGGGGCATGACCAACCACGAAGCGCTGCGCTGCGCCACCTGGATGGGTGCCCGCGCCCTTGGATTGGACAAGCTAATTGGAAGTATCCAACCCGGATTGTTGGCAGATATTATTGTGATCGATGGCGACCCTCTCAAGGACCTTTATCAGTCGGAGAATGTTCTGTACACGATGGTCAACGGCCGCCTGTATGACTCCAAGACGCTTGAGCAGCTTGAACCGACGAAGATTCCGCTACCCAAAGGCCCGAACCTCGAAGGTGTAACCGGCCCGGACGTGAATTTTGATTGTTTGGGGGATCTTGGAAAGAATTAGAAACTGAACGATGCAGTTCGTAGGGCAGGAGCTACCCGCTCCTGCCTTTTTCACTTAGCTTTGTCCATCCCCCTCACCGCACCATCGGGGAGACAACGACTTCATGATGATTGAGAGCTGAGAGCATTACAACCCCGGCCACTGCTGCCGACGCCACACAGAGGATCGCCCCCTGCTCCCCTCCAATATTCACCCCGCCGTAGAACATGGTGGATCGCTTTGAGAACCCGCCATGGCCACCATAGGTGACATAACTATTTCGAAGCGGCATGATTTCCAGCCGAGTCACCATCGAGAGCCGTCCCACAATGCCTAGACC